>DATEXA010000026.1:0-30151 GCA_035257465.1 Pyrinomonadaceae bacterium | reverse complement strand
CGCTCGCTTCAATACCGCGCTTCTCGAGCCAGTAAATCACATTTGATTTACCGCTCATTGGGCCGATCTCAATTACCTGCTCTAATCCAAACTCTCCTGCAGGAACTCCGGAATAGACAATATCTGCCAGACGCTGGTTCCCTTTTTTGTAGCTCTTAATGACTGCTGCTGCGTGCACGCCAGTCGCCGTTCTGAAAGCGTCTCGTCCAAACACCGGATAATTGTGAGGCACAGGCCAACCGCAGATCTTCGCGGCAGTTTCGCAGTACTCTCCGAGCCTCGACACATCATTCGTAATCCAACCCATCAGTTTCAAATTAACAAGTAACTGGTCCATCGGAGTGTTCCCCACTCGCTCACCAATGCCCAGTGCGGTGCCGTGAACCTGATCCGCGCCTCCTTGAATGGCCGCAATCGAGTTGATTACTCCCAACCCACGATCCTGGTGTCCGTGCCAATCGAGTCGGATGTTGCCACCCTCTTCGTCGATGATGTTCTTCACAAAACTCACCACGGCTTTCGCGCCGTCGGGCGTTGAGTGCCCAACCGTATCGCAGACACAGACAGCCCTCGCGCCGCAGCGAATCGCGGTTGTATACAAAGCGCGGATGACGTCGGGATTGGCTCTGGTCGTATCCTCAGTTACGTACATAACCGGCAACCCCTCGCCGACGGCAAACGTCACTGCTTCCTCTGTCAACTTGAGCAACTTATCGAGTGTCCAGTCTTCCGCGAAGAACCGAACTGATGATGAACCAATGAACGTACACGCCTCAATCGCGATTCCTGCACGCTGGGAAATCTCGGCAATGGGAACAATATCGTTGCGGTGTGTCCGGGCAGCACAATTGGGTCTGATGTTCAGTTTCTTCTCAACAATCTCTCGAGCGAGGCGTTCCACACCGGCTGCGTGAGTTCCCCCCGCGCCGGGTAATCCGATGTTCACGGTGTCGATCCCAAGAGCATCCATCAAGTACAGTAATTCAATCTTCTGTTCAACGGCCGGTTCGCGGACGGAAGGAGACTGAAGGCCGTCGCGCAGGGTTTCGTCATCGAAGCTAATTTGACGTTGAGGGGATATGAGAGATGGCTCGATCGTGTTCCAATCGTAAACGAGTTCCTCGGTTGTCATTGTGTTTTTAACTCCGAAAACAAATCCAGGCGATCGATTAGATGTTGAAATTGATTACAGCAAACGGGGTAAATCAAAGTCAACCGCGTCTCGGGGGTACTGATGCATTTGAAATACCACCAACCGCAGTTGGTGGATTGCTTCATGCTCAACCTAAAAAACGAGACCAGCGTAGCTCATTGATCCCACCGACTGCAGTCGGTGGATGGTTCATACCTAGCCTCCAAGGAACTGACTCTTTGATGAGATTTCATGGAGTGCCATTGTGATCACAGGCTGAATATGAATCAATCCACCAACTGCGGTTGGTGGGATTTGATGGCTGAAGAGACTTGCTCGTGTAGGTTGGGTCTGAATAATCCACCAACTGCGGTTGGTGGTATTTCAAACGCATCGGAACGGTGTCTGATGGGTATTCGGACTTTGTCTTTTGCTTCTTCAATAACATGAGACAGAACCAACGACCAAATATTCCACTTTTGACGAAGTACGCAGCGATGCGTTAGCCTCTGACGCGCTTCAATCATCGCTTGTAAACCTCCAGTAAACTTTCGGTGTCTACCAAAACAATCGCGCTTGGATCTGATCGCGCTTCAAAAATAATGGCGGTGCGTGCGAGTGTGTCTCGGATTGCTGCGATCGATCCGGACTGGAGTGAAGCGAATGTTGTTGCACGAAGAGTCGAGGTGAGCGTGCCCGCAATGCCGATCACAGACTGGCAATTGATGCAGGGAGCACGCGAGCGCGCGTTCGCCGCCCAGGAATCGCTGAAGAGCCGTCGGCTTTCTGCGGACATTTACGTGGGCCTGGAAGGGGGTTTTCATTCCATCTCCATCGAAGGCGAATGGCACACTTTTCTGCGAGGGTGGGCTTACGCTACGAATGGATCAGACAGAAGTGCCTTTGGGGCTGCGCCTTCGATTTCAGTGCCGCCCGACATCGTAAAGAGCGTAATCGAAGGTAGGAAAGAACTCGGTCTGGTGATGGACGAAGTAACAGGCGGTCGAGACATCAGAAGCAAACAAGGAGCGTGGGGTGTTTTGTCGAGAGATCTTGTATCTCGTTCGTTGAGTTTTGAGCTGGCGCTGATTGCAGCGTTCGCTCCTTTTTATAATCCGAAGATGTATTCAAATCAAAACCCGGAGCAATAGCTATCTCGACGTTAGTGTCGTGAAGTCATCAGTACCACCGTGTGGTAACGAGTGCAGATGGTAACTAATTGATAAACTTTAAAATAAGTATGGACGAATTAGTCACAACAATTAATCATGAAGATCCGCCACCTCATCACCGGTCGAGCGTTGGCTGGATCGAAGTCATCGCGGGTTCGATGTTTTCAGGAAAGTCGGAAGAGTTAATCCGACGGTTGCGTCGCGCCAAGATTGCTCGTCAAAAAGTACAAGTCTTCAAACCAGAAATTGATGCCCGCTTTTCTGACAATCACATCGTTTCGCATTCAGAGATGCGCCATGAGTCTTCAAACATCAGCAGCGCGGCTCAGATCATGGAGCGGATAGAGCCGGGTACGGAAGTGGTCGGCATAGACGAAGGTCAGTTTTTTGATGAGGAGTTGGTGAACGTTGCTAACGAACTCGCGCGTCGAGGTTTGCGAGTAATCATCGCCGGGCTCGATCAAGACTACACCGGCAAACCTTTCGAACCGATGCCACAACTCCTGGCAATTGCGGAGTACATCACAAAGACACACGCGATCTGCATGAAGTGCGGCCAAACGGCCAACTACTCACAAAGAACGTTTGAGTCCGAAGAGCGCGTAGCCGTCGGCGCGTCGGACAAATACGAAGCTAGATGTAGAGGATGCTTCGTCCCTCACGCGGACGCACCGACAGTTCATGACTGAGCATTAACAATTCCCTCATCGAAACAATCGCCTCAGGCAACTATCCTTATCACAGCTCGCGTCTCAGCACGCAAGAAGACTCCTCTATATCCGTTCTTATAATTGCCATCTTCGCTTCTCCCCGAGCTTGTTAGTTCTTCGTCTTGACCAAGCGGGTAACTAAGGTCGTCTCCCCTCAGGACAATCACTTATCGCAGCCGCAAAGTTTAGGCGTATTCACCACGCACGAATACTGCTGAATCAGCCGGCTGCTACAGGAGTACGACTATGAAAAAGCTTCTCTTCACTAGCGCAGTTCTCTGTCTAATCGTCGCCGCCTCAATTGGAATCGTGAAAAATACTCTGGCTCAGCAATCAAGCGGCACACAGTCAAGCCAGTCCGCGGAGTCCCAATCACTCAACTACCGCGTCTCCGGTCCGTACACACACAAGAATCTCACCGTCTTCCTCGTCCACGGCAAAGATCTCCTCAAGGATCATTCTTTTCTCACGCTTCAGGAGGCGCTGGCCCAGAAGAAGGTCATCGTCTACGAAACTAAAGACGTCAACGAGCTCGCGATCAGGAACCTCTCAAACCAGGACATCTATGTTCAGTCAGGCGACATTGTGCGCGGTGGTGATCAGGACCGGATGATTTCCACCGATTTCATCGTCCCGCCGAAGTCCGGCCGGATGCCGATTGCGGCGTTTTGTGTGGAGTCAGGAAGATGGAGTCGACGCGGCAGTGAAGGCAATGCTTCGTTCGCAAGTTCCGAGAATTCCGCTTCAACCAGGGAACTGAAACTCGCAGCCAAACGCTCAAACTCGCAACAAGAGGTCTGGGACAATGTCTCCGTCACCCAGGCCAAGTTGAGCAAAAATGTTGGTGGGACTGTGAACGAGACCGTTTCCGTTTCGAGCCTGGAACTTTCTGTCGATAATTTAAAAGTCAAAGAAACAACCGCGGCTTATATCAACGCTCTCTCCGGAATTGTTCAAAACAAGAGCGACGTCATTGGTTACGCATTCGCTATCAATGGCCAGGTCAACAGTGCGGATGTCTACGCGTCGCGAGCCTTGTTCGTAAAACTCTGGCCCAAACTGCTGAAGGCAAGCGCCGTCGAAGCGATTGCCGAGTTGGAAGAAAACTCCAAGCCAGTAGCTTTAGAACAAAAAGCCGTAACAGCATTTCTCGGCGATTCCGAAAAGCCTTCCCCGGTCGAGAAAGACGTAACGCAAAGAGTCAAACTCGTAACTCGTGAAGATGAGCGCAGCATCTTTTTCGAAACTCGTGATCGCCAAAAGAACGACGCCTGGATCCATAGAAACTACATAAGGAAGTAGTCAACGAACGGAGAAAAGCGGGCGACTCACAAGACCGTGGTCGCTCGCTTTTGTTTCAGCAGTTCGCCAACAGCTTGACGTGAGGTAGATTCAATTCCGATCAAGCTGAACGAACGTGACGCCGATCACGCCCGTCGAGTTCGGGTTGAGGAGTCTTGCTAGTGTGTAATCTTGGTCGAGTAGAGAATCCCGTACAGTTCGTCCTGGTGCTTTGGAAAACCTTTGCCGTCAGTCGCTAGCATCACACTAACGTATTGAACCTGGCCGGTAAATTTCCTGTAGGCCAACCACTGGAGTCGTCTAAAGCCATCCGGCTTTTCCGGATTTGCCTCTCGAAACTGAACGCCTTTCAGCCCATCGATCTCCATCCATTTTACTTCGTCGACCTCACCGTTCTTAGCTCTTGTCTTCGCGCCGTCGTAATAAGCGTTGATGCTCGCATCGGTCGGAAAGTTCTCGGCCATAGGTGAGATACTCACAATCAATGAAGCTTCACTACCGGGCGAACTCCACAGGAGTTCCTTGGATTCGTTGTTAACCTCTTTCCAGTTTGCCGGAACCTTAAAGGACATTCCCTGTCGATCCCACTTAGCGTCGTGACCACCTTCGAGCGCGGCTAATTGTGCAGGGTTCGCCGCACCGTGTTCAGCAGGAGCGCCATTCTCACCGGACGTCGAAGAGGAACTGGGACCCGATCCGGTTGTTGATTTTCCACGTTTGAATTTTTCGGAAAGATTGCACAGCGAAAGAGCGAATAGAAAAACCAGCCCGAGCGAGAGATATTTCATTATCGCAACTCCACGGCGTGATATGTAAGAGCACCGCGCTTCTACCGAAAACCGCGAGGTAAGTCAATCTTAATGTCCGATATGCCTCAGCCTGTCGGCTATCAATCAAGTACCTGGACCGACAAGCTGAAGCATATCGGACATTTGTGTTATCCTCTCACCCTTCCCTCTATCAACCCCCCTTTAAATAACGTGACCTGCGATTATTCGCAGAACTATGGAGAGTGTTGAGATGAAAACTGCCATCGCCACACGTGTGGGCTTTAGTCTTCTTTTTTCTTTTTTGGTTTTTGCGTTCGGAGCTTGTCAACGAGGACCGGTCGCGGAGTCCAACTTGAATACGAATCTATCCACAAACGCGAATCTAACGCCGGCAAACACAAATACTACCGCTCAACCAATTGCGACTCTCGCCGCACGCGAGCCGGACAAGTACAAAGCAACCCTGGTGTTCAGTGCACAAACTGAAGGTGGCGACAACGCGATCGGCATCCCACCTCTTTCGGCAGAAGTTGCGCGCAATGGCGATGACCGCCGACTCCAGTTCAAACTACCCGATGGATCAGACCTGATCTACCTCGACCATGCCGCGACTCCTTACGCTATAGCACCAGCCCGCAAGCAGTATGCTGAGCTTACTCCGACGGCCACTGGATTTCAGTTGCACAAACTAATGACGCCGGGCCAACTCGTCTCGTACCTCGACAAGCTCCAGGGTATTGAACTTGTCGGTGAGGAAACAGTTAACGGACGCACCGCACAAAAGTATCGTTACGCACGTACATCAAATACGAACACGTCGGCCGGTCAAGTGAATACTGAGTCGTTCGTTTACATCGATAAGGAAACTGGCTTGCCGCTTCGCGCGGAACTTTACAGCGAAGCAAGTGGTAACGTGCAGGGCGTGAAAGGCGCGAAGATCGTTGCTGAGATGCGCGACATTACAACTAACGTCGATCCGAGTTACTTTGAAGTGCCTGCTGGATTTAATAAAGTTCCAGAGGCCCAGGTCAGAGCCCAGGTTGATGCAGTGACAAATACGATTGCGGCAGTGTTGCGCACGCTACTGACAAATATGAACAGTGCGCCTCCTCCGCCACCTGCGAGTCCTACTGCTTCGCCTTCAACAAGTCCAACCCCTTAAGGAGTATCTAAATGCGATACATCGTTACCCTTTTATTGGGCGCGTTGCTCGGCGGCGGTGCGGCTATCTTTTTTCTCGGAGCACCGCGAGCGCGCGCCGTTCCCGGCACAAAGGTAACCGCGCCTGATCCAAAGGGTGATCCTCCCGGAACAATCGTTGTGAGCCTGGACCAGGGTTTCGTAGATGCGGTCCTAGCAACCACATTTTCAGGATTAGGAACGCCGACATTTAATCTCGGCAAGCTTGAATCAGTCGATTCAGATCGTCTTGAGTTGGCTAACTTTCAAGGTGGCTGCTCCAACCAGCTCACGCTACTGCCGGAAGCTAGTGGCGTGAAAACTGGAGTGCAGTTTCGCAACGGACAGATCTCAGTTCCCATGGCTTTTACTGGAAGCTACAACCTCGTCGGAAACTGCATGCAGTTTAAGGGCTGGGCACAAACGTCGATTCAGTTGCGCTTCGACGAACCAAAACAGACAGTTTATGGAAGCGTTAATGTTGAGGGTGTGAACCTGGAAGGTGTATCGCCGGTTGCAAACAACTTCGTCACTGTGTTTGTGCAGACGGCAATCAATCAGCGAGTGAATCCCCTGATCCTTGTAACTGATCGACAGCTCTCACTGATGGTTCCGATTAAGGCGAGTAACGGAACAGTGAAAGCGCGCGCCAAAGACGTTCGCGCGGAAATTCTTGACGGTGCATTGAAACTTCACCTGAGTTATGAATTTGCCGGAGTGAAAGGCGAGGTGTAATGTCCGATAAACTTTAGTTTGTCGTACGATTGCGCCACAGATAAACACAAATGCCACTGATACAGTCGTATCCTTTCATCCGTGTTATCTGTGGCTGAGTTCTTCTCACCGACAAACTAAAGTTCGTCGGACCTTAGGAAGTCGCGGCTAATTCAGCCAAAGCCTTCTGTCGTTCGAAGTGTCCGGCAATCTCCTCCGCAGTCTTCCGTCCAACAAACGGCGTCAACTCCGAAACGCTGGCGCGTGAGATACGTTGAATCGAACCAAAGTGTCTCAGCAGTCTTCCCTTCCGCTTGTCACCGACGCCGGGAATCGCGGTCAACTCGGATGTAAAATCACGCAGCTCTCGTCGCTTGCGATGATAGGTGACCGCGAAACGATGTGTTTCGTCACGAATCATCTGGAGTAAACGAAGAATCAATGAATGTGAATCGAGATAGATAGGCTCGTCTTCACGTCCCTTCATGAGCAAGTACGCGACGTCGTTGTGCCGCTGCGGTGGCTTAACAATGCCGACCATCGGAATCGCTTCAAGGCCAACTTCACTCATGGCGTCACCCGCAGCGTTCAACTGTCCCTTCCCACCGTCAATCATTATCAGATCTGGCAACGGCTTTCCTTCATCCAGCAAACGCTTGTAACGGCGGGTCACAACTTCACGCATTGACGCCACGTCGTTAGCACCTTCGACTCCGCGGATACGAAACTTCCGATACTCAGAACGATTCATCTTGCCGTTATCACAAACAACCATGCCGGCTACGTTTTCAGCGCCCTGGATGTGAGAAATGTCGAACGATTCAATTCGGGCCGGGAAGTGCGGAAGCTCCAGCGTCTCCTGTAACTCTTCGAGCACCAGCTTCATGTCAGGTTTTAGAATGCGGAAACGCTGCTCAAAAGCGAGCTTGGCATTCTTCTCAACCAGATCGATCATGTCGCGCTTCTCGCCGCGCTGTGGGTTGACGATCTTCACACGTCGGCCTCTGCGCTGAGTTAACGCCTTTTCGAGAAGTTCGCGATCTGTGAAATCAACCGGAACGTAAATTTCGCGGGGAACATAATCCGAAGCGTAATACTGCGCCAGGACTTCACTCAGGAACTCGGCCGGATCAAAAGAGTCAATTGGTAAGTCTTCCCAGAAGAACTCACGACGTCCGACGATGTGTCCCTCACGCATTGTGAACAGCTGTAGCGCAACACGCTGACCTTCGCGGTAGTAACCAAAAATGTCGATATCATCTTCAGACGTCGTCGCCATCTTCTGTTGATCGGAAAGGCGATTAACTGTCTTGCGCAAATCGCGATACTTTGCCGCGAGTTCGTAAAGCATCGCTTCGGAAGCATCAATCATTCGCTGCTCGAGCGTGACCGCGAGTTCGTGGTTGCGTCCCTCAAGCAACAGGCGCACGTCGCGCACCGCCTCCTGGTATTGTTCCGGAGTACAAAGCCCTTTCACGCAGGGACCGAGGCAGCGTTTGATGTGATACTCCAAACAGGGCCGGGGCGCTTTGCCATTAATCTCAATATCGCAAGTACGTAGCTGGAACGTTCGATTGATTACGTCGATCGTTTTGCGTGCAAGACTTGCCGGCAGAAAAGGTCCGAAATAAAGTGCGCCGTCGCGCTGGATGCGACGAGTAATGACCACTTTCGGAAAAGGTTCATTGATGGTCAGCTTAAGATGTGGATACGACTTGTCGTCCTGAAGTTTGATGTTGTAACGAGGCTTGTGCTGTTTGACGAGCGAGGCTTCCAGGATCAGCGCCTCTACTTCATTGTCGGTTACGATGAACTCAAGATCTGCAATCTGATCAACCAGGGCATCAGTTTTGCGGTCGAATGGACGCGCAGCGCGAAAATAAGAACGCACCCGACTGCGCAGGTTCTTTGCCTTGCCAACATAAATGACCCTTCCCGACGAGTCTTTGTGTAAATAGACACCGGACGAGGAGGGTAGCTCTTTGAGTTTATCTTCTAGTGACACTGTAGTTAGATTTTAGCCTAGGAGAAGTCACTTGTCCGTTGTCATTGCATCAGGCAATTAGAGGATGGCACTCAGGCAGGTCTTGTTTCGACTTAAGGGAATATTTTCAGGTAGGGAAGGGGACCCTGTCCCCGCTTGGCTTGCAATGGCGCACTCTCCATCCTTCAGTGGAGCAATCAGGCGGGGACAAGGTCCCCTTCCTAACCTGAAAATAATTCAATTAACTAATAGAAACTAATTTGCAAAGCAGCATTGACTGAACACAACATCTCAGCTTATTGACCTAGCATGCGCTTCCCCTTTTCACTTCCGGCGAACAAACCTTTTGATGCTGTGGGCTTCGGCCTTAATGCTGTCGATCACTTGATCGTCGTTCCAAAGTACCCTTCGTTCGACACGAAAACGCGTCTGTTGTCGCACAAATTGTCCGCCGGTGGCCAAACAGCCACTGCGATGGTGTCGTTGCAGCGTTTGGGATTCAAGACTGCCTACGCCGGTCGATTTGGTTCAGATCCGGAAGGTCAATTCGGTTTGAAAACTTTGCAGGACGAAGGTGTAAACACTGACTATGCCGAAGTAGTCGATGGCTCGGCAACACAGATAGCGTTTATTACGATCGAGGAAAACACCGGCGAACGCACCATCGTCTGGGATCGCGATGACAGACTGGCGTACAAGCCCGAAGAAGCGCCACGTAACTTTGGATCACAAGGTCGGGTCTTACATCTCGACGCACACGATCCGCCTGCTTGTGTGCGCGTTGCGCAGGATGCAAAGCAAGCCGGCACTTTGATCTCGGCAGACATCGACAACGTGTACGACGGATTGCCAGCGCTGCTCCCGTACATCGACATACTTCTCGGATCGAAAGAGTTTCCGCACCGCGTCACTGGAATCGACGATCCGATGGCGGCGCTAGTTGAATCACACAACCGTTACGGCTCCGGGATAGTCGGCATGACGCTGGGCGATCAGGGCGCGGTTATCTACTGTGGAGGTCAATTCCTCAAATCACCTGCGTACCCAGCTCCAGGCGGATGCAAAGACACAACCGGGGCTGGGGACGCGTTTCGCGGCGGGTTCCTTTACGGAATGCTCACCGGTGAAGACATTGAGACAAGCATGAAGTTAGGGAATGCAGTGGCTGCGATGAAATGTTCCGCCCTGGGCGCGCGACCAGGATTGCCAACACTACAGCAACTTAAAACATTTCTTGGATAGTTTCTTTTTCTGATCTCGTTTATCCGTGTAGTCTGTGGCTAACCATTCAGGTCTCCACTCGCTCTATGATATAACCCGTCTCGCACGCCATCTGATTGAATCCGCATTCTTATTAAAGTCTTCGAGGGAAACTATGAAACTCCTGCTCGTAGTCCTGAGCGTTTTAGTGCTCAGTCTCGCGCCAACTCAGACCCGCACAACGTCGGCTGACATCGTCTTCAAGAACGGAGACGTCTACACCGCAAACGATCGTTCGCCAAAGGCGCAGGCAATTGCCATCAAGTCAGATCGGATTGTTTATGTCGGCTCAAATACAGGTGTGCAGAAGTTCGTCGGCACTAACACTCGAGTTGTTGATCTGAACGGCAAGACAGTACTGCCTGGTTTTACCGATGCGCACCAACATCTTTCTGGCGTTGGCTTTCGGGAGATGACTTTGAATCTCGAAGGCACAACGAGCCTTGAGGACCTCCTCGCAAAAGTGAAGGCGCGTGTAGACCAGGCAAAACCCGGAGAATGGGTGACTGGACGCGGTTGGATTGAAACTCACTGGAGTCCGCCAGTTTTTCCAACGCGTTGGGACCTCGATAAAGTATCGCCTAACAACCCGGTCATCCTCGGACGAGCAGATGGTCATGGCGCGGTAGCAAACAGCGCAGCGTTCAAGCTCGCCAGGATCGACAAAAGCACCCCTAATCCTTTTGGCGGCGAAGTCTCGAAAGACAAACAGAGTGGTGAACCGAACGGCATGCTTCTCGACGCCGCCCAGGGTCTCGTAAGAGATCTGGTTCCTGCGACCACGCGAGCTGATGAAGAACGAGCAGTCGTCCTTGGAGTGAACCGCGATGTCGCACTTGGATGGACACAGGTGCAGGACGCTGGGGGCACTTACGACGATGTTGAAATCTTTAAAAAGCTCTACGCCTCGGGCGAAATAAAACTTCGCATCTACAAAGCCGTTTATGGACCGGGTGGTGGTGCCAACAGGTTGCTCAAGGAAGGTCCGATCATTGGTGACTTCCAAAATCGGCTCACAGTGCGAACAATCAAAGTAGTTTCTGATGGAGCGCTTGGCTCAAGAGGGGCAGCGTTGTTGGCACCTTATTCTGACGCGCCTGACACGGCAGGTTTTCTGAGAGTAAAAACCGAAGAGCTGCGTCCGATGTTAGCTGAAGCGCTTCGCAAGGGAATCCAGGTAGAGACTCACGCCATTGGCGACAAAGCAAATCGTTACATCATCGACGAATATGAGATGGCCCTGAATGCTGTGAGGCGTGCGGAAAGAAAAGTACCTGAGCCAAGATGGCGCGTAGAGCACGCACAAATCGTCAATCCCGCAGACATACCGCGATTTGCCAAACTCGGTGTGATCCCGTCGATGCAGCCTTCGCATGCTATTGGCGATCTTTTCTTCGCGCCGAGTCGACTCGGGTTGGACCGTTTGAAGGGTGCGTACGCGTGGGAAAGCTTTATCAAGTCGGGAGTAGTCGTGCCCGGTGGGACGGACGCGCCGGTAGAACGAGGCGAGCCGATGATTGAGTTCTACGCTGCGGTTGCCAGAAAGGACCAGAAGGGTTTCTCCACTGAAGGTTGGCATCTCGAAGAAGCTGTTACACGAGAGCAGGCACTGAAGATGTTCACAGTCTGGCCCGCCTATGCGGCGTTTGAAGAAAAACTAAGAGGGACAATCGAAACAGGAAAACTTGCCGACTTGACGATCCTGTCGGCCGACATCATGACCGTTCCCGAGTTGGAGATACTGAAGACGCACTGTGTGATGACAGTGATCAATGGGGAAATTGTTTATGAAGGACAGTAGGTCCGGCGCCAAAAAGCCTCGTGAATAGTCTCTGTTTGTGAAGAATCTCGGCGCCGCCTCTGCGTTCTCTGCGCCTCTGCGGTTGTGGACGGAGCTAATATTTCTCAACCGCAGAGACGCAGAGATTGCGCAGAGACAAAAACAATTGTTCGAACTCGAGGGGACTATCCAATGAACAGCGAAACAACTCGTCGCAACTTTCTCGGGCTCGCAGGCAAAAGCGTGGGACTCGCCGCATTGGCCCACCCGGCAATTGGTGCGCTTTTGAAAGAGGTTCAGGCAGCGTCTCGCAATGTCGCGCATCTCTCGCCTGAACAAGCGGCAATGGATGAAGACTACTGGTCTGTCATTCAAAACTCCTTCACAGTTACGCGTGGCATCATCAACCTCAACAACGGTGGCGTGTCTCCAAGTCCACGGATCGTGACCGAAGCACTTGTTCGCTACACCTGGCAACAGGAAGATGCAACTGCCTACACGATGTGGCAGATACTAGAACCACAGTCGGAAACCATTCGCACCGGGCTCGCCGAAATCTTCGATTGTGATCGTGAAGAGATTGCGATCACGCGGGGCGCTTCAGAGTCGCTCGAAATCCTGCTGAACGGCATCGACTTCAAATCGGGTGACGAAATTCTTACGACGACTCAAGACTATCCACGCATGCTCAACACTCTGAAGCAACGTGAACGTCGTGAGGGTCTTGTCTTGAAGCTTGTTCAGATTCCGATTCCACCAAAGAATCTCAACGAGATCACTTCAGCATTCGAGAAGGGCATTAATCCTAAAACAAAACTGATTCTGATTTCGCATCAAGTTAATCTCACCGGACAGATCACTCCCGTCAGGGCCGTGTGCGATATGGCACGTGCACGCGGGATCGAGACGATCGTTGACGGTGCCCACTCTTTTGCGCAGTTTGAATTCACACAGAAGGATCTTGGCTGCGACTACTTCGGCACAAGCCTGCACAAATGGCTTTACGCTCCCAAAGGAACCGGGCTGCTATATGTGAAGCGAGACAAAATAGAGAAACTGTGGCCTCTAATGGCTGCGGAAGTCACACAGTCACGCGACATTCGTAAGTTTGAGGAAGTCGGCACGCATTCGGCCGCACCTCGACTGGCGATTGGTGAGGCGATGCTGTTTCACAACGGAATCGGAGCAAAGCGAAAAGAAGCGAGGCTGCGTTATCTGTCGCGCTACTGGATGAACCGGCTGAAGGACGTGCCAAGAATCGGGTTCAACACATCTTTTGATCCGAATCAATCGTGTGCGATTGCCAACGTTAAAGTGGAAGGAATCGAGCCCACAGCAATCGGCAACTACCTCTTCAACAAACATAGAGTGTTCACAACTCCAATCGTCCACGAAGAGTTTAAGGGCGTCCGCATCACACCCAACGTCTACACGACTCTCGGCGAGCTTGATAGGTTCTGTGATTTGATGGAGATGATTGCCAGGAAGGGCCTGCCGACATAAGCCACAAATGCACACGATGACACGGATCAAGTGTCGCCTCTGATCCGTCATATCCGTGTCAATCTGTGGCTGAATCTCTTCCGAACTCCGGCTCCCGTGCCCGCGTAAAGCATATAGTGCTAGAATTCTTTAGCTGCGCTATTTGCTAGCTGAGCGCGGTTGAGTGGAGGTTCAAGATTTATGGAAGACACGCGGGATCGAGTTTGCAATGCCGCAGACGCCGTCTGTGATGGTTTACGCCAGATTGGGGATTTTTCGTACGCTATCCTGCCTCGAGACATAGCCCATGCAGTTGGCGACCTGAAAAAAGCGTTCCTAGGCCAGGTCCGCAGCATTGTTGACTGGGAACTGGAATGGATCGATGAGCGTCTAGCAGGCGGCGACAAGCTTCGTCAAGAGTGGCGTGAAAAGTGTCGCCAAAATGCGGACGGCGAGGTGCCACCCCAAGCGATTTAGCTAAATGAACTGAAGGACGGTCCGGATGGAAGTTCTCCTTGCAGAAGAATTTGGTTTTTGTTTCGGCGTCGAGCGAGCCGTCGAAATGGTGGAGGAAGCGGTAGAAGAGGGCGCGCGACCAATTCGTTCGCTCGGGCCGTTGATCCATAACGCTCAGGAAATGGAACGTCTCAGAGCGCAGGGTGTCTCCACAATCGACACTCCTGACGAAGCCGACGGCGACACCATCGCGGTCATTCGTGCTCACGGTGTGACACCACAAGTCCAATACGATTTGGAACAAAGAGCGGCGAAAGTAATTGATGCGACCTGTCCGTTTGTGACTCGCGTCCAACATCTCGCTGAACGCGCTGCCCGCGAAGGTCGAGATGTCGTCGTCGCGGGTAATCCTGATCATCCTGAGATGATTGGCGTCGTGGGTTACGCTCCAGACAATACCTACGTGGTGCGGGATGCTGCTGAGGTAGCTATGCTTCCTTTCTTGCGCTCACCTCTGGTCGTTTCGCAAACGACTATCAAGTTACAGACCTTTCTCGAGGTTGCAGAAGCAGTAAGAGAAAAGACGGACGCTGAACCGCAAGTCGTGAACACAATCTGTTCGGCAACCCGCGATCGTCAGGATGCAGCTCGCGCGTTGGCTGGGCAGGTGGACGCTTTCTACGTGATTGGAGGCCGTCACTCGTCGAACAGCGTGAAGTTGTTAGCAGTTTGTCAGGAACAGTGTGCGAAGAGTTTTTTGATTGAAACACCTGCCGAAATCAATCCTGCAGATTTAGCGAATGTGCAAAAGGTGGGAGTTACCGCTGGGGCGTCAACGCCAAACTGGTTGATTGACCAGGTCGTCAGGCGACTTCACGAGATCGGAAAAAACTAACCGTTGGTCTTTGGACCTGGACGCTTGGTCTTAGTCAATCCGCGGGTCGCAAGTCTAAGACTCACATTTCCTCTCCCTGATCCAAAACGTTCACAATCTGTCGCGCTTCCTCAGAGCCATATTCAATAACTTGCCTGCGCAACGCCGCACGCGCGATCTCGGAATCAACCGGGTCACTGAGCAACCCCGCCAGCACGGAAATGGGACTGCGCGCTAGAGCTTCCTTTGCCAATTCGCGGACTATGACGTCTTGTGACCGGGCGAGTTCGCAGATTTCACTAGGTGGGAACCGTGTGTTCAGCGCATCAGCAAGCAGGTCGATTCGTTTGTAATCGCGTTGCATCTCAGCTCGTCCCACCAGCTGAGTAAATACTTCTGCTGACTCTGTCTTTTCGAGCAGCACCGCTGCACAAGTGTCGGCAACTGATCTGACCTTGCTAACCGTTTCAGGATCGAGTGCGTCGCTCTTCTCACCAACGCGATCATCCAGCACCGTCAAGAACCTACTGAGCTCAATATCAGCTCGCGCGTCGTACTGAAAATTACGCGTCGGTTGCGCGGCACCTAACGCAGGTTGTAATGCACGTTCCACCAAACCGCGCGTAGCAGGCCGCAGTTCAGACCAAACGGTTGCAATGCGACTACCAAAATCTTCAATTGCTAAAGGCGATGCCAACTCGTAAAACCCCTCCGAAAAACTGAATTCAGCAAAATCGAACGGCGTACTATACGCGAGAAAAGCATACGCGTAAATGAGGCAAGATAGTGCTTAAATTTTTGACCTTAGCATTTGGCCTGCCGAAGCCCAACAACTCGCCCAGTTAAAAGCAAAAGGCCCAGGCACCAAAACAGGGTTCAGATCTTGTTGTGATCCCTAATCTCAGCAATGGTTGGAAATGGAATCTTGATGATTTCACCAGTTGCGCATTCCATTTTTACGCTGGGTGTAGTGAGCGCCTGGGTGATCCTCATGCTGTACACAATACCGCGAACGCGACGGCCATCCACGGTTAGGATTTCGATGTTATCTTTGCCGTATAGCGGTTGGAGTACCGCAAGTGCCTTTGTTACTTCCACAGTTTAATGTCCCTCTCCTAATCGTTCCGAATCTTAGAGCAGGTAAGAATGCCTAACTCTGGATCTGGAACTCAGGAATACTCAGATCACCTTGATTTCGAGCATCCATCGTGCCATAGGTCGAAACAAATGTCGTCGGCATTGCGGCTCAGCGTTAGAAACAGCTCTCGTGAACCACTAAAGGACATTTGGCGTATAGCCAATGTCGTGTATTCTTCCGATAACGCCAAGACTGGTGGGGTTCTTATGTCGAAAAATCCTGACGTTCAAACGGCGCACGCTCCGGCTTCCACTCTGACGACTTGTTCAAATTGTCACTCCGCGATGCCGTCAGAACTACGCTTCTGCCGAAACTGCGGATTTCGACTTGGGGAAGGAATTGCAGAATATACGGAAACCGTACGCTTTGATGGCTCAAAAGTACCTGTAGCAGCATCTGCGGCTTTTCCGGCATCCACTCGAAAACGACGACGCATGAGTGGGATGGCATGGGTGTTTGTGGCTCTTCTGGTTTTCTTTGTCGGCGCTGCCGCTTTCACCGCGGTGATTTCGCCGCGACAGGCGATAAGAAGTGGTGGCTTCACTCCTACAGTGATGAAACCGAAGTCGTTCCTGGGAGTCAATGGCTTTGAGACAGCTGACAACGACGCAGGAGTCACCTTTGATGATGTGGAAGCTCCTGATACTGCGGCCGATAAGGCTGGCTTGATTGGTGGCGACATAATCACGAAATTCGACGGGCGCGAAGTACACGACGAAGATGAAATGACGGAGTTGATGGTAGCAACGCCGATCGGAAAGACTGTTGACGTTGAGTTCTTGCGCGACGGGGAAAAGAAGACAACAAAACTCACCACAATTTCGAGTGACGAGAATCGCCGATTGACGGCCTTGTTCGATAAACGCCCCGAAGGCCTTGGGCAATTCGGCTATGACAATGGCGACGTTGAAGAGGTGAAAGTACCAGGCACAAACCTACATGGCGTAAAGCTCGGCAAAATCTTGCAAAGCAGGCCTGCTGATCTTGCTGGGGTAAAAGACGGTGACATTGTGATTCAGTTTGGTGAAACTCCGATTCGCACTAAGAAGGAGTTCTACATGAGAGTTCGCCGAGCTCTCCCGTACACAACGGTCAATGTAGTCGTGATGCGAGGCGAGAACGATAAATTCGAAAAGATCGAAATCCCCGTCAAAATGGGCAAGGTGTAGTTCTTGTAAACGCCGCCTTCAATGCCCCCGGCCGGCGTCAGTGCCCAGAACATAATCTCGTAGACGAGCCTCCATCTCCAGTCTCATCTCTTCGCGCTGTTCTTCATTTTCATCGGCTTCAAATATCTCAAACAACGCATACTGCGTTTCCGCAAGCAGTCGCAGTTCCCAAGCCGTGCGATTGTTATTAGATGGACGCGCGAACCAGAGAGCGTCGATGACGTCTTCCTTGATCGTAACCGGAACGAGGATGTCCGCTTCTTTCTCGTGGATTTCTGCGTGTGTGGCAGGCTGCAGCAGCGCACACTTCAGATCCCAACCGTGCTTGCGATAGGTCGCCACCAACTCCATAAACAAATCTGCTTTGTTCATCGCAAATTACTTATGGTTAAGACTAGCACACTTCAACCATCGATGGTGTTGACCACTTTTATCCTACACAACTATCATCGCTGCTGTTCGAAAGGTCGTCTTTTTATTTCGACTTCATATTGTCGGGCACTGAGGTATTCATCGACAGAGGCAGGCCATACAAAATAAATGTCCGGCTAAAAGCTCCGCGTTCTACTCAAGTAAGTTCAATCCTGGTTTTTACGGCACTCAGCGCTACGGTCGTGGGACCGCTGTCGGCACTAGCGCGTGATTACGAAGCAGACCAAATGACGGTAACAACCATCCCAGAAGACAAGAGCAAGCCAGAATCCACTCCGTTTTATGACGCACTCTCAAAAGCATTAAAAAAGCGCAAGGCAAACATCAACGTTATGTGTCCACCGGGTGATCCCGTCGCACGGAGAATACTCGAGGAGTACGGCGCGGTTTACCTGGCAACCAAAAAGGTGATGCCCCCTCCAGTTTGCATCTTCACGACCGAAGAGCAGGTTACGAAATTCCAGGAAGCCGCCGGGTACGAACAAGAACGAATTGGTTTCGACGATATTGAGTTGCAACCAGAGGCTCTGAAACAACTGAGGAAGGCTCGCGAAGAGGCGCAAAAGGAAGGTCTCGATATCACCCCTCGAGATGGCGCTGAAGCCGCTCGTCGAAATTACGAAGATAGCGTTCGTCTTTGGAACTCGCGCTTTATACCCGCGCTAGACTACTGGCAGTCACAAGGCCGGCTGACAGCAAATCAGGTCACACGCCTTAAGAGTCTCTCGCTAGCACAGCAAATCGCCGAAGTGTTGGAGCTTGAAAAAGAGGGCCTCTATTTCAGTAAAGACTTATCGAAATCAATTCTTTACTCCATCGCCGCACCCGGCACATCTCAGCACATCCACATGCTGGCTTTCGACGTGAATGAATTCGAAAATCCACGCGTGCGCGAGATCATGGCAAAGCACGGTTGGTTTCAAACTGTGCTCAGCGACCTACCACATTTCACGTTCCTGGGCCTTAAGGAGAAAGACTTGCCGAAGCACGGTCTTCGCAGTGTGGAATTGAATGGCCAGGCCTTCTGGATCCCAAACGTCGAGGGGTTAACTCACCCGGGCCTGGACAAGTAAGTTTCTACATACCTCCTTTCAAAACCGGAGAACGCTGCGAGGTCTGTTGCTTGCCACAGTATGACCCCTGTGAGAGCATACGGTTCCAACTGAAATGGCAACTCCGTCCACGTCCAAAAGTCGGCACGTCTCCAAAAAAGCAAGCTCGTTTACTGAGTCAGTAATTCGCGAGATGACTCGTGAAGCGCTGAAGCATGGCGCGGTGAATTTGTCTCAGGGCTTTCCGGATTTTGCTGCGCCTGAGGACATCAAGCGCAAGGCGATGGAGGCGATTGCAAACGACGTCAATCAATACGCGATTACCTGGGGCTCGAAAGATTTTCGCGACGCGATTACGCGAAAGACAAAGTGGCACCTCGGTCTCGAAATCGATCCCGAAACAGAGATAACCGTTACGTGCGGATCAACAGAAGGCATGATCGCAGCAATGATGGCGACGGTTGATCCGGGTGATGAAGTGATCGTCTTCGAGCCTTTCTACGAAAACTATGCTCCCGACGCGATTCTATCGGACGCGACACCTCGTTATGTTTCACTGCGAGCGCCGGACTGGAGTTTTGATCCACAAGAACTACGCGCCGCATTTAATGAGAAGACCAAGGCCATAATTGTTTGCAATCCCAACAACCCAACGGGAAAGGTTTTCAGTCAGGATGAGATGGAGTACATCGCTCAACTCTGTCAGGAGTTTGATACGCTCTGCTTTACTGACGAGATTTACGAGCACATTTTGTATCCCCGCGACGGGGCTGACATCAGGCACATCTCGATGGCCCAGATTGAGGGAATGCGAAATCGCACGGTAGTCGTTAACTCAATGTCGAAAACGTATTCCGTTACCGGTTGGCGAGTTGGCTATTGCATCGCGCCGCCGGAAATAACAAGCGGCATTCGTAAAGTGCACGACTTTTTGACGGTAGGTGCGGCAGCGCCGCTACAGGTCGCAGGAGCGTACGCGTTGTCGTTGCCCGCGGAGTACTACGACACACTTGAGAGTGAATATCGGGCTCGACGCGACTTACTGGTACCCGTCCTCGAACAAAATGGGTTTTCGACATTTGTCCCGGATGGCGCGTACTACATCATGACCGATATCACTGCCTTTGGATTTGGCAACGACGTGGAATTCACGAAACATCTGATTCGAGAGATCGGTGTTGCCTGTGTTCCTGGATCCAGCTTTTATAGCATCTCCCCAAATGGTCAACAGCAAGTGCGATTCTGTTTTTGTAAGA
Source organism: Pyrinomonadaceae bacterium (assembly GCA_035257465.1). Classification (GTDB taxonomy): domain Bacteria; phylum Acidobacteriota; class Blastocatellia; order Pyrinomonadales; family Pyrinomonadaceae; genus PSRF01. The sequence continues at coordinate 10,289 of DATEXA010000026.1, read as the reverse complement.
GCGATGAAACACTAAACCGCGCAGCTGAGAGACTGTCGAAACTTCACGCCAGAATCTGATCTATTGGTCATTTTCCGTTTCACATTTGCCGTTTTTCATTTGTAACTCTGTCTGTTCAACACAAACGGTGGAAACTGAAAACTGGCTTCGGCAAAATGGAAAATGAGAAATGGAAACTGGAAAATGATCAATAGGCCTCACAACACACGGGAGCCGAATCGAGACTGCACACGACTTTGAGCCAAAACTTGTAAACGTCATGACCCCGCACACCTCGACACATAACTATCTCGTCACGGCCTTTCTCATTCTTGTGTTATCCGGGATCACCACTGCGCAGCATCTGGCCGATCCAAACTTCAAATCCCTGGTCGAACATCCCGCCTTTGAAAAAACTTCACCCAGGCTAATGTTCGACGAAGCCCATAATAATTTTCACACCTCAACAAGCCGATACAAACCATTCGCCGACCTATTGATGAACGACGGTTACCGATTGGTCGTCAATCGTCAACCATTCACCAGGAAGACGCTGGACAGTTTCAAGTTGCTGGTGATCGTCAACGCGTTAGGCGATGACATCGACGAAGCTGACGCTGAGAAGCCGGCGTTTACTGATGAAGAATGCACGGTGGTTCACGACTGGGTGCGAAGTGGAGGCGCTTTGCTCTTGATTGCTGACCCTGGACCGTTCGCCAAGTCAGGAGCAAACCTCGCCAAACAGTTCGGGGTAGAGATGAGCGGAAACGTCACACAGGATCCGTCGAACAGTGCAGAGGAATTTCGGCCGAGCATGATGCTCTACTCCAACGATAATCATCTACTGCTGGAACATCCGATTACGTCGGGCCGTAGCGCACAGGAGAAGTTGAGTCGTGTTGTTGTGTTTTCCGGGCAGTCGCTAAAGGGCCCCCAGGACGGCGTTGGTTTCCTCAAGCTCGCCGATTCCGCGCGTGATGTGAATCCCGGAAGCGACGGCGCCGCTACGGCAACTAACTCGGCTCGTGGAACGAGTCAGGGATTGGCGTTAAAGGTCGGTAATGGTCGCGTTGTAGTACTCGCAGAGGCCGACATGTTGTCTGCGTTACTGGGTGATCCACCGGAGAGAGAACCAATCGGAATGAATTATCCGGGTATTGATAACAAGCAACTGACGCTAAACGTCATGCATTGGTTATCAGGATTGTTGAAATAAGAGGTGGTGACATTCCCTTACCTTTCATCCAGTTGCATCGCCAACTTCGATGGCCGGATTAATTTTCATCTAAAAAGCGCGTGGTGTTCTCTGTGACACTGGGCTGCGAAACCATCTCGCGCGTGTTCTCTCTTCGTGGCCAATCGCTTAGCGGATTCACCTGGGATGAAGGTAACTGTGACCGAAGCCGTTCACTGAGTTTACCGATTTCAGTTGAGGAGACAGGCTCGATCTTTAGAAACAGGAACGCATAGAGAAACCTGAATAGACCGATGAAGCCAAGCAAAAAGAATGTGAAGGAACCAACTTTCGCGATGCCTTCAAAGATTCCGCTGGCGTCGAACCAAAATGTACAAGCCAGGGCGACGGCCCACGAGAAGATTGTGAGAATTACACTCTCTGTGGCGACGCGGGACCTGACAGATTTGCCGCATCTGACCTGTTCAGTCGAAGGTAGGTTGCCGTCGTTGGCCAACAGCAGCGCCACCGTTTCCAATGGGAACCCGCAACGAGAACAGTAACGCATCTCGTCCGAGCTTTGTGACTGGCTGCATTTTGGACAAAACATCGCTGCGCCCTTACCCTACCTTCGGATTAACGACGGCATTCTCGTCAAAGTTTCTCAAACCATCATTGTGTGGGACACGAAACGACAAGCGCTCTGGATCGCAGCCGGATTAATTCTCGGTACGTACATCTCATATTCCGATTCGCTCGATGACCACGGAAAGTTTGTGCCGAGTTTCTTTGTATTTATGGAAACTTTAGTGCTGCTGATTATGGGAGTGTTGTTTTATCTGTATTCGCGGAGGCGGTAGGACGTCGGTTGGTCTCGGGTCTTAGTCTGCTACCGTGGTTGCTGCATCGACTTCGCTCTAACCGTGATCCCTTGGTTTGCCAACACCAACAAACTCCGCGCCTGCCCAAACGGCGCACTCGAGGGGACGTAGGACAACACATAACGATTCTTCCGCAACTCGTCGCAGATTCCCTTCGCAGCTTCAGATGGATGATCGATTGAAAAGATCTGTCCACCCGTTCCCTCAGCCAACTTGTCGATCACCACCCTAGGCTTGGGAACGTCGCGGCGAATCGCCCCACGCGTGCGGTCGACTGCCTGCACCGCATACACCATGATGTTTTCTGTTTGCAGCTCTGCCAGGGTCTCATCGAAGGTCGCTTTACTGCCGCGATCAAGCCCGTCACTAATCACCACGATGATCCGCTTCTGGTTTTGGAGCGGTTGTAACGCTTCAGAGATCACTGCGCGAATTGCATCGAACAGGTAAGGTTGGCCCTTCTTACGAAACAGTTTTAGTGACGATTCGATTGCTTTTGCGTCGTCAGTCCAGTCGGCAACGATCTCAGCTTTTTCGTCGTAACCGACGATCAAGATTTTGTCTCCTTCGAAGATTTCATAAGCAAACTCGCGTGCTGCCTGCTCCAGTTTGTCAACATCGGCACGAAGCGTCAGCGAGTTATCTACCAGGAGAACGATGCGAGCAGGCGACGGATCGGGAGTGAAATTTCGGATCGACTGCTCCACGCCGTTGTCATATATCGAAAGCTCTTTGCTTGTGATGGGGGTGGTTGGGTTGTCATCGCGCTTTGCGACAACGTTCACCAGAACGCCACCTGCGGAATTGGCGAGTGGTCGATTTCCAGACTGGGCAAGGATCGTGCTGACAAGTAAAGAGGCGGTCAGCAATGCTGCCAACAAACTAGTGAAGTGCTTTGGCCTGTGACTTCCAGGTACTGACGAAGTTAACGCACCCATTATTGCCGCCGAGGAACAACTTCAATCGCTTGAAGCTTTGGGAGGAGCCTTTTCGGTAGTTTTCTTAGCAGGGGAGTTCTCTTTGGTTTTTGTATCGGACTTCTTGTCTGACGCTGATTCGGATTCTGCCTTGTCACTCTTCGTTGCCTTGCTGGCATAGTCCGTCACATACCAGCCCGATCCCTTGAACTGAATCGCCGGTGCCGAAATGACTTTTTCCAGTCGTCCACCGCACTTCTTACACTTCGTCAATGGCTTGTCACTAAGCTTTTGAAACGCCTCGGTGTGTGCTTTGCACTTCCGGCACTCGTACTCATAGATCGGCATGTATGCAGTTTAACTCCGTTCGTCGTTGCTGTTTTGGATTATACGGACGCGCAATGAGTTGATGCAAAGTTAGGGGAGAGGAGCCAAAGACATTGGTCATTTCCATTTGGTAGCTAATTGAACGCTCAGGGTACTGGCCTAGAGGGATGCCCCAAAATTCGGCGGTGTTAACGAATATCGCTCCGTCAATAGTAGTTAAATTGGAAACTGGAAAATGCCAAATGGAAAATGACCAATATTTTTCTTTCTACCTCCAGCCTGCTGCCCCAGTATTCTTCGTTCTCCCTCCGGCCTACTACCCCAGCCCCGCCGTCTTTTGCAACCCGGTAGAGCCTCGACTATGATCCCGACCACTCAAGGAGTAATCTCCCAGCCGATTCAACATGTCAAACAGCGCACAGTCTCTTTCATTAGAACGTAAGATCAAAATGCACGAAGCACGGGAGGCGATTATCAATCGTCTGGCGATGACCTTACCCACCGCCATCAATCTTGATCGCTTCTTAAACGTGATCGTATCGGAGCTTGGTCGAATGATGAACGTCGACCGCTGCGACGTTATCCAGTTAACTTCCGCAAGCGAGTTGCGTATCAGTCACGAATGGCGCGCCTCCAACGACGTTCCCTCGAGCCTCGGAACAGTCATTCCGCTCGATTTAAAACAGCTTTCAGAACGCGTCGATATCAAAAAACCCATCAGACTAAACGACGTCGCTGCGTCGGGTTTAGACCAGAAAGTACGGTTTTTGGCGGCGAGTTTGGGAACGCGCTCGCTGCTCGTCGTACCCGTTACTCTCGGAGAGGATGTCTTAGGTCTTGTAGGACTACACACCACATTCACTCCTCGTGAGTGGTTGGACGACGAAGTCTCTTTTCTGCAGTCAATCGCAGGACAGATAGCGGTCGGCTATGAGTACACAAGGCTTTACTCCGACAAGGAACGCGAAGCAGAAACCAAGCGAGCGCTGTTGTCGATTGCAAATGCGCTGAATGCGCGGTCTGATTTTCGTGAGGTGTCGTCGCTCGTGTTGGAGCGAGCGATTGCACTGGTGGGAGCAGATTATTCGGCGCTGGGCGTGTTGGATCCAGCCGGAGGTCGAATCAGTCTTGCGGCCTTCAAAGCCGCGCCACACGCTTCAATCGAACAAGTACAAGGTCTCTTCGATGAACATGGACAATCACTCGATGTCACAGCTTTCCCTGCAATGGTCGAGGTGTTGGCCCAAGGCAAGACGCTCCGCTTGCTCGAAACCGATCTGCCTTTTCCTTTCCGTCTGATGTTCAACTCAATACTTGGTGGGCGCGCCGCACTAGTGGCTCCCGTCCGGGTGGCTGGCCACACTTTTGGATTGCTTGGACTGGTTTGGAGCGAGGCCCGAAAAGGTTTCCAGGACCATGAAGTGGCACTTGTCGAAGGCATCGCCGATCAAATCGGTACCGCGCTGGAACGTGACCAGTTGTCGGCTGAAATCATGCACCTGCGCAGTGCGCTACATGAACGTTATGGCGAGGAACGCATCATTGGCCAGACAGCAACGATCCGGCGTGCGATTGAGCTTGCACTTAGCGTTGCCGATGCCCAGACCACTGTACTGATCGAAGGTGAATCGGGAACCGGTAAGGAACTGCTTGCGAATCTGATTCACTACAACTCGGGTCGCGAAGATCAGCCTTACGTGAAACTAAACTGTGGTGCTATTCCCGAGACGCTTCTCGAGTCAGAATTGTTTGGTCACGAAAAGGGTGCGTTCACAGACGCACGCGCGCTTCGTCGTGGAAGATTTGAGGAAGCAAATGCCGGCACTCTGTTCCTCGATGAAGTTGGTGAGATGAGTTTGTCGGCGCAGGTGCGACTGCTCCGCGTGTTGCAGGACGGCGAGTTTACGCGCGTGGGCAGCAATGAAGTAATCAAAACCGACGTGCGTGTTCTGGCGGCCTCGAATGTCGACTTGAAGCGTGCGGTTGAGTTGGGAAGTTTCCGTCAGGACCTCTATTACCGCTTATCAGTGTTTCCGATCAAGCTACCGCCTTTGCGTGAACGCCCGGAAGATATTCATCCGCTCGTCATTCACTTCCTTGAGCACTACAAACAGAAGACGGGCCGCTTCATTTCGGGCATTTCAAAAGACGCCCTGCAAGCATTGATAACTTACGAGTGGCCTGGCAACGTTCGTGAACTCGAAAACGCGATAGAGCGTGCAGTGATCATTGCTTCGGGTCGCCAGATCGAGCTGGAAGACTTGCCGGAGGCGATAACGAAAATCGCCCTTGAAGCTCGCGACCGGATCAAGGTCGAACGCGCAAAGGCTGCTAGTGAAGGTCGCACCACCACGTTTGAAGTCACCGTGCCCTCCTCGATGGAGGAAATTGAGCGTCAGGCTATCGAGGCTACGATGGACTACACGAAGGGTGACAAGTCGCACGCAGCACGTGCACTCGGGATCGGGCGGAAGACGCTTTACCGAAAGCTGGACCAGTACAACGGGAAACCCGAAGCGGGATCTCAGACTTCAGATCGCAGATCTCAGAAGTAAAAACATCCAACAAGTTCAGCAGCAGGCGAGGACGCCCGAGCTCCCAACCACTGGGCCCCTTCTGAGATCTGCGATCTGAAATCTGAGATCCCGCTTCGGGTTCCGTTTCGGGTTCCTTCATTGCCTCGGCTCTTCCGCATTTGCTATAGTCAAAGGTGAACTAATCCCTCGTAATCTTTACGAAACCAGCGGAGTAATAGGGCTTCGCTAATCAGAAAGGACCCCAAAGAAATGGGATACGACGATTATCGGCGAGAGAGCGGCGACAACATCTCAACTCGCTTAACTTACCTCCTGATCGGTGGCGGCATCGGTGCTGTAATTGCCCTGCTCTTTGCGCCCAAGTCCGGACATGAGCTACGTGGCGACATCGCTGATGCGACGCGCAAAGGAATTGATCGTTCACGTGATGCGGCCCAACAATTGGGCGATCGTGCCGGTGAGTATTATCAGACCGGACGCGAGCGAGCGGGCCAATATTACGAAGCCACGCGAGACCGTGCAGCGGAACTCTATACTCAGGCTGCCGAAAAAGCAGGCGACGTGGTAAGCACAGCTCGCGAAGCTGCATCTCGGCAAACTAATACTGTGGCCGCAGCAATCGACGCGGGAAAGAAAGCTTATCAGGAAGAAAAGCGAAAGACAGAGATGTCTGGTCGAATCGAAGCTTCTCCGAACTACGGAGAAAAGGCGAACTAATACATTGCCGATTGTCGATTGCCAATTTTGAATCGGCAATCAGCAATAGAAGACCTAATGACCGTGCTTGCGCTACAAATCAGCACCCACGATCCGCTCTTCTGGATCTTGGTTGTCATTGCCGCATCGTTTGTCGTCATGTCGATCTCGATGATTTCGATTGCGGTGTTCATTAATCGGGCCGTCAAGTCGGTCGCTCGCCTGGAAAACAAGATGGAGCCGTTGATTGAAAAAGTCACGGTAATGAGCGAGCAGGGTAAGCAGATCGCGGTTCAGGGTAAGTTCATTGCTGAGCAGTTCAACGCAGTCTCCAGCCATCTGGCGACCGCGACAATGCACTTCTCCGAATCACTGGCCATCATCAAGAGTGAAGTTGCCGAACTCAAATCGCTTGTTAACGACACGGCAATCGAAGCTCGCGACAAGGTGGAGATGGTGAGCAGGACAATCGACCGGACAAACAAGCAGGTAGCTATGACGACCGACTTCATACAGACAAAGGTGATAGAGCCGGCGCGCGAGGTAGCCGCAATTATGGCGGGCTTCCGCCGCGGCCTCGAGGTTCTCGTAGCGCCCATGCCGAAGCCCATTAATCAGACGTACGGAGAGGACGAGATGTTTATCGGTTGATGGAAATCTAGAGAAGGCTTTTAAGAACCCGAACCGTCGAGTCCAAGATGGTTCGGGTTTTGAATTTCGGATTTGGGAATTTCGGATTGCGGATTTTGTGTGGTCCGGCCCTGAAGAGTTACACCCCCCAGAAGAAATTCGAAATCCCAAATCCGCAATTCGAAATCCGAAATCCCCTCTGTTACTATTCGTAGAAACGATATCATGTCTACTGAAACCCCACTTGATCTTAAGAAAACGGTCAATCTGCCGAAGACTTCCTTTGCGCAGAAGGCCAACCTTGCACAAGCTGAACCAGCCCGTTTGAAAAAATGGGAGGAGTTGAATCTGTATCAACTCATTCGCAAAGCTCGCGCCGGGGCTGAAAAGTTCATTCTTCACGACGGTCCTCCGTACGCCAATGCCGATATCCATCTCGGCACTGCGATGAACAAGATTCTTAAAGACTTCATCGTCAAGTCGCGGACAATGATGGGTTACGACGCTCCTTACGTCCCGGGGTACGACTGTCATGGCTTGCCGATCGAGCTTTACGTCGACCGCAAACTCGGTGCGAAAAAGGCAAACATGTCTGCGGTCTCCATTCGGCGCGCTTGTCGGGAACATGCCGCACAGGCACTAAAGAACCAGACACGAGATTTCAAGCGACTCGGCATCCTCGGGACGTGGGACGACCCATACCTAACGATGTCGAACCACTACGAAGCAGAAACTGCGCGAATGTTTGCGCGTTTCGTTGAGCGTGGTTACGTCTACAAGGGCGCGCGTCCTGTCTACTGGTGCATTCATGATCAAACGGCATTGGCCGAAGCCGAGGTTGAGTATCAGCAACACACCAGCCCCTCAGTCTATGTGAAGTTCCCTCTACGAAGTGATCCGGCGCTAATCGATCCAGCCCTTGCAGGTCGAAAGGTGTTTGTCGTGATCTGGACGACAACACCGTGGACACTTCCAGCAAACCTGGGAATTGCCGTTCATCCGGATTTCGAATACTCAGCTTTTGAATTCGGTGATGAGGTTTACATCGTTGCGAGCGATCTTCTCGAAGCCGTAGCTGAAAAATGCGGATTGAGTTCACAAGATGCCGCCGGGAACGTGGTTCACCCAAAAGTGCTCGCGCGCTTCAAGGGTTCGAAACTGGATCGGCTTGAGTGTGGACATGCATGGATTGATCGCCCATCGCTGTTGATGGTTGGTGAGCACGTGACACTTGGAGGCGAAGCGGATGCCGAAACTGAACTCGATGTGAGTGAAGCACAAAAGAAAGCGCCCGACAGCAAAGCGGGGACTGGCGCAGTGCATACTGCTCCAGGGCATGGCCATGACGACTTCGTCATCGGCAAGCGTTACGGCCTGGATATTTATTGTCCCGTCGATAACGCGGGACGATTTACTCCTGAGGTTGAACACTTTGCGGGCCAGCGTGTGTTTGAGGCCAACAAACAGATCGTCGAGTTCATGAAGGAGCGAGGAGTGCTCCTTTTCTCGGAAGATTACAATCACCGGTACCCTCATTGTTGGCGGTGCAAGAACCCCGTGATTTTCCGCGCTACCCCTCAGTGGTTCATCGCGATGGACCAGGCGCATCAGGAGACGGTTGAGAAGGACGAAGACGGTCGAGATCGGACCAACTACACTGACAACTTGTCTGAGACACCGGCAACATCCTTGCGCACTGCATCGCTACGTGAGATTGAAAATGTGAATTGGGTACCGGCTTGGGGTGTCGACCGCATGCGCAACATGCTCAAAGGTCGACCGGACTGGTGTGTTTCGCGACAACGGGTATGGGGAGTCTCGATTCCGGTTTTTTACTGCGCCAAATGTACAACTGCCGTTGCCGACCCGGCTGTGATTCATCATGTTGCCGATATTTTTGAGAAAGAGTCGGGCGATGCGTGGTACACCCGCGAAGCCACCGATCTTTTACCCGCCGGATACACGTGCAATGAGTGCGGAGCGAACGAGTGGACCAAAGAAACTGACATTCTGGACGTTTGGTTCGACAGCGGTGTCTCCTCGGTCGCAGTGTTGGAGAATCGCGACGAACTTCGCTGGCCGGCCGATGTTTACATCGAAGGGGGCGATCAGTTTCGTGGCTGGTTCAATTCCTCATTGATGGTCGGACTTGCTGACCACGATCGCGCCCCTTACAAAACAGTAATCACTCATGGCTGGACGCTGGATGGCCAGGGTAGAGCGATGCACAAGTCGGCAGGAAACGCTGTCGAGCCGGACATTGTAATCAAACAATCGGGCGCAGAGATCATTCGACTGTGGTGCGCGTCGTCAAACTATTTCGACGACATGCGTGCGTCGGATGAAATCCTGCAGCGCGTGACCGACGGATATCGAAAGCTGAGAAACACAGCTCGGTTTGCGCTCGGAAATTTGTCCGGGTTTGAACCGGCGCAGGACAGCGTCCCGTTTGAAGAGATGGAGGAGATTGATCGCTGGGCGTTGGCCGAGCTCAATCAAGTGCTGGGCAAGGTTATGACTGCGTACGAGTCATATGAATTTCACCTGGTCTATCACGCTCTATATAACTTTGCGACGGTAACCTTGTCGGCACGCTACTTCGACATTATCAAGGATCGACTGTATACGTTTGCGCCACGCAGCAAAGCCAGAAGGTCAGCACAAACTGCTCTGTTCCGAATCGCGGACGCTCTCGCCAGGATGCTGGGACCGATTCTGGTGTTCACAGCGGATGAGATTTGGGAGAACCTTCCCGTCAGGCCTGAGTCGCAACCGTCGGTTCATTTAGCTGATCTGCCTGAGAGGTCGTCCCGGAACGATGACGAACTTTTGAAAGTATGGGAAACGCTGTTCTGGGTGCGAGATACCGTGCTTCAAAGGCTCGAAAAGGCGAGAGAGTGGAAAGAGATAGGCAGTTCTCTAGAAGCCGAGGTCATCATCAAGGCCAGCAGGAGTGTCTTCAACGTCTTGAGGGCCCATGAAGCTGACCTTCGATACGTTTTCATCGTTTCGAAGACGACTCTAGTTGAAATGGCCGATGCGCCAGAGATGTCGGTCTCGGTTGAAGTTTCTCAGGCACCGGGCGAAAAGTGCGAGCGCTGTTGGAATTATTCTACAAGAGTGGGCGAGTCAGAAAAGTACCCAACTC
>DATEXA010000025.1:0-10954 GCA_035257465.1 Pyrinomonadaceae bacterium | reverse complement strand
TGTTAGGCGATCCAGAAAAGCCTTCGCGGCTGGCGTGCTGCTGTCAATCTCGACGCAGTCTTTTACAGACGCCGTGCCGTTCGCTTCGAGAATACGCCTCTCGCTTAAAGCGACCCTCGCGATTCCGGAACTAAAGGCAATTTCGGCAATCTGCTGCGCAGTCCCCGCTGGTGCGGTAATGGTGATTTGTCGCACCGTCTTTTTTCCGAATCTTTGAATTTCGACGTATTAGCTTCGTACAGAGGTGAACGTAAACTGAATAGTTCGTGTTCACGAATCCGCTCGCGACGAAGCAGCTTGTGGTTTGCAACCTGGGTGCCGTCGGTTTCAAAGAGGTTGGATTTATTCAAGAAGCTCTGACCCTTTGGAAGTTTCGAACAGCGAGTCTTGACCATTGACATAACGAGTCTTCTGTCCGCAGAACGGCCCTCTATTTGCTCACAGGTTGAACACGGAGAAATTGAGATGAGGGGCATGATGAAGCAGGAAAAATTGGCTACATCATCCTTTGGTTCGTGGGAGTAGCAGTTTCTGTTTGTGCTTATAGCGCTCTCACACGATCCTGTTAGCAACACCGACGGAGTCTCTACAACAAGGGGGGTTAGAAATACAACAAGGGGGTTAGAAATGCGAAAAGCTGCAATAGCATTAGGTACCATAGGGATCGGCGCGGGAGTCTTGTATGCCTTCGGGCGTGCACAAGAGAAGAGTAGTAACAAGTTGCGCGCGATGGATGGGGTCGAGAAGATCGACCGGATCGGAGTTGAAAATCAAGCGCCCAATTTGGCCACATCAGAACCTAAAAGTGAAGCCGCGTCAGATTCCAAATTTCCATCCATGTCACCGCGCAAAGATTACAGTTCTCAGGCCCAGTACGAAATCGACGACCGCGGGACCGATCAGAGCGAGGCCCTCCAGATATTAACTCGAATTAAAGATGAAGCGTTCGATTCCAGCGACGAGAAACTCGCGCTGGCGCTTGGTCGCCCGGTCGACGAAATTCAGGACTGGACGAGAGGCGAGCAGATAATTGACTCGGATGTGCTGATGAAAGCACGGGCGCTAGCATTAGAGCGCGGCTTAAGAATCGAAGACCAGCAATAGTACACGGCAGCGATTGCTGTCGTCGTTTCTTGGTGATGCAGTAAAACAAACTATCGGTTTTCAGAAGTTGGAGACCGCTTCCATTAACGCAACGAACAAGGGAGGGAATCATGCGAGACGATCGCAAAGAAAATCAGGGTGGTCAGAAAGGTGGCCAACAGGCTCCGGGCCGTCAGGGACAAGGTCAAGAAGGTGGCGGCCAACAAGGACAAAAGGGCGGCCAGCAAGGACAAAAGGGCGGCCAACAAGGTGGCGGCCAACAAGGCGGCCAAAAGAGCGGTCAGCACAACCGCTAATTTAATCAATAACGGCGTGAGATGAGATTAGCCCTATCTTATCTCGCGCTGTTTTGTTTGCGTTCTTATCGGTTGAGTTAACGCTGTCAATTGAGTCAACGCTGGGAACCGAGAGCGACGATGAATGCTGAAAATGACTTACATGGCAATGCGCCTGACCAGTCGAAGATTGCCATTATTCTCATTGATGTCATCAACGATCTTGAGTTCGACGAAGGCGAGAAGCTTCTGCAGACGGCATTACCCGCAGCTAAGAACATTGCTCGATTGAAGGAGCGGGCACGGCTTGAAAAGGTGCCCATCATTTATGTGAACGACAACTTCGGTCGTTGGCGTTCCGATTTTAAGAAGATCGTAAACCATTGTCTCGAAGATGATGTCCGAGGTCGCCCGATCGCAGAACTTCTCGCCCCGGACGAAGAAGACTACTTTGTTCTAAAACCAAAACACTCCGGCTTCTTCTCAACGACCCTGGATCTATTGCTCCAATACCTTGGTGTTCGAACATTAGTCATAGCCGGTTTTGCGGGAAACAATTGTGTGTTCTTCACTGCCAACGACGCTTATATGCGCGACTATCAGTTGATCATCCCAGCGGATTGCACGGCGTCTAACGAACCATCTGACAATGAGAACGCTTTACGCCAAATGCAACAAGTATTGAAGGCTGATACGCAATTTTCAGGTGATATCGACTTTAGTGCTTACTGCAAGAGAAGTGATGCTCGGGCGGCGGGACTCGGTTCAGCAACAAATTGAGATGGCTAGCGCTCGTCCAAATCCACTGATCGATCTCGAACCTATTGACGAGGAAACGGGAACGCTTAACGTAATTATCGATACACCGAAAGGAAGTCGAAACAAGTTCAAATTCGACGAGCGATTAGAAATCTTCAAGTTAGGTGGTGCGCTTCCTCTCGGCGCGGTCTTTCCTTTTGACTTCGGCTACATCCCCTCAACCAGAGCAGAAGACGGTGATCCTCTCGATGTTCTAATTCTGATGGATGAGCCGGCGTTTACCGGCTGTCTGGTCCAAGCCAAATTGATTGGCGTAATCGAAGCGGAACAGACTGAAGCTGGTGAGACAACGCGAAACGACAGGCTAATCGCGGTAGCAGCAGAGTCACGCAATCATTCTCATATTCGTTTTCTCGGCGATCTGAATTCCAATCTTGTACATGAAATCGAACGCTTCTTTGTTTCCTACAATGAAACCAAGGGAAAGCAATTCGAAGTCTTAGGCCGGTTTGGTCCAGATCGTGCTACCGCGCTGGTGAAGGAAGGAGCGAAGAAGTTCAATCATAATCGTCGCGATAAGAAGAAGCCGATCAGTACCGGCACACGAAAACAAGGGGGTTCGGCATGAAGTCAAAGAACCTTTCAGCTCAACGTCCCGGAAACCGTTCCAACGGTTCAGCATCCATCCGATCGTCCGATGACCTTACGAAGCGCAACGTTGACATAATCAAGCAATTAGAAGATGCCGCTTTGAATACTACGAACACTCACGGACACATCTATCGATAGAGAAAGATGCGCCGACCTCACGAACTGTTCAGGCTTCAGAGTTGGGTAGAGTGATTGAGCTACCGCAGGTAGGTGGGCTGCATCACCGCTATGAGCGACGTGCAGCCTGACGCCCTCTCATTCCTAGAACGCGTATTGCTTCTTAGCCACGCGTGCGCTGATCATTACCACCGTATCACCGTTGAACTATTTGAGTAATTGGACCAGGTAGCAATGTGAGGCGAGATCACCTCGTGTGAACTGAAACTGTCAGACTTCTCTTACAGAGCCGCCAGTCAAACGGAGTTTATTGTAGCGACAACCGTTAGCTTGTGCTGCGTAGAGGGAGGACACATCACCAATGCAGGCGTAAAGTCTGAGGTTCTCGTCTTTACGTAATCGTACCGACAGGATTGTGAGACTAGGCCAATACTAGATGCAACTCTTCATTATGCAGGCACGAGGTATTCGTTCAGGGAATCGATAGCCCATGTCTCCGCCAAGAATTGCCGCCGTATCGAAACCCTGAGGCAGTGTCAACTTTTGAATCATCTCCCTAAACTGCTAGTGCCTCATCTAGCTGGTCGCCATCTGATAATCTCAACTCCAACCAAGACTCCAACCTTCAGGTAATGAGTAGAAATGTCCCTAATCTTGTCCTCGGTACGAAGAGTTTACTTCGTTGGGACCTTTAATTCTCCTTGGCACTTTGGATTATCTGTCGCCATGGGTAATTTTGGCGCACCCTGACTGTGAACGAGGGTTGGCCACCCTTGCGCGAATGTTCCCAAGCTTTGGCTGAATTCTTATTCATACGAGTTGGTATGGTGTTTGCGGAGTATACGTTGCCACGGCCTTGTGTAGTGATTGTTGATAAGGGAACAGTGGAAAGCACGCAAATGAACGAGTCAGGCACTCAAACGATTCTGTTGGTCGAAGACTATAAGGATTCTCGTGAGATGATCACGTTGTTATTAGAAGAATATGGTTATTGGATTCTTGAGGCACAGAATGGAAAGGAAGCAATTGACTTGGCGGCGAGACAAACACCGGATTTGGTAATTACAGATTTCAATCTGCCGGACATAGATGGCACTACACTCATCAAACGGCTTCGAAGCCTTGGCGAAAAAATGAGTCATATCCCAATCATAATGGTCACAGCACAGTCCCCTAGTGAACTCTACCAGCTCGCTGAGGCCGCCGGTTGTACCAGGGTTTTAACTAAGCCGATCGATTTTTCAATTCTAGAAAACATGATTGCTCGACTGCTTCAAGACAGCAGAGAGTTTAATGGACCAGTCAACGGAGTTTCCAGCTAAGGTAGATCGTGTGAAAATCACAGTTATTCAGTAGGCGAGCCGCGAAGATTGAACGTGAAAGTGGAGCCTTTGCCTAACCGACTTTGGACAGTTATTTCGCCATCATGGAGTTCCACAATCTCCTTAACTATTGCTAGTCCCAATCCAAGTCCGCGATGCTCGCTTGAGCCGCGGGTCTCGAATCTGTCGAACACCTTTTCCAGGGCCTCGGGTGCGATGCCTTGCCCAGTATCGGTAACCCAACATTTCACTGAGCCATTTTCTTCGATTACGGCTCCGACGGTAACCGTGCCTTGAGGAGTGAACTTCACAGCATTCGAAAGAAGATTTTGGATTACCTGGTCCAACAAACGAATATCGCTATAAACTTCGACATCACCTCCCACTTCGTTGAGTAGCTTGGTTTGGGAAAGTTCCGCTATGGGTCCCAGATCATGAATCAGCGCCTCGACTTGTTTGCGGAGGTTGAGCATTGTGAATTGAGGCTCGAAAGTTCGCCCGAGCCCTTTTGCGCCGTGTAGAACAGTTCTGATCCGATCGTTGAGCCGATTAATGTTGCCTCGAAGGACAGAAAGCGCGGACTCGGCGGCCAGGATTCTAGCCTCGGTTTGAAGGGACCGGTCGAGGACCGTAGTTGCCAAATTTAGCGCTTCCAGTGGGGTCCGCAAATCATGTAACAGAAAAGCGATGTGTTCCTCATGACGATGTCTGAGTTCGATCGTCATCATTGTTTCAAAGGCTTTAATTGCTCGACCCACTGCTTCGTCAAAAACCGTGTTCACAATGCGAGCGGCTTCACCGAAGAGTATTACACCATTACGTTCTGCTAATTCTTGCAGACAACAACGAAGGATGTTGTATTCGGCAACAACCTCTGTAACATCGAATCCGGCCTGCCAACGAAGCAACCCGTGTTCTGCAGATACCGTTCGGATCTCGGCATCAGCCTCCTCGGATTTTCTAATAAGTTCTTCGGCCAAACTGTTCAATAATTCCGGTACTTCGTCAGTAATCGTTGGCGTATCCAAATCGACAGCACCGGGTAATTGCCTAACGTGCGAGCGCCAGTCAGCAAGCAATTCCTCTCGCTGCCCATTTATTAATGCGGCAAGTCTCTGTAGGTTTTCGGCAGGCATGTTGCTGGGACTACGTTATACGCGCGCCAAGATAGCTGCAAGTTTTGCGAGGATTGATTTGGGATCACACAACTAGACCGGTTTGGTTGCTTTAATATTAATGCAGCCCAATTCGATAGGTAACAGGGTTATCAAACATCCTCTTAAACTCGTCGAATCAAATCCAACTTTAACGTAAGATACGATCTAAATCGAAAGCACTTGATTCTTTCTAAGTTGCCAAAGGGAAACGCCTATGGTTACGCCTGCCTATCCATCTTTACTCCCAGGACGCCAATCGAAGGGAGCAGTCAAACGCTGGTTACTGGAAGGCTATGTAAAAGAGATTGAGGGGCCCTTCGAGCGCGAGAAGGAACATCATCGCCAACACGCTTGGTATAAAGTGATGTGCTTAACGGGCGTTGATTACTTTTCAACTCTCGGCTATCAACCAGGCATTGCCTTTCTCGCCGCCGGTGCATTGGCCCCGGTAGCAACAGTGATCCTAGTGCTGTTAACGCTGTTCGGCGCACTCCCAATTTATCGTCAAGTCGCTAAGGAAAGCCCACATGGCGAGGGGTCCATCTCAATGCTGGCAGCACTCTTGTCATGGTGGAAAGGTAAGCTCTTCATTCTCATCCTGCTCGGCTTCGTCGCCACGGATTTCATCATCACGATTACCCTCTCGGCTGCGGATGCAACAGCGCACATTGTCGAAAATCCGCTCCTGCATGATGTGCTTCATTCCTTCAGTGCGACTCCAGTGAACATCGGGCTCACTCTGGCGCTCATTGCTCTTCTTTCGGGTGTTTTTATCAAAGGCTTTAAAGAGGCAATCGGGATTGCAGTTGTACTAGTTATTGTTTACCTCCTGCTGAACCTGGTCGTAATTTGTATGGGTTTGTACCACGTGGCCCAGCACCCATCCGTGATTTTAAGTTGGCAGAGAGCACTACTCGCACATCCACGAGTAGGAGGGAATTGGGGAATGATCGTACTTGTCTGTCTTATTGTATTTCCGAAACTTGCGCTGGGGCTCTCGGGATTCGAAACGGGTGTTGCCGTAATGCCGCTCGTCATGGGCGATGCGAACGATACAGAAGAGAAACCTGAGGGGCGAATACGCAACACAAAAAAACTGCTCGTAGTCGCCGCGCTCATTATGAGTGTGATGCTCGTCGCGAGCAGCTTTATAACAACACTGCTGATCCCGGCCGAGAAGTTTCGACCGGTGCAGGACGACCTGCCCGCAGGAGAAGCCTCCGGTCGCGCGCTTGCCTATTTGGCTCATCAATCGCTTGGCAACATCTTCGGTAGCATCTATGACGTTAGCACAATATTAATACTTTGGTTTGCCGGGGCATCGGCGATGGCCGGATTGCTTAACATCGTCCCGCGCTATTTGCCACGTTACGGTATGGCGCCTGATTGGACGCGCGCAATGCGACCGTTGGTCATCGTTTTCACAATTATCGCATTCACCATTACCATCATCTTCAAGGCTGACGTCAACGCACAAGGCGGAGCCTACGCGACGGGCGTTTTAGTATTAATGAGTTCTGCCGCGGTAGCGGTCGCAGTTTCGGCCTTCCGTCGCAAGCAAAGAGCGTGGGCCACCGCTTCCGGATTAATTGCACTCGTGTTTGTCTATACGACCGTAGTAAATATTATCGAGCGACCAGACGGGATAAAGATAGCCGGGTTCTTCATAGGCTTAATCATTCTAATCTCACTCCTCTCCCGAATTTCCCGAACTACTGAACTCCGGGTCAAGAGTGTTGAAATAGATCGGACAGCGCAACGTTTTCTGGATGAGGCGGCGAGTCAAGGGACGCTTCGCATCATTACCAATCCTCCCGCCGAAAGCGATCCGGAAGAATATCGACGAGAAATCTCAGAGAATCGTGAAGCTCACAACTTGTCACTTCGAGACCCTATCCTCTTTCTCGAAGTAGAAGTATGCGACGCCTCGGACTTTGCGGGTGTGATGAAGGTCGAGGGTAAGGAGGTAGGTGGCTACCGCGTCTTACGCGCCCAAAGTTCCGCCGTCCCTAACGCAATTGCAGCGTTTCTACTTTTTCTCCGCAACCGAACTGGAAAGCTCCCTCACGCCTATTTTCACTGGGGCTCAAAAAATCCAGTGGCGTACCTTTTTGATTATGTGGCTTTTGGAACGGGTGACACTGCACCAGTAACTCGCGAAGTGTTAAGACAGGCGGAGCCAAATGAGGAACTGCGGCCTGCAATACATGTCGGCGGTTACTAGACGCGTCGGTCGATCCAAAAAATCACTAGCTTAAGAAAGCCTAAACGGCTGGAGAAAATGGCACAATAAGCGAATGCGGCAACGTTTCACGTGAGCTTGGAGGCAGATCCATTTGGCTCACCCTTCTTTCATCCACCCGAGTTTTCTAGGTCTCATTAGTTTGTTTGAAATTTAGTGAACAACTATGTCTACCGTTAGAACAACTAAGTCTGACTGCGGAAAGAACTATCTCGAAGGAAATAACCATGCTTGACATCCAGAATGCTCACGGAATCTTAGATATCGTTCGGCGCATCGGAGCGAACGGTGAAAGTGGGCAACTCGAGATCACATCCGCCGGAAACCGCGGCATTCTTCTATTCAGTAAAGGCAAGCTCGTGGATGCTACCTTGGGAACGCTTTCTGGTTTTCAGGCGGTCAACGCGGCCGTTTCACTGCGCGATGTGCAGTTTCGCTTTAACCCATTGACCTCGCCTACACGTCCAAGCACGATTGCCGCTAATGAACGCCTCGTCTTGAAAAGTTTTTTTGGCATAGAAGCAGCAGACGAAACTGCGTCTTCGATTGATTGGAACACAACGCCTCATCAGGTAGTTCCAATTGAGGTGGACAAGGTTAAGCAAAACCTAACTCCGACCCTTGAAGCCACACCAAACATCGAGACATTGGTCGAACGAGCTTTTGTTAGCAGGGTCTCTGCCCCTTCTTCGCATGCCCAGCTTCTTAGCCCATCAAAATTGTCGCCGAATTCGTACACGCCGGAAGCTCAGACCACCCCTCGGGAGCGCAGAGTTTTTTTGCCGTTTGCTATTTCGCTGGGTCTGTTGCTGATTCTCGCAGCAGCAGCAGCAATTGTTTTGATACCCAGGCTGCAAGCACGTCGCGAGCTAGCAGCAGCAACGCCACCCGCTGCGGAGCAAGCACCTACGATTCCTGAATCGACAACCTCGGGCGTCAAACAAGACTCGGAACGGAAACCAGATGAGAAAGTTAGAGAGTCTCAATCAACAGATCTCGCTCGACAACAGAGCGCGCGTGGCGGAAGCCATACTTCTTCAAACGCCGCTGCACCGAGGCGCGATCAATCCGCACAGCATGAATTTGATGTGCAGGATCTCAACGGCAAATGGAAGGTGATTAACACTGTGGAGAAATCTGCCCTCAAAACTTATGAGAATTTGCAGGTTGGCTTTCGGTTGACAATCGAGCAAAGGGGGAAGGACTTTACTGGCCGAGGTTATAAGGTGTCCGAGAATGGACGAAATCTGCCTGCTCGCAACCGAACTCCAATTCGCGTCACGGGTTCGATTGAAGGCGACACGGTTCTCGCGAACTTCACTGAGGATGGCACGGCAAGAAGGACCAACGGCCGGTTCACCTGGAGATTACAAAACGAGAACGCCGCTCTGACCGGAAGGTTCGTTTCCGCAGCAGCAAACAGCAGCGGGAAATCAGCCGCCACCCGGGAATAGCACCGAGGGTTCCGCAGCTTAGATCATGTCTCACGTCGAACTTTGACCTTTAGCTCACGAGTAGTGGACTCCGTTACACTCGTTTCATGTGTCTCATGGGAAGGACGGAAGTTCCTTTGTAGAGATTGCAGCTGACAACTCATCCGGTCTCTCGGGTTGTTGTCGTTCACGCATCTTGGACAAAATATCATGGGCATTTGAATCGGCAAAAATTGGCATCATGTCTGTCAACAACGAACCCATCTCAACGCTGATTAGGCGTTTTGCAAGAAATTCTGGTTTAGAGGTTTCACAGCAGCCCTAAAGAGCGGCGCCTCTTTTGTATTGAGGACATCGTCCCGACTCACCCAGCCTCTTCGCGCGATTCCCACTCCGAATTTCAGGTTCTTCATCCCATTGACAGAATGTGCATCAGTTGAGATTACAAACTTGATTTGAGTAGTGAGTACTTGAGGATCATGGCGGGACCTTTGCTGGTTGCGGTCTTTGGCGCAGCAATTGGCGTGGCAAACGAGCGATTAGTTGCAGTTGTCCGCACTGACAAAGAGGACAGCGCGCAATGTTCAGTGATGGCGCGGATACAATGATGTCGGCGAAGATGGACCAGCAGTAAGGACTGGCGCAGTTCTTCATCGCCCAGTTGGTCTGGACTGCGATGAAAGTGTTGGGCCAGCTGACTGACGAGGCGTGTGTAAGGTTCCTGGGTTCTTGCGAAAAGCCCGCGTAATTGCATATCCTCAAGCATCCGTTGACGCAACGGAGGCATGGCTCTAGTAGTCATGGTGATTCCTTTTCAGGGAGGGAAAAGTGAGTCTCGGCTAAAAGAAACACGGTCCTCCCTGAAGGAAATACTTTCAGTCATTCCGCAATTAAAGCAAAGCACACAGGTAAGCGACGAAACTCGATAGAGCAAGCGCTGATTTCGTCTCTTCATCTATCCGCCCGCAGGCGGATTTAGTTCAACAAGAACGCGATGTATGGAGTTAGGATTAAAGGTTGGTCCAAGGTTGAGGGGTTGCCCTTGCTGAAGCAGGGTTAAGCAGCCTAGGGAGGAAGCATGGCACGCGACTACAGTCGCCGTTGGTTCGTCAGCCGCCTTGGACTAATTGGTTGCGCGCTTCCGCTGAGGACGTTCGCGCAGCGCGCCCATGCGCGCCACCTCAGGCGTATCGGATTACTCCTCTACGTGGGCGCGCCGCCGACGTTAGTCAAGGCGTTCGAGGAGGAGATGTGAAGGCTAGGGTACATCGAAGGGGAGAACATCCTCATCGAAAAACGCAACTCCCGCCCCAACACGTCGGATTTGATGACACAGGCCGCGGAACTCGCTCGCATGGACCTCGACCTGATTGTGGCCGGGGCCCTGCCGCAGGCACTCGAAGTGCGCAAAGACAACCCGGCCATGCCGATGGTCATCGCCACCTGCCCGGGCATGGTCAGCAACGGCTTCGCCAAGAGTCTCAAGCGCCCCGGCGGCATTTACACTGGAATAGATGAGCTCCCCCGGGCGTGACGGCGAAGCGGCTAAGGTTCCTTAAGACCGCCGCACCCAAGGTGTCGCGTGTTGCGCTGCTCTCGACGACTCCTGGACGCGGCGGCCATGAGGCCCAATTTGCAGACGCAGAGCAGGCAGCCAAATCGCTCCGCTTGACGGTGAGATCCTACCGAGCGACAACACTGAATGAACTGGAAGCGGTACTCGCCGCTCTTGTCAGCGACGGTATGGATGGCCTCCTAAATTTCCAAGGCGCTGTAGGAATCCTCAACCGCCAGCTCATCGTAGACTTCGCGGCGAAGAACCGTCTGCCGGCAATTTATCAGTCGGCGTTCTTTGTAGAGGTCGGGGGGCTGATGGCGTGGGCGCCGGAGCAGG
>DATEXA010000024.1:0-16509 GCA_035257465.1 Pyrinomonadaceae bacterium | reverse complement strand
AGTTTTCCACGCTGACCAGGTCCTGGCAAAACACGATGAGAACTACATGCCACCTGAAGCGGGCCAGGCGATCGACAAAGCAAAGTACGCAAAGGAAGCGGCAAAAACAGTCGTAGACAATTAATTCTTTGGAGTGCGGCGCCCCAGCGCTGCTTTCGTACACCGAACCTTCATAGATTTGTTCTTTAAAGAACCCCACGAACAATGATTCCTGAACTCGGGCAGTTTGCTTTAATCGTCGCCCTCTTGCTTGCGTTAACTCAAGCAACGCTTCCACTCATAGGCGCCTCACGCGGCAATCGATCCTGGATTGCACTTGCTGCGCCTGCCGGTCAGGCACAATTCATCTTCCTGGCCATTGCTTTCAGCTGCCTGGGCTATTCATTCATCAGTAACGATTTTTCTGTTCTGAACGTCGCAACAAACTCAAACAGCCAGCTTCCACTTCATTACCGACTTGCGGCAACGTGGGGATCGCACGAAGGCTCACTACTCTTGTGGACGCTGATGCTTGGCTTGTGGACTGTCGCCGTCACTCTGTTCAGCCGACACCTTCCTGACGAAATGGTGGCCCGGGTGCTCAGCGTTATGGGAATCATCAGCGTCGGCTTCCTGCTTTTCATGCTGCTGACTTCCAATCCCTTTACGCGCATCTTCCCTGTGCCACCTGATGGACGTGACCTCAACCCGCTGCTCCAGGATCCTGCGATGGTCGTTCATCCACCAATGCTCTACATGGGCTACGTTGGTTTCTCCGTTGCGTTCGCGTTTGCGATCTCTGCACTGATCAGCGGAAGGCTCGACGCGACATGGGCCAGGTGGTCGAGGCCATGGACTACGGTCGCGTGGATGTTTCTAACTTGCGGTATCGCATTGGGAAGTTTCTGGGCTTACTACGAATTAGGTTGGGGCGGCTGGTGGTTCTGGGATCCGGTTGAAAATGCTTCATTCATGCCCTGGCTCGTTGGCACAGCGCTGATTCACTCCCTTGCTGTAACAGAAAAACGAGGAGGCTTTAAGAGCTGGACTGTGCTGTTGGCTATCTCGGCGTTCTCGCTAAGTCTTCTGGGAACATTTCTCGTTCGCTCTGGTGTACTCACGTCAGTCCATGCTTTTGCGACTGATCCAAAGCGCGGCATTTTCGTGCTTGGATTTTTGTTTCTTGTGATTGGTGGTTCGCTGGTGCTGTATGCGTGGCGCGCAAAGCAAGTTGGTCTCGGTAGCAAGTTTGATGTTATCTCGCGTGAGTCGTTTCTTTTATCAAACAATGTTCTGCTGACCGTTGCTGCCGGTTCAGTTCTTCTCGGCACTATTTACCCGTTGATTGTTGATGCACTCGGAATGGGGAAACTGTCAGTCGGTCCGCCCTACTTTAATATGGTCTTTGTACCGCTCATGGCGCCAGCAATGTTCTTGATGGGAATTGGGCCAATCGCAAAATGGAAGAAGACAAGCCTGCCCGAACTCGCGATTAGACTGCGTTGGGCTTTTGTGGTTAGCGCGGTTAGTGCTGTTGCGTTGCCATTTGTATTTGGGCAATGGAAACCGCTCGTTAGTCTGGGACTTTTGCTCGCAGTTTGGATTGTTGCCACTATTCTGGTAAACCTTTGGGAACGCACGAAAGTAACCTCAGGCCAGCTAAGTGCCATCCAAAAGCTAAAGACTCAAACTCGCAGTTATTACGGAATGCAGTTGGCACACCTCGGCGTAGCAGTCTTTATCGTTGGTATTACGTTAGTCACAGGATATCAAACGGAACAGGACGTGAAGATGGCGGTTGGTGACACGGTGCACGCAGGAGGTTATGAATTCAAGTTCAACGGCGTAACCCAGATCACTGGTCCTAATTACATCGCGGGTCGCGCCGAAATGATCATAAGCAAGAATGGCGTTGAAACCCAGCGTATGTACCCGGAAAAGCGAAACTACACAGCAAGTGGAAACGTGATGACCGAGACGGCAATCGACACCGGCTTTCTACGTGACCTTTATGTATCGCTTGGCGAACCAGTGGGTAGTGGCTCATGGAGCGTGCGCGTTTACTACAAGCCGTTTGTCGATTGGATCTGGGGTGGTGCCTTGTTGATGGCTTGCGGTGGCGGACTGGCCCTGAGTGATAGGCGATACGCAATTGCTGCACGGAAACAACGTGAAGCAAAGATCGCGACCGACAAAGCACCAGCGCTCGCTGCTTCTGTTACAGCTGCGGTTCAAACTGAGGAAGCATAAAACTTTGACTGGAGTGCTCAGATGGTTAAGTATTTAATTCCATTCATTGGCTTCGTCATTCTCGTAGTCTTCCTCGCTGTTGGCTTGAATCGGGATCCCCACGAAGTTCCCTCCCCATTAATTAACAAGCCAGCGCCTGCTTTTACTCTTCCGCAACTGAAAGCTCCCAGCAAGACTTTCTCCGCGGAAGAGATGCGCGGCAAAGTCTGGATTCTAAATGTTTGGGCCTCATGGTGCGTTACCTGTAGAGACGAACATCCTTTACTGATCGAGTACGCAAAAACAGAAACCGTACCGATCTATGGTCTGAATTATAAAGATCAACGCGACGATGCCCTGGCATGGCTCAATGAACTGGGTGATCCTTACGTCTTGAGTGTTGCGGATCTCGACGGCCGGGTGGCAATCGACTATGGCGTTTACGGTGCGCCTGAAACGTACTTGATTGATCAATCCGGAACGATTCGCCTCAAACAAATCGGTCCAGTTACACCTGACGTTTGGACGAAACAGATTGTGCCATTGGTTCAGGAACTAAACCGCCAGGGAAACAAATGAGACGTACTTCCGCGGCCTTGCTTCTTTTGCTGCTCGCAGTTGCCGTCTTTGCACAAGACGCGGCCCCAGCATCGGGTGACGATCCCGTAATCGAAAAGCGCCTAAACAATCTGTCGAAGGAACTCCGTTGTCTTGTTTGTCAAAACGAGACCCTGGCGGATTCGCAGGCTGGTCTGGCTGAAGATCTGCGACGCGAGATTCGTGAGCAGATGAAAGCCGGCAAGAGTGACAAGGAAATCATTTCGTTTCTGACGCAGCGCTACGGACAGTTCATACTTTACCGACCCCAGGTGATGCCGACGACTTATTTACTGTGGTTCGGTCCTTTCGTTTTGCTGATTGGCGGTCTCGCGGTTCTCTTTCATTACATTCGAACCAGGCGCGATGCCATTCGCGAAACTCCATTAACCAGTGAAGAACGAAAGCGTGCGACCGAACTACTCAACACAGAGTCCCGGAAGGAGACCGCATGATGTTATTTTGGGTACTCTGTGCCGGCCTCATTATCATCGCACTCGCATTCATACTGCCGCCACTCCTCAATACCGTCAGCGAGAAAGAAAAAGCGGCTTCCGACATCGATAGGAAAGAAGCAAACATCACCGTCTATCGAGATCAGCTCGAAGAACTAAAAGGCGACTTGAATAACGGTATTGTCAGCCAGGACCAATTTGAACAGGACAGTGAAGACATAAAACGACGATTACTTGAGGACACTTCCGCCGATCAGAGCATAGCCGCAGTGAAAGTTGCCAGTAGTCGCGGAACAGCGTACGTACTCGCGCTCGCGATTCCAGTCGTCGCAGTAGTTTTTTATCTGAAGGTTGGATCACCGCAAGGAATTTCCGGATCACCAGTCACGCAATCAGCAACGCAGCCTGCACGCATGGGTTCCGGCGAACGTTCCGCGCAACAGATCGCAGCAAATGTTGACAAGCTTGCAGAGAAACTAAAGTCGAATCCGTCGGATGTTGCCGGGTGGACGATGCTAGCAAGGTCCTATACATCAATGGAGCGTTTCGGAGAAGCCACCGGCGCTTACGCGAAAGCGACCGAGCTCAATCCAAATGACGCGGACCTCTGGGCAGAGTACGCCTTTGCAACAGCAATGGCCGGTGATCGGAAAATAGACGGCAAAGCGATCGAGTTCGTCGATCGTGCGCTCAAAGTCGATCCTGACAATGCCAAAGCGTTACAACTTGCGGGCACCGCAGCGTTCGACGCAAAGGATTACAAGAAAGCCATCGAACTGTGGCAACGCGTCTTGAACAAAGCGCCTGCGGGCTCAGACGTGGCGCAAGCGATCTCAGCACGTATTGACGAAGCAAAGCGATTGTCGAAATAACTTCTTTTCAGGAAAACAATGAATAGAGAGAATCTACTTTTTGCCATCATCGGAATCTTGTTTGGATTCATAGTCGGCTTTATGTCCGCAAGTATCATGAATCAAAAGTATGGACCGTCCTCTCCGACAGCTACTGCCAGTCAAGCTATGCCTGCGGATCATCCACCAGTCGGTGCGCAAAATGCCGGTAATCCTCAAGGCATGCAGGCTGAGGTGCAAGCGTCCATCGCGAAGGCGCGAAACGAGCCCAAGAATTTTGACGCGCAGCTAAAGGCCGCTGAACTCTACTATCAGATTCAACGCTACGATCAAGCTATCGAGTTTTTGCTTAAAGCGAACGAACTCCAACCAACCGACTATCGGACCGTCGCCGTTCTGGGGATGGTGAATCTTGATGCGGGCCACTTCGATACTGCCGAGAAGTGGTATCGCGCAGCCCTGAAAATAAAACAGGACGACACGATGGTATTGTCGGGCCTGGCCGCGGCTACTTTAGGAAAGGGTGACGCGAAAGCTGCAGCAGACGCGATTGCACAACTCGAGAAGGTTGATCCGAATAGTGAGGATTTGCCGAGGTTCAGAGATCAATTGGCGACGTTGAAATCAAAGTAATGTCCGCTAAATGTCCGATAAGCTTTAGCTTGTCGGAAAACGAGATTATAGAGATTGGATAAAAGCGAGAAGCTAAAAAAGCTTTTCCGACAAGCTGAAGCTTATCGGACATTTATCTATTGAGCGATCGACATCCTCACAACGCTCGCCAGTTGAATTCGATCGATCTTTCCATCCTTGCCCGTAACTACCACCTGACCGTTCTCAACTATAACTCGACGAATCGTACTCATTGATCGATTGATCAGAGTGCCATCACTAGTTTCAATGATCAGACGTGGACCGATCTCTGGTTCAGCAGCTTCAAGTGCAGCTGTCGCAGGTTCAGGCTTAGGAGTCCGACTCGCTGTTGTTGAGCCACGCCTCGTCGTGGTTCGCGTAACTGCTTTTGGTTTCGCCGGTTCTGTCTCTTCCCCGCCCTCTTCTGTCTTTGTAGTCTCTACGACTGCGGGTGTTTCAACAGGCTTTGGTTTTATCGGGACAGGTGAAACGGTTCGTCGTCCTGCTGGTCTGCGTGTTCGCGGAGGGGTTGTGGCTGCTGTCTTTGGCGCCTCCTCGATCTTCTCTGGTGGTGCACTCAGCGGAGATTCTGTAGGCGTTGCAGTAGGAATCGCTGCGGGTATTGACGTGGGCGCTTCCGCCGCTTCCGTTAATGGAGGTTCAGGTTCAGGCAATCGCGCTCCGACGGACGACACTCGCTTCGTTTTTCCGTTACCCGTTGAACTTAAGGGTTCAGTCGTCGCCGTTTCATTCTCTGTGATGTCGGATCCGCCAGCGATTGGCTGAAAAGATCCACCAAAGAACAGCTGGTAGGTGCCTTCGTCGTCATTCGGACTTCGCGCTTCGATTCGAAGAATTAAATCCTCTCGCTTACGTAGATAAATTCCTTTCGTCACGGGCGCACTGCTTTCTGCATACAGCGTCAGTTTTAGCAGTGGGCGTAGAGTGCCCACAGTGAAGACGTCCAGATCCCCATTCAAGTTTTGACTCTTCACGGTGATGAGCAAATCACCAGGAACTCCCGTAAACGCGTAATAATGATCAGTGAGACGCGAGTCACCCACATCACGCGCGGCAACATGTCCGGTTATCGATGGGGTTCTTATCGGAGTGGGTGCGCCAACATCAAGAGACTGTGCCTCCGAACCAACATTGACGAGGAGCAACAAAACCAAGGCAAGCCAAAGCGGCTTTCTTTTAAGGTTCGAGAGCAATTTTCTAAACATTGATAACTCGAAGGGCTGCAAATGAAATGTCCAACTCTTGACGACAAAAGCATAACAGATTGTCCGATAAGCTTCAGCTTGTCGGTTCCCAGTTATTGCGACAAGCTGAAGCTTATCGGACTTCAGAAGACGCCGGGAATCAATCGATTCGTCTCACTAACGTAATTCGCATAGTCCACGCCAAACTTTTCACTGAGCGCAAGTTCTTCGACATACATGCGATACGCAACAGCAATCCAAAAAGGAATCGTAGTGGCGAGGACACTGAACCAACTTTCGAATGCTAAACCGAGTCCAGCGTGCGCGAGCAATGCACCGGTGTAGGCTGGATGACGGACGTAACCGTAGAGACCTGTGCGGATGATCTCATGATCGACGCGAATGGTAACCACGCTATTGAAGAAGCGTCCGAGTGTGTGAATGGCCGCGAAGCGAATGATGATTCCTGTGATCAGCGCACAAACTCCGATGATCGAGGCGTAATGCAGTTCGAAATGTCCAACATTCCAGAAGGCGAGAACAAGCCCAAGAGTTTCCACTAAGTTTGCAGCGTCCCAGACTCGTCCTGAGTTTTGATCACAATTCTCATCAGATTGTCGACGAGATCGGCGCAGGTGGGGTAATTCCAGCACCAGCCAAACAATTCGGATTATTACGGCGACAAGCATTCTTACAATCAACACTCTTGAGTCTTTTCATGCCGGCAGCGGTTTACCCTTGGTCTCCTCACCAAACGGTAAGAGTAGCAGACCAACTACAAACGCCAATGCGGTTAGTGCTACTGGTGTTCCGATTGTGCCGTAATAAGAAACTCCAGCACCAACCAGAAACGTAATACCCGCTCCTACAAATCGACCTATCGAGGTGGCGAATGCAAATGCGCTCGCTCTGCACTCAGTTCGATACTGCTCTGGTAGCCAAAGCGTGTACATTGCAAAGTTGGCACCGCCGACGCCAAGAAAGAACAAACAGATCATGAATATTGGCAGTGCGTTTTTCTCTAGATAGAACACGTGTCCAAACCCAAGCCAAATGAACATGGCCATCAACATGAAGTAGATGCCCAACGTAAATCGCCGACCAAATCTCTCAGCCAAGTATGGAAGAACCACGCAACCGATGATTGTGCCACTCGCAAGGATCATCGTGCCGTAGGACGCAAGCCTGGTTGCTTCACTTTCCGTAAACCCTGACCGAGTCGCTAATTGGGTCACTGAAGATGGAACATAGACTGACCCAGCCCAAAGACCAACAATTGAGATCAGTAGATAGACGGAGTTCAGCAATGTGCGGCGTTTGTACTCTTTAGAGAATAACGCTTTGAACGCGTTACGCATCTTCCAACCACTGCCCACCTGTGCAATGCGGTTCTCCCAACGTTTCGATTCAGTGACACCAAAACGAATGAACCCTACAAGCAAAGCTGGAGTTCCACCCACCAGAAACATTGCCCGCCAACCATAACGCGCACCTATAAAATAGTTGGCGACAGCCGCCAAAAAGACACCGACGTAATATCCTGTGTGCATCAACCCTGCCGCCATCTTGCGGCGAGTTTCTGGTAACTCTTCCGCGATATACGTACCACCCATCGACCACTCACCACCGATTCCCACGCCCGCCAGAAATCTAAAGACTGCGAGCATCCAAACGTTTCCCGCAAACGCTCCGAGAAAAGTGAACACTGAATAACAAAGAATCGTGAGCATAAGAGTGCGAACCCGACCGAAACGATCTGCGATGGGTCCCCACCCGAGCGAAAATCCCCAGCCTATGAGAAACAGCGCGAACAAAAGTCCTCCGTAATAACCCACCTGAGACTGGTCAGCGGCAATGCCGCTGCGAGGCAATAGTTCGCGGAGAGCGGGCACCATCACAAGCGCATAAATGAACGAGTCCATTCCATCCAGGACCCAACCACCCCAGGCAGCAAAGAACCCTCGTCGCTGATTAGGTGTTAGCGGAACGTGTTTCATTTACTGGTGAAACTTAAGGCAGGCTATAAGCAACGACGGTGTCGGAAAGAACACTGCTGAGTTGTCTCAAAAATCCGCCGCCACCGGCAGCAACAACCACAAACTGCTTGCCAGTCTTCTTTCCAACGAACGTTATCGGCGTCGCATGTCCGTTCGCTTCCAGTCGTGTCTCCCACAATTGAGTTCCTGTCTTGCTATCAAATGCACGAAAGCGACGATCGGTCGTACCCGCGATAAAAACCAAACCTCCAGCGGTAACAATCGATCCACCGAGATTTTGACTACCTGTATTGTGAACTCCCTTAGCCTCGAGTTCATCAACAACTCCGAGTGGCACATGCCAGGCAATCTCACCGGTCTTCAAATTCACGGCACTAAGCGTTCCCCAAGGTGGTTGTTGGCAAGGACGACCATTTTTGTCACGAAACCACGCGTACTCTTCAAATCTGCCGCGTCGAATAAATGGGATAGGTGAACCAGGAGGTTGAGGATTCATCTGACCGACCGCTCCGTCCTCATTCATGTTTACGTAAAGATAATCACTCGTTGGATCGAATGATGCGCTCGACCAGTTTCCTCCGCCGTGATAGCCGGGAAACATTAAAGTCGGCTGAAGACCCGCCGGAGTGTACGGACCTTTGTTCGTCAGCTTGTCGAACAGTTCCGTACAGTAACGCTGCGATTCCGCTGACACCTTACTGATCTCTTCACGCGTCATTGTCTGCCGAGTGAGTGAAGGCGGTTTCACCGGAAAAGGCTGAGTGGGCCAAGTTTCCTCACCAGGGACACTGCTCTGCGGAACTGGACGTTCCTCGATTGGAAACAACGCTTTACCATTGAGACGGTTGAAGACAAAAACAAAACCCATTTTCGTAACCTGCACCACCGCGGGGATCGCTCGACCATTCTGTCTGATAGTGACAAGCGACGGCTGCGCAGGAAGGTCGTAGTCCCAGAGATCGTGATGAACCATCTGGAAGTACCAAATGAGCTTTCCAGTTGCGGCGTTCAGGGCAACCAGTGAATTCCCGAAAAGGTTCTTGCCTTTTCGATCGCCGCCATAAAAATCGTAAGCAGGAGAGCCAATTGGCAAGAAAACGATTCCGCGCTTCTGATCTACACTCATCGTCGACCAGACATTCGCACCCATTCGATCTTTCCAGGAATCATTACTCCAGGTGTTGCTACCAAACTCACCTGGATGCGGGACTGTATGAAAAGTCCAGATCAGTTTTCCTGAGCGCACATGGTAAGCGCGCACATCTCCGCTTGGTCCTTTCGCCGGGTACTCCGGCAATCCCCAACCAATGATGACAAGGTCTTTGAATATGACTGGAGGTGATGTGACACGCGCTCCCCACGAAGGATCCTGCTGAAACCTGTCGGCGCCTCCGGCCCTTAAATCAACCATGCCGTTAGACCCGAAAGTCTCAACTGGTTTGCCTGTTTTTGCATCGAGTTCGACTAGTTTGCCATCAACTGTGCCTGACAAAATCCGTCGATCATTTGCAGCGACGTCTTCCCAGTAAGCCACACCGCGATGAGAGTTGAACTCACGTTGCTGCTTGTTTGCCTGTGGATCAAACTTCCATAACTCGGTGCCGGTTTCTGCATCAAGCGCTATGACCCGGCTGGATGGAGTTGAAAAGTACATCACTCCGTTTACGACCAGGGGCGTACAAGAGAAAGACGCTTGAAAGGGTGCGGTCGCTAATCCTAGCTCCAGTTCACCAGTGTGATACGTCCAGGCTCGTCGTAGTTCACGGACGTTTTCACGATTGATCTGGGAAAGGTTTGAATAGCGACTACCACCTTCGTCGCCGCCGTAGTAGCGCCATTCGGAGCCACGTGACTGGGCCACAGCGGTGAGGATCGAGCTGAGACAGGCAAGAACGATTAAGGAAGCGCAGACTTTCTGCATATTGGTTAGGTTAGTTTGCACGTGTCTTTGGAGTGCGCCGACCTGTCCCGCACGTTAACCAAAGCGAAGCCGGGGCTCCGCACTCCGAGATGGCGCACAATGGTCGGCTATTCTTCACTTAAGCAACTGCGTTTCGTGCAATGACCTCACGATAGAACGCCGCGCTCAGTTTCGGTGTACGTTTCTGAGTTGCATAGTCGACGTAATGCAAACCAAATCGATTTGTGTAGCCGTCGGCCCACTCGAAGTTATCCATTAAGCTCCAAAGGAAATATCCCTTCACGGGAATGCCGTCGGATGTTGCGCGCTGAAGTTGCGACAGGTAGTTCCGTAGATACATCACCCTGTCGGTGTCGTAAACAATCCCGTCCGCTGCCGGGATATCCGACGACGAGCACCCGTTCTCGGTGATGTAAATCTCTTTGACATTCCAGATCTTCGCAACATGACGAGGCCCCCAGTAAAGAGCTTCAGGACCAATGTTCAACCATGATGACGCCATGTGCGGATACGATTTGGGAGGCGGAACGGCAGCGAATCCAGCCGGGGAATTATCTGCGCGCGCGTACGTAGGCGTATAAATATTGATCCCCGCGAAATCCAGTGGACTGGAAATGATCTTTAGATCTTCGGGGGTGAACTTTGGAGCGTCGGCACCAGCCATAGCCAGGTAGGCGTCTGTGTATTTTCCTTCCTGGATAACTGTCATGTACGGCGCGTTCATCTCTCTGGCTGCTTGCGTTGCAGCTTCGATATGTTGGGCCGTCTCGAGTACTGGGACACAGATGGTCATGTTCTCAGCCAGGCCGACTCTTGTTCCTGACTTTGCCTTGGCACGAATTGCCTGGACAGCCAGACCATGGCCCAACACCGCGTGATGCCGAGTCTGGTTAAACCTACCCGGAGGCAGCTTCAGTCCTGGTGCGTGAGTTCCCCGCCGATATCCAAGTTCAACAAAAGCTCCAAACTCATTAATGGTAAAAAAGTGTTTCACTCGATCTGATAAATGCTCGGCAACATAACCGGCGTAGTCGCCAAACGCCTTCGACGTGTCACGCGACTCCCAGCCTCCGCGTTCCTGGAGTGATTGTGGTAAATCCCAGTGATACAGCGTGGCAAACGGCTGGATGTTGTTGGCCAACAGTTCATCGACAAGACGGTTGTAAAAATCGAGCCCTTCTGGATTTGGAGAGCCGTCGCCGTTTGGAAACACGCGCGGCCATGCGATTGAGAAACGATAAGACTTAACACCCAGCGCCTTCATCAATTGAACGTCTTCTTTGTAACGGTGATAGTGATCATCAGCGACATCGCCGGTCGCGTTATCAACAACCTTGCCGGGTGTGTGCGAGAACGTGTCCCAAATGGACGGTCCTCTTCCGTCTTCGTTAACTGCACCTTCGACTTGATAGGACGCCGTTGCCGATCCCCACAGGAACCCTTTTGGAAACTCACGACTCTGGGTTGTTTGCATTGACGCTTCCGCCCGTGCTGGTTGTTTTGCGAACGGGAGTTGGGGGTTGGTAGTTGAAACCAATGCCGCAGACCCGGCAATCTTTGCGAAGCTGCGGCGCGAGATTCTCTTTGTCATTTATGCTCTCCAATTGAAATCTTAAGAGTTGCATCCACAGATTCCGCAAATTCATTCTCCAACGGTTGGTTAGCACTTCTTCTTGAAAAGGAATCTGCGTAATCTGCGGATGGTCTTTCTTCTTCGGTCACGGCATCGTAACCGTCACACGATTACCATTCACGCTTCTACGGATCTTGTGAACTCTCTGATATGCATCGACAAGTCGCAGAAAATCACTCCATAACGCTTTTTCATCAACGTTTGAGATCCAGGTCACTATGTCTTGAGTGTCCGGCTTATCGAACGTCATGTTGTCACGCATTCGAGGTCTCGCGGCCGTATGCTGTGTCGTCATACCTAAGACGTAAGCCAGTGTGATGTTGTCCCAGATGACCCAGGCTTTCGAGAAGTCGTTAACTCTTAGCGGCTTGACGACACGAAAGTACCACGTCTGATATTCATCCCATAACCACGCGCCAACCGGACCTCTTGACTCGAGCATAGTGCGCGCTTGATCAAAGGTAAGCGAAAGACTTGTCCGGCACACGTTACCAGGTCCAATCACAAGTGGAACTCTCGACTCCAGAATGGCCTGCACGGCATGAACATCGTTCGCAACGTTAAACTCTTCGCCACCCTGCTCATTAGTGAAGCCCATTTGTACTACTCGAATCCGATCGACTATCGACGGATCCGTAAGAATCGCCGATGCAATATCTGTCGCAGCGCCAATCATCAGCACCGTCAATCTGTTGTCTTTTGAAAACGAGCGCGATCGTTCAATCAGAAAGTCCACCGCCGGACTGGGCCGCGGTGTCTTTGCGTCTTGAAGAGGAAGGCTACCACCTTCGATCAACGGTGGGTGCCGCCGCATGCCAAGGCGGTTCTCAACTACGTCAACAAGGATGCGATAAGAAGTTCTTCCGGCTGGAGCGGGAAGCGTCGGTGCATGCGCAGACATTATTCCCAGCACTCCAAAACGCGGTTGCAGCAGCAGATAGGTTATGGCCCATTGATCGTCAATTTCATTACCGACGTCGGTCGACAAAATAACCGGGGTTCTTGTCGTCTGGGCGCTCGACACAGCGCAGCACAAGAGAAGAATAATTATCAATTCGAGGAGTTTGATGAGAACTCGCAAGGTCTTAAGTGTCGAAGCGATGGTGAATTGAAAAGGCGAACAGAGCGATTATTCAAATCAAATGCGGTCGAAGTCAATCACCAGCTAAACAAGTGACGTCCGGTCATGTCTTAGCCTGCGGGAGCAGGCCGTAAGCATAAAGCCTGGGGCGTGAGCCCCAGGTTGCTGATGTATTAAGTGGGCCAGCCCGCGCGAGCGGGCGAGAGACCCGCACAAATTGCTGTCGCCCGTTGTCACGGGCTTCTCTGGAAATTGCAAATGCCCTGGGGCTCATCCCCAGGCTGTATCCTTACGCCTGCTTCCGCAGGCTAAGACAAAACCGATTCTGGAACTTCCGTGGCGACATGCTTTGAAACTGGGGCAAGCGCTGAATAGATCTGCCGTACATAGGAGATCAATCAGTCGGCCTCTTATGATAAATTCCCGTCCATGAAAATCCATCGCCGCAATTTCCTAATTGCTTCGTCAGCTGCCTTGCTCGCGCACAACAAGCTTTTGTTTGGATCAAGTAAAGCGAGATCCTTACCGTTGCCGTCATTGCAGAAAGCTGTAAACGTTTACACCACTGCCAACAACACGAACCTTAGAATCTCACGCACCGACACACTAAACTTTAAACCGGTCGGTCAACCCAAAGAGACTCAGATCTGCGTCTTCGTAGATCCTACGAAACAGTTTCAAACGTTCCTCGGTATTGGTGGAGCTTTGACCGACGCCTCAGCCGAAGTCTTTGCGATGCTTCCCAAAGAGAAACAGAGCGAGATACTGACAGCTTACTACGATGAGAAAAAAGGTATTGGCTACAAACTCGCCCGTACAAACATTCACAGTTGCGACTTCTCGAGCAGTAGCTACACCTACGTAACTGAAGGCGACAAGGAACTCAAATCGTTCAACCTCGATCACGACAAACAGTACCGCATTCCTTTTATCAAGCAAGTCATTTCGGCAGCGGGTGGAAAACTAAACATCTTCGCCAGTCCATGGAGTCCGCCGGCATTTATGAAGGACAACAACGACATGTTGCACGGCGGGAAGTTGAAGCCTGAGTGCTATCAATCATGGGCAAACTACTTCGCGAAGTTCATCCGCGCTTACGAACGGGAAGGCATTCCGATCTGGGGCATCTCAATTCAAAACGAACCAATGGCCACTCAAACATGGGAATCATGTATCTACTCGGCCGAAGAGGAACGCGACTTTCTGAAGAAGTATCTCGGACCTACGCTCAAGCGAGAAGGTCTGGGTGAGCGAAAGATAATCGCGTGGGATCATAATCGCGACCTCATTTATCAAAGGGCCAGTACGATCCTCCGTGATCCGGAAGCCGCGAAGTTTGTCTGGGGCATCGGCTTTCACTGGTATGAACCGTGGAGTGGCGGTGAGCCGATGTTTGACAACGTCAGAATGGTAAACGAGACATTCCCAGGCAAGAACTTGATCTTCACTGAGGGCTGTGTCGATAAGTTCGACCGGCAGAACATTGGCGAGTGGAAGAATGGTGAACAGTATGGTCGCTCAATGATTAACGACTTCAACAACGGCACCGTCGGGTGGACTGACTGGAATATCTTGTTGGATGAACGCGGCGGACCAAATCATGTCGGCAACTTCTGCTTCGCTCCAGTTCATGCAAATACTAAAACGGGAGAGTTGACCTATTTGAACTCCTTCCATTACATCGGGCACTTTTCCAAGTTCATTCAACCTGGCGCAAAGCGCATTGCGAGTTCGCCAAGCCGCAGTCAACTTCTCTCGACTGCGTTCCTCAATCCAGATGGAAAGGTAAGTGTAGTAGTGATGAACGCAAGCGAGAAAGATGCTCCGTACTGGTTATGGTTGGACGGCAACGCAGCGGAAG
Organism: Pyrinomonadaceae bacterium; assembly: GCA_035257465.1. GTDB lineage: Bacteria > Acidobacteriota > Blastocatellia > Pyrinomonadales > Pyrinomonadaceae > PSRF01. The sequence goes on along the minus strand of DATEXA010000024.1, from coordinate 2,067 downwards.
TAACCAGCCCGCCACGATCAATACAGACATTGGTGTTTTGAGCTTAGTAATATCATCCGCAGATTACGCCGATTACGCAGATTCATTTTCAAACGGTAGGTTTACCGTCTTCTCTCGAAAGAAATCTGCGCAATCTATGTAATCTGCGGATGATCTACCTGTGGATGATCTATTCCTCGCATGACAAGCGCGCAGCCTGAGTGAGCAAGTAATTCCGTTCTGGAAGGCTTGCGGTTTTTGCGGCCGCGATGCGGTAGTGTCTGACTGCGGATTTGGAGTCACCTTCAAGTTCAAGCAAGTGGGCACGAACCGCGTGCAACCGGTGATGTTGCGCAAGTCGACCATCACTTTCGAGTGCGTCCAACAACTCCAGTCCCTTTCGCACACCATCAACCATTGCTGCTGCGATTGCATGATTCAACTTCACCATCGGGTTATCGGAAACGCGTTTCAGCAATTCATAGAGTGCGAGTATCTGTGACCAGTCCGTATCCTCTACTCGTGACGCTTCATCGTGAACAGCCGCGATTGCAGCTTGCAGTTGATAAGGTCCGACAGAACCTTTAGGTAATGTCTCAGTGATGAGCGCCACTCCTTCCGCAATCTGTTTTTGATCCCACAACGACCTGTCTTGATGATCAAGCGGAATCAAGTCGCCTTCGCGACTCGTTCGCGCCAGGCGCCGCGCATCCGTCAACAGCATTAGAGCGAGCAAGCCGGCAGCTTCAGTATTGTTTGGTTGTAAACGATGAACAATCCGCGTCAAGCGTATCGCTTCTTGAGACAGATCACTCCGCCGCAACTCAGCGCCCGCGCTCGTCGTGTAGCCTTCATTGAATATGAGATAGAGCACATGAAGTACTGCGCTTAATCGCTTGGATTGCTCGTCGGAGGTGGGAAGTTGAAATGGAATTCCGGAATTCTTGATTGTCTGTTTAGCGCGACTGATTCGCTGAGCCATGGTTGATTCAGGTACCAGGAACGCATGTGCGATTTCTGCTGTCGTCAGTCCTCCGACGGCTCTCAGTGTTAGGGCAATCGCGGAGGAAGTCGTCAAAGCCGGATGGCAGCACATAAAGAGAAGTACCAGCGTGTCGTCTTCATGTTCTAATGAATCAACGACTGGCGGTTCTTCCCACTCTGATCGCAGCTCTGAGACAGCAGTTTCGTACTTCCGCCGGGATGACTCACGACGAATGTGATCGGTCATCCTGCGAAAGGCAACCTGCGTCAGCCACGCACGTGGATTATCAGGTAAGCCTTCCCGTGGCCATTGCGTTGCGGCAACCAATGACGCCTCCTGCATAGCATCTTCAGCTGCCGCAAAGTCTCGATACTTACGCACAACTGTGCCGAGAACCTGGGGCGTCAGATCACGCAGCAGGAGCTCGATGTAAGTTTCGGTTTCAGTTTCCATCACTGGAATTCCGGCGCTCGGCTCATTACTTGTCGTACCTCAACAGGCATTGTGGTAGGCGTTCCAACTGGCGACGGCGCCAATGATACTCGCGCAGCGACCTTGTAGGCTTCTTCAGCGTTCTCAACGTCAATGATCCAGAAGCCTGCGAGGAATTCTTTGGCTTCCGGAAATACACCGTCGGTGATCGGCTCTCCGTTTTTTCCTGCATGCACTATTACAGCCTGATCGGGCCACGATAAGCCTTCCGTTTGAACCAACACTCCCTCGTTCTTCAGTTGTTTGTTAAGTTCACGCATAAAGGCAATGTTCTTTTGCAGGTCCTCTTTCGGCCATTTTGCGTACCATTCAAAGCCTTCTTTAGTTGTACTCATCAGCAGCATGTATTTCATTTTGTCCGCTCCTCGAGTTTGATTTCAGTCTTCATTGGGTAGTCGAATCTGATTTCGACTTCTCGACATGGGAGAGAAGAAAAATCATCCGCAGATTACGCCGATCTCCGATAAGCTTCAGCTTGTCGGTGTAAGATCGGTTTTTTTGCACGATGCGAATTTAACACTTAACCGACAAGCTAAAGCTTATCGGACATCGGCGCGTAATCTGCGGATGGTTTCTTCAGATGAGCTTGAGGTCGCGTGCCAGGTCCGTCG
>DATEXA010000023.1:0-6716 GCA_035257465.1 Pyrinomonadaceae bacterium | reverse complement strand
GGAAGGGCGAACCACAGCGGCCGCGTGCCCACGACGCGCGGCGCTGGGCCGAGCCTGCCCGACCCGCCCAGTAGTTGGCCGTTCCAATAGAGTTCGTAGCCGTCCTCGACGAGGGTCGGCCCGAGGATGTGCCACGACGCGCGTCCGGCCGGCACCGTCACCGCGCACCGGTACCAGGCGTAGCCGTGATAGCCGGGATGACCGTGCGCCATCCACCCGCCTACGTAATCGGGCAGACCGACGTCGCCGTCGTGGCTGCCCGGCACGGCGGTCAGGTCGATGGTCTCCCAACCGTTATCGTCGGTATTCGCGTCCGCCCAGCGTGGGTCATCGCCGGTATGGAATCGCCAAGCACCATCGAGCAGGGTCGCTGCGGCGCGCAGCGTTGGCGGATCAGGGCGGCCGCCGCTCGCCAAGTCGGCGATCGCAATGACCAACGCCATCAGCGTCGCTATGACGATGCCGAGGATCAGTTTGCGTTGTGTTGCGTCGATCGAGGTCACCGTCGAAGATATCCATTTGGGCATCAAGAGAGTTCCTTGGCGACGGTGTGCCTTGCCGGTCGCACCCCTAAGTATAGGCATTTAAACGCCGGATACCATTTTCGGTAATGGACAGGTCGAGTGGTGCGCGGATACTCATTGGGCCCAGGTGCGATTGTCGTTCTTGGGATAGTGATGACCGTCCTTACCCGGAATGCGTAAGTTATACCAATCCAATTCCTGAGCGACAGCTTTTGCAGCCGGGCGAGTCTCAAGAACTGAGGCTGCCACTGTCAGACACATATAGCGCAAGCAACCAGGAACTAGAGGTGTAGGTGGATCTTGTTCATTTTCAAGATGGAATCAATTGTGGTCCGAACCAATCGCATAAAGAAGGATATGTTAGGAGTAGCTAGTTGCGCCGCTGCAGAACAATTTCAGGAGGTTGGATTGATTTCTTCAATCAGCCTTCCCAAGCGGACGAAATCTATTCTCGCATCCTCTCAGATATTGACCGCAGATATGTAGTCGGCTATTACCCTACAAATAGATCCCATAATGGCAAGCGTCGCATGGTCAATATCTCGGTGCCGGATCACCCCGAGTACACTGTGATGGGCCATAGAGCTTATTATGCTATGGAATCAGATCAATAAGGTGAATCAACGTACGATGCTTATCTTTGATGAAATGCATGCAAGTCTTAAGACATTTTCCATCGTTATGTTAAGGATGATTCTCTCGACAACACTGATTCTTCTCTCCGTAGGCGTCTCATCTGGCCAAGCTCCGCAATCTGTGCGGAACATCTTAAAAAGCGGGATGGCCCATCTGGATGCAGGTGAATTGGATGCCGCGCTCGCGGACGCAAATAGAGCCATCGAGTTGGAGCCGAAGAACGCTGAGGGTTATGTCCTACGCCTCGCCGTGAGAAATAGAATAAGACCCGAAACCGACACTTCCGATGATTGCGATAAGATCATCGAATTGGCGCCTAACAGACCAGGAATTGAAGTCTTCTACCAGACTCGCGCCCTCTTTCGCTTTCGGAAACAGGATTTGGATGGCTCAATCGATGATATGAACAAAGCCATCTCGATCAAGCCAATCGACGGCCAGGCGTACGAGATGCGATCCTTTTATTATTTGTATAAAGGAAACCTCGATCAAAGCCGGGCAGACTATAACAAGAGCATCGCGCTCATTCCTGAACTGCCCTCTCCATTCACCAGGCGTGGCTACATCCGATATCACCTTCAAGGAGATCTTGTTGGTGCTCTGGCCGACTTTAATGAAGCTATCGAGTGGAATCCGGAGTATGCCGAGGGCTACGCTGATCGAGGGATAGTGCGCGGGCTTCAGGGAGACATCGATGAGGCAATTGCCGACTTCAAGAAGGCAAAGACTCTGAAACCGGATGCGATCGCAGACAAAGCTCCCGAGTTCGCTTTCTGCGCACCCTATCGCGAATTGAGTTCGTACATTAAGTTCTATCCGAACGATGCTCGCGGTTATGAAGTACGTGGGGTTCTCAACCTCTTGCAAGATAGAGAGGGTGCGGCAAAAGCGGATTTTGAAACAAGCTTAGGACTGCAACCGTCACTCAAATCCGAGATAGACAGAATCCGGACGGAGTTGGTTCGAAAGCTTTAGTAGACCTCTGGTCCAACTATGCGTTGCCTCTGACGATACAGGTAATTCTGATTAACCAGCGCCATTGCTTCTACAATGATGCTCTTTTCTCGCCATGTTCCAAGCTGCTACTAAACGGTCGACCACGATTGTTTTCGGCACCCTTAGCTGGGTTGCTCATATGCACTTTTCAACAAATGCCCCCGGGGTGTCAGAGAAGAGGTTGAATAGATGGAAGTATCAAAAAGTCAGTGTCCGAAATGTACCGGTCTTATGGAGCGAGGCTGTGTATTCGACCGCAGTCTTACTGGTGAGCGCTTTCTTCGTGGGGTAGAAGGAGAGCCTGAAAGAGGAGGAGCCACAGGGTTGTAGCTAATCGGAAGAAAAACGCACGAAATAAGTAGAACCGACTAGGCCGGCATGAATTTCGCTTGCCTCAATTGGATTCATTTACATATGCTTCACTCACTCACGCGGTTCATATGAGAAGAGAAGTTCACACATTGTTAGTGTCGCTTTTCGTAACGAATCTTCTGTACGTCGTCGCGATGGGCCAACAGCCTCGTACCTATCCTCCTTTTACATTGGTCGGTCGTGCTACTGAATACGACTCTAAAGGCGAGACCATCGCTATTTGGACATACACGCGCTATGAGTCAGCAAATGGTGAACTGGCGCAGTGTCAGTAAGTCCGGAGGTGGTGAACAAGCAACTCTTTATCGACGCGGCCAGGGTGTGTATCAATCAAACTCGAGGACAAACCGCATCATAAAACAGAGCGATCATGCGCCGGGCTGTCCGCTACGTACCGCGGAAGAATTGCGTGCCGACCCGAAGTTTAGTCGTACTGAAGAAATTCTGGGCTTTACGGCCTATGTTCTTTCTGAGCATCCGGCAAAGGATCTTCTGATCGAGAATTACTTCGTCCCGGAGCTTGGCGGCGGCACGCCGTTCAAGCAAGTAACCGCGTACAGCAATGGTCCGAGATTCGTAAGCGAGCCAATCAGCGTAACGCTGGGTGAACCCGAAGCGATCGATATTGCTGGTCCAGATTATTTGGTTATAGAGCAAGTGCCGATCTTTTGCCGCAACCTCGGCGAGCAACTGCTTGCGAAACCTGACGCAGTTTATCCGGCGGGGGCTCTCGCGCTCGGGTTGTCCGGATCTGTAAATGTGACCGTTACCGTCGACGAAACCGGTCGTGTCATCTTTGCCGGTGCTCGCGCAGGAAGTGGGCCACAATCTTTGCGTGAGGCCGCGATAGAAGCTGCGTACAAGGCATCATTCAAGCCAATAATCGTGGAGGGCAGGCCTGCCGTTGCCCAAGGGTTTATCGATTACCAGTTTCTTTTGCCAAAGTAGTTTAGACATCTGTCTGAATATAGGCGATACGCTAATACGTTACGGTGAGCTTCAATTTACCGGGGTCAATCCGCCCTTCATAATACAACCAAGAGAGATGCGCCATAATCTTCAGCTTTCTTCTGGAATCGGTTTTCGTTTTTAGCGGAGGGAGCACAAAACTTAGAGGACTCACGGGAAAGCTTATTGGATCTCTTAATGGACGCGTTGAGAAGTCGATTGATTGATTTACTCACGATCCGTTTGCACTGCGCTTTCTCGAGTTTCACATAACCTCTATCTCTGAGGCGGTGGGGGTGGTTCGGGTTTTAGAGTCATAACGAGAGACACTTCCGCGTCTGCTCCTGCTCCGACCGCGACAGTTTGTCTCACAGTCGGCATCCGATTCATCATGTGGCTTCCTCTCTCACCAGAGATTTCGACACTCATTGGTCCAATCATTAGCTCATATTCGCCGGGTGTTAGACCTTTGATCACAAAGTGTCGACGCGCGTCGAGTTCTGCGCGATAGAAGCTATGTTGGTCGCCGTTTGTTGGTCGATACATTACATATAGATTTACGCCTTCTAGCGGGCCTCCTTCAATCTTCACATCTCCTCGCAGAACGCTACTGCCGGCGCCCAGCACTAACCTGAGTCCGTTGATGTCTTCACCAGAGCGAACGTCTACGCCGTCGCGCAATTCCAAGCCATTCCGCTCAATACGTAAGATCCGGAGTGCCGCAGGTGCACGTTGCATGTAAGAGAACAGACTTACTTTGCCAGGACGAATTCCAGTAATACGAAAGCCACCATCCGCGTTGACAGGGGAGGTCACGCTTGAACTCATCAGGTTGTCGGACAAAGTGTGGGCGCTAATCATTAGCTTGGACAGCACGTCCGCAATAGGAGGATCGACATTTCCCTCGATTGTGACGATACCCGTCAGGGTCGAGGCGGAATGCATGGGAACCTTCAACCCAGTGACATCCTCATCCTTAACGTCGAAGGAGATTGGGTCTCCATATGTGTTGCTCACTCGATCATTCTCAGGAGCAACAACATAGTGGCCCGGCAATGCGTTCTGAATTCTGAATTCTCCGTTGGCGTTGCTACTGAAAGCACCGCCCAGATGACTGGAACGCTTACCGTTTGCGCTCGTAGTGATTACCTCTAACCCTACATTCGGTACTGGGGCACCGGACTCGACAACGATAAGTTGGCCTACGATCTCGTAGATCGTCAGGGGCCTGCCAACCGTTATGTCAATGTCGGTGGTTTCGCGTCCAGTTGTAACCTCAACAACCGTGGCCTTGGATGCTTCGTCGGCGCTTGGATAGAAAGTCTCCGGGTAATAAACGTGGCCCTTCTCGCTCCGTCCATAGGCGGTGAGGCCATAGGCTATTCCCACCTTTACAATATATCGACCGGGAGGCACGCCCGAAATTCGATAAACGCCTTCATCATTAGTCGTGTGGTCACCTGGCTCAGACGAGTAGAAGGGACGAGAGTAATTGTCTTCACCTCGAAGAATCAATTCAACGGTCTGACCTTTTACAGGTTCACCACTAACATCACGGAGCTGACCACTAATGCTTCCTTTACTTACCAGGTCGAAGTCAATTCCTTTAACACTCTCGCCCGTTTCAATCGTTACGCTTTTACCGGATTGTCCTGACTTACCTTGATTCGGAACGACGAGCGTTGGAGCGGAGGGAGAAACATCGTACGTTCCAGATTCAACACTAGTTAGCACGTACTTACCGGTTTTGCTGGTCGTGGCTTTTGTTATCGGACGGCGTGGGCCATTTGTATCTGTCGTCAACAGTTCTACTACTAGACCTGCCTTGGGTCTTCCATCGACCGTGATACGCCCGGAAATTGAACCTGAATTCCTATTAGGCGCAGGTTGTTGAGCTTGAATGCTGATAACTACTGAGCCAGAGAAGCACGCGAAAGCGGCGAGTAGACTAATCAATTTGAGATTCATTTTGGTTACCTGTCTGTGAGACGAAAGCAGCCAACGGCACTGTCAACTTAAGTGAAAACCGATGGAAAAGGCTAGCATTGATAGCACTGAGGCGGCACGCTTACCCAACCTGCGGTGGTGGGATCAGCGAAGTTATCGTTAAGTTGACAATACCATTGATACTGAACCTGGTCGCGAATTTGCAAGTCTTGATTTATTTCGCAGTTCCGCTTTATTGTGTTTGTAGCCCCGCCTGGACAAGGTCCAAGTGCAATCTCCTCTCTTCGAGTCAAATTCCCAAAATGCTAAAACTTTCTCTCGTTTTACTCTTAACGGCCTATTCGCTTGCTTGTTCGGTCAGAGGTGAAAACATGAAACAAGCTGAACCTCCGCCCAACCCTCAGCACGCCAAGTTGTATCCGATCACTGTAGATGACAAGCACGGGTTTATAGACGAAACCGGCAATGTCAAATTCATGCTTCCGGAGGAGGTCTATACGATCTCTGCGTTTTCAGAAGGTTTGGCAGTTGCCGGCAAGCGGGTCCCGAATACGAACGGCCGTTGGGGCTTCATTGATGAGACCGGCAACTATGTGATTGAAGCAAAGTTTATTATGGTGAAACCGTTTTCGGAGGGACTAGCCGCCGCCGTCTTCAAGGAGAATGAAAACGCATATCGCAAGGTTGGTTATATCGATCAAACTGGTCGCATCGTAATTCCGCCGCGGTTTAGTGGTGAAGGCGATGAGAGTGAGCACGGTTTTTCAGAAGGACTGGCCGCAGTCAAGGTCTACGTCGACAGCATGGATAAATGGGGCTACATCGATAAGTCTGGCAAGTTTGTAATTGAGCCACAGTTCGCGGCTGCTGGTCCATTTTCAGAGGGCCGGGCGATGGTCGGGATCGCCGAGCCTTCCTGGTCGATCGATTACAAATGGGGATTCATTGACACCGAAGGACGGTCGATCGCAAAACCGCAATACGCGAGTGCCAACCAGTTTTCAGAAGGCCTGGCGCCGGTACTAGTTAAAGACAAAGTTGGATTCATCGACTTACAAGGCCGGATGGTCATCGAGCCGCAGTTCGAACCGGATGGTACTGGTGGTTGTGCGTTATTGGGGAGAGTTGGAGCTAGTCGCTTTTCGGAAGGGCTCGCGGCAGTTCGGCTAAAAAGACAAGAGTGGGGAAAGGAGTGGGGTTTCATCGATCGTCTGGGCAATTGGGTGATCATGCCCGCGTTCGCGTGCGCGGCGCCTTTTAGTGAGGGACTGGCGGTCGTCGGCGTTCGTGACG
>DATEXA010000022.1:0-8147 GCA_035257465.1 Pyrinomonadaceae bacterium | reverse complement strand
CCGGCCGGTCGCCACTGTCATTCATTTTCCTCGACAGTAGCGTCGCAACAGGGGGTGGTAGTACTGGCGATCAGAATGCGGCGGCGGGTAGGGGGGGAACCCTGGGCTTCAACTTTAGAATCAATGGCGGTCAGGGATTGGGAACAGAAATTCTCATTGATGGGACTCCAACTCGACGAGCTGAGAACGGCACGTTCTTCACGGAAGTCGCTCCCGGCCCAAATGCTTTTCAAGAGTTTACTGTCAGTACAGCACAGTACTCTGCGGAGTTTGGGAACTCTTCGGGTGGCGTCGTTAACTTCACCGTCAAATCAGGTGGCAACGATTTCCATGGTGAGGTTTATGAGTTCTATCGCACCAAAGGCTTTGACGCCAACATTGACGTTAATCGCTTGACTGGTCTTCCCAAACCAGTAGACCTTCAACACGACTACGGTTTTAGTGTCGGTGGTCCAATTTATCTTCCGCATTTTGGTGAAGGTGGACCCATCTTAAAGAGTTTAAAGAATCGAGCGTTCTTCTTCTTCAATTACGGTGGTTATCGATTCACTCAATCAGAGGCGGTCCAGGTCAGTGTTCCGACTGCAAAGATGAGGGCAGGCGATTTTTCAGAGCTGCTTACCGATCCTTACGTGTTGGGTTTCTTTGGCGGTCCCGTTCAGATTTTTGACAACACGGTACCTTGCTGCAACCGTCCGGCAATTCCAAACAATCGACTCGACCTCTATCGAAACGCACAAGGTCGTTCGATAATCGATCCGATAGGATTCAATATAATTAACCAGCTAATCCCTTCACCAACCGGACCAGGCGTCTTTCACAACTATCTGGCTAACAGCTCCCGTCCGTTCAAAACGGACTACTACGTACAAAAACTAGATCTGGTACTGTCCACAAAACAGCGGCTCGCTTTTAGTTCAACTTTCCGCTCGCAAACGATCATTCAAGGAGCTTTTCCACGTTTCCCCGAGCCCTGGGTCCAGCAAGGAGCCTGGAATCAAACGTTCCATTCTCAATACTACCGGCTGCAGGACGATTACACCGTTAGCCCTACTTTACTTAATCACTTCAACGCCGGGTTTACACGATCATTCGTGCAAAACAGGAACTTTACCCGGGGGATTAGTCCCGTAACCACTCTAGGCTTTCCGTCTAATATTACGCAGAATCTCGCGTTACCTTTGATCGGGTTCCCGAATTACGGAGACCCTGTACTATCGGCCGATCCACGCGCATATCAACCTGGTGGCTCAACGTTCTTCGACAACCAGGATGGAGATAACGCAGTTCAATTAGCCGACTTTGTTACTTACGTAAGAGGTAATCACACACTCAAGTTTGGCGCGGAAATGCGCTGGCAACAGTTGAACGATTCTAATCACTTTGACCTTGGTGGAAATTTCAACTTCCAGAGCAATCAGACCTCGAATGGCGACGCCTTCCATCAAGGTTGGCCAGTTGCAAGTTTGATGACAGGTGCTCCTGAATTCTCATTCGCCACCGTTCAATCAATAGATCCCGGATTCAGATTCTTCGAGCCAACTTTCTTCGCGCAGGACGATATCAAGGTTACTCCTCGTTTGACCGTAAACATCGGGCTGCGTTACGACATTCCCTATCCGCGTGTGGAACATCTCGACAAGTACCGAGGCTTTGATCGATTGGTGGCAAATCCTGCTGCCGGCGGTCGACTAGGTGCTCTCGTCGGACCTCCGGGAACGAGCTACGGGCCAACATCACCTTACCGCGGATTGATCAAACCTGATTACACGGATTGGAGTCCGCGCGTCGGATTCGCCTACACACTAAACAGCAAAACAGTCGTGCGCGGGGGCTATGGCTTTTACTATGCTCCGCTTCTCTACAATGAGTTTGGACGCGGAGGACAGGCTGGCTTTTCAGTGCAAGGCGGCGCCAACATTAATTTCGGAAACGATGCGTTCATCCGATTCAGCAGTTACCCCATACTTCCGTCGCCCGATCCAAACAGCCAATTCATCGGTGCCGATGTTGAGGGATTCGCTAGGTTCTTCAAGAACGGACGCACTGCTCAATACAGCTTGAATGTCGAACGCGAGTTGCCGCAGAAGTTTGTCCTCTCGGCAGGGTATATAGGAAGCAAAGGAACGCGTTTGCGATCCGGTTTCAGTCCGGTGAATGCATTACCTCTTGATGCTCTGAAACTGGGCGCTCCGTTTCTACAAATGCAGCTGGCGGACGTTAACGCGGCTCAACGTTCATATGCTCAAAGCGTTGGAGTCACGCTACCAGGAAACAACAATGCCGTGTTTCCTGGATTCAACGGCACAGTGGCCCAATCGTTAAAGCCGTTCCCGCAATATGGAAGAATCACGGAACACATGGAGAGTCAGGGCCAGAGTTACTACAACGCTCTCAAGATTGATTTGAACCGACGCTTTTCACAGGGCATTCAAGCCGGCGTGTCATACACCTTTGCCAAACTGCTGACCGACGCTGCAGAGGACTTGTTCGGCAATTCTCCAATCACAGGCGTGGTACAAAATCCTTATGATCGAGCCTCACTGTGGACTCCGTCACCCAACATCGTCCCCCATTCGTTAGTGGTTAATTTCCTTGCTGAACTTCCATTTGGCAAAGGAAAACACTACTTGAATGAGGGCGGAGCCATTGATCGACTTATAGGTGGCTGGCAAGTGTCAGGCGTAGTTCGTTACCGAAATGGGCCGATGCTCGTTCCGTTCATCGCGGGAGCTGCCAGAGACTTTCTTGACCTTGTCGGTTTCAATGGCAATCTGCGACCTAACATTACTGGCCAACCTTTCTATACTGATATTCCAGCAGGCGGTTTGCGGTATCAGTATTTGAATCGAGCTGCTTTCTCTGTTCCTCAGGCCTATCAGAAGTTTGGGGTCGCGGACATAGGCTCAGCCGCCTATGGTGCATACTACGCAAATCCTCTGAGTTTCTTCGGCAACGCAGCGCCGACCTATTCAAATCTCCGTGCGCAGCCGTTCTACACCGAGGACTTCAACATCCTCAAGAAGACACGTATTACCGAAACGACTACCTTTGAAATTCGTGTCGATTTTATCAACGCGTTTAATCGAGGTCGGTTCCAGCTGGCAGATGTGAACCTTGATCCTAACAATCCGAGTTTTGGGGTATCTACGCGCGCTGGCGATTTCTATCAACCGCGACACATCCAACTCGGAGGGCGTTTCATCTTCTGAACGCTGGTCTCTTATGATTAGGGCGCGGGGTGAATCCATGTATTCCTCCGCGCCGTTCTTGTATTTGGGGGTTCGCCTACCTTGCGCGTCAGTGCTGTGCTCGAAGACGTGAATTTTATATGCGGCTAGTAATGCGACTATGCCAGCTGATCGTCATGGTGACATTGTGGTGTACGCCTGCATTCGCTCAGCTCCTTCCTAGAGAAACGAGTTCATCAGACGTTCTCATAAACGAAGGAGTAAAAGCCCTCGAACGTAACGATCTGACAGAAGCTAAGAGCAAATTTTTAAAAGCAATTGAGCTAAATCCGAAAGATGCTACTGCCTATATCTATCTCGGCATCATTGAAGATCGTTCGGGTGATTTCAAAAGCGCAGAAAGTCGTTTCGCTGCTGCGGTCAGGGCCGACCCTCGTTCACCATCCGCTCACAATAATCACGGGGCAAGTTTGCTGAAGTTAGGCCACACAAAAGAAGCGGCGGCTGAGTTTGTCGCCTCGCTGAACATCGATGGCAACCAGCCCAACGCTTTGATTAATCTCGCACAACTTCGTCTGGCGTCGAGTTCAACGCCGGAACTCAATGAAGCGCTGGAGTTGTTTGGCCGTGCTTTTAAAGTCAAGCCCGATGCTGAAACCGCGCGTGCTTTAGTAGTTGTTTCGTTGCGACTTGGAAAACGCGAAGCAGCAGCTAATTATTACCGACAGTACGCGGCATTTGTTACGCCGCAGGGGGATCAAGTTTTTTCGGCAGCGTCTCGAGCTGAGCTGGGAGCTGCATTGCTGGAGAATGAACTAACTGCAGACGCAATTCTCGAACTAACCGCTGCTCTGAATGCGGAGCCTTCGAACGCAGAGACGGTTGTTCGTCTTGGTAAGGCCCACTTGGCAGCCAACGACATCCCCATGGCAGGTCGAGTTCTGGAAGGTGCGGTTGCCCGTGGGATTGATAATGCGGCGATTTACGCGCTACTAGCATCCGTCTACGAGAAGAGCGGTCACATGGAACACGCCATTCCCGCGATGCGGCTCGCTATTCAAAAGGATCCACAATCCGAGCAGTATCGTTTCAGTTACGGAATGCTGCTGATCAACGCGCTCGCACCTGACGCAGCGGTGATTCGTTTGAAGGAAGCGCTCGAGCTTTTCCCGAACTCCTCGCACCTATGGCTCGCTCTTGGCATCGCACATTTTAAGGGCGGACGGAATGACGAAGCGGCAAAGTCGTTATCCCACTCGATTGAACTGGATGCGAAATATGCTCCGGCATTCGTTTACCTGGGCATGACTTATGTTGAGACCGGACAATACAAAACAGCTGTTCAAGCCTACGAGCGTGCGCTCGCCATAAACGGAAAACTTGGAATCGTAAACTTCTTGATCGCCGATGTGATGCTCAAACAGACAGATGCCGATAATGCTGTCGTCGAAACTAACCTGGTGAAGGCGGTTAAGTCGGATCCAAAGTTTGCCCCGGCTCGACTCGGTTTAGGTAAGTTATACCTTCGCACGTCGCGTCTGGCAGAAGCGGCTACAGAATTTGAAAATGTAATTTCTTTAGATCCGAATCTTGCCGAGGCCTACTACCAACTTGGTCTCACATACAGAAGACTGAAACGCAGCGATGAATCGCGGGCCTTGCTTGAAAAGTTCAAACAGCTAAGCGAAAGCCAAAAAGAACAGGCGTTGAAAGATCGCAAAGACATAATGAATCGACTGGCGAATGTCTTTTTTTGAGAGATACCGATCAAAGAGAGGATCGAAGTGCCCGATAAATTCCTAAGAACATCACGCTGGTTATGTTTGCTGGCGCTTATCTTCTCGGCATGGCTCGCTGCGGCACAGCAGAACACACCTGGCAAGCCTCAAGGTCCACCCGTCGATGAATGGAGTGACGACTTCAGCGGAACTGAATTGAACGAAAAGCATTGGGAGCGTTTCAGCTTTGAGGGCGGCAACGGTGGAACGTTGAAAGTTGTAGATGGGCAGCTACAGATGCGAAGTGTAAGTGGCGCTCGATCTGGAGTTCGTTCGAAACAAGACTTCAATGGGGATCACTTCGTTATCAACGCCGTGCTTGCGAGAGTGGGGTCGGGCTTACCGGAGCCCGGGCAACCAAGCGCGCCTTTAGGCAACGCGATTGTGACCGTGCTCTTTGATTCTTCTGGACGTAACCGTGTCGAATGGATGTTAACCAGCGAAGGAATGTTTGAAGCCTGGGCGGTTGTTGACGGTCGAGCTGAACGTCTGGACAACAGGAACCTTGCTACTAAGGCCACCATGCCAACTTTAAGCATCGCCCGGCGCGGCGACGAATATCTCTTTGCCTTGAATGGACAGGTTGGTTTACAGAAGACAGTCAAAAGCCTGCCTAAATCCTTTCGCGTAATGCTGTACGGATACGGCTCGTCGGAGAATAACTGGGACTCGATTCAGGTGTTGGTAACGAAGAAGGAATGACTAGAGAGTCGAAGCTCTGACAATCAACTACACGCGGTCGGGAAGGGGGCAGAGCGGTCACTTCTCAGACTTGGCCCCACTCAGACCTAGCGACGCCCCCGCCCACTACAGTGAATTTGAGTGAATCTTGAGTCTCTGACTTTCACCCATATGTAAGTGAACCGGCGGGGGCGCGCTAGGTTTGAGTATTTAGAGGTTAGGGAAAGGACCGCTCTGACCCCTTCCCGACCTCATGTAGTTGAGTGTCAGAGTTTCAGTTCTGCCCCTGTTCTCGTTTTCGCAAAGTAAGCTGTGTAATCTGCGTAATCTGTGGATGGCTGGCATTCTGAGTTTTTGACACAGTCTCCACGCAGGTGTACTGACTTCATGCTGATCACAGATCATAATCACAACAACCGCCTTACAAGGAACTTTGTAACGTGCTGGGTGTTTGTCTTAAGTTTGACGATATCGACTAATTCTTCTCTCCTCTTTGCTCAGAACAATCAGCCGCGCGCCTCAATTTCCATCGACGCATCAAAGACCATCGGCAAGATTAGCCCCTTGCTGTACGGACAGTTTCTAGAGCACATGTTTGAAGGTGTGAAGTTTGGTCTTCATGCTGAACTCTTGCACAACCGAAGTTTCGAAGAGCAACCCAACGCGATCGGCCTTTCTCGTTATTGGGAGCGTTACCCAGATGATCGAAACGACGACTACGCGCTGAACTTTAATTGGGATGCAACTACAAGTTATCCCGAAACGAAGGCGCCGGAAACTGTGGCTCACTCTCTACGGCTGGATGTCGCCGACGGAATCATAACGCGTCACGGCATTTTCCAAAGCCGCATCCTGCTGCGAGCCGGCATTGATTATGTTGGTTATGTTTGGCTGAAGACGTCTGACTTCGACGGACAGATCACGTTTGCGTTGGAGCCGGATAACATTGCGGGTACTGTCTACACCGAATCATCCATCAACCCGATAAAAGGATCGTGGCGCAAGTATGAAGTACACCTGCGTTCGTCCATCAACGATCCACTCGCGAGATTTGCAATTCTGTTCAAAGGTCGCGGACGCGTTTGGATTGATCAAGTCTCATTAACGCCCGGAGATTCACCCGCCGGCGTCAGGCAAGACGTCTTCAAAAAGATAAAAGATCTAAGACCCGCGTTTCTTCGGTGGCCCGGCGGCAACGTCGCACAGGACTATCATTGGCAATGGGGTGTGGGACCGCGCGATGAGCGTACAACCTGGACAAATCTTTCCTGGAAGAACGAACCAGAGCCAAGCGATTTTGGCACTGCGGAGTACGTGAGTTTGAGCCGTCAGGTTGGCGCCGAACCCACAATCACGGTGAACGTCGAGGGGCGTGGAGCGACGGTCGACGAAGCTGCGGCCTGGGTCGAGTATTGTAACGGCGCGACTACGACAAAGTACGGAGCTCTGCGCGCTGCACACGGATATCCTCAACCCTTCAACGTGAAGCTCTGGGAGATCGGTAATGAGATCTGGGGATCATGGGTGCGCGGTCACAGCGACGCCGTCACTTATGCCCGCAACTTGACTCGTTATGCTGCGGCAATGCGAAAAGTCGATCCGACCATAAAGCTGATTGCGGTCGGTGACAACAACATGGATTGGAATAGAACTGTTGTTAGCAACGCCGGTTCAGTCATCGATTACCTTGCGATTCACCACTATTACGGCCGACGAGAGATGCAAGGTGAAACATCGAACCTGATGTCGCACCCTCTCTTTTATCAACGATTCTATGAGCAGGTTGCAACGCTCTTAAAAGAAGTAAGCCCCGGACATGAGATCAAACTGTCCATCAACGAATGGGGTCTGGATTTATCACTCAACCAACAGTATTCAATGTTGTCGGCTCTTTATGGGGCTCGATTGATGAACGTGTTCGAAAGGACCAATGGACTTGTGGCGATGAGCGCGGTTTCGGATCTTGTTAATGGTTGGCCGGGAGGAATTATCCAAGCCAGTAGAGAAGGGTCGTTTGTTTCCCCCATCTATTTGGTGAATCAACTTTATGCGGATGCGCCAGGCAGGGAGATTCTCACGAGCGTGGTAGACAGCCCGACTTTTGATAGCAGCCGAGAAGGAAAGCAGGTACCTCAGCTTGATGTTGTCGCTAGTCGGTCAGAAGATGGCAAGCGAATATTTATCAAAGCAGTAAATTGTGATCTTGAGCGTCCGCTTACCACGACCGTTTCCATTCAGGGAATAAGCGTTAATCCACGAATTGAGGTTTCGACAATCAACGCACCCAATCTGAACTCTTCAAATAGCTTCGTGTCTCCGAATGCCTTAAAAGTAAAGAGATCCATCGCGCGTGGTGGCTCGAAGTTTGTCGTGATCCTGCCCGCCCATTCGGTTTCCGTTTTCAATTTGACGGTCAGCAATTAAGCGAAAGGGTTCATCTCTGCGAAGAGATTGCGCCAGACCAACACGAAAGCGACCGCGCGATGAGTAAGTAAAC
>DATEXA010000021.1:0-10405 GCA_035257465.1 Pyrinomonadaceae bacterium | reverse complement strand
CGATGCCGGAAGAACCCGCGAGATCTGATGCTGTTGTCGGGACGAAGCACTAATTCGGTACGATAGCAATTTCCCTCGATTCAAAGAGTCACGAAAGGGAAGAATGTGATTATCGCTGCGCTGCGAGAAAGGTACGCTAGGGAACTAGTTTCCAGTTTTTACCGGGGTGGACTGATGCAAGAGGCGCTTCGGCGATCGCGCGCGCACAATACGCGCACATCGAGAATCCTACAACGGCCCAATCCATCCCACATCATCCTAAATCAATTATGGCATAAGCTTTTCAACCTCAGTGACATCCGTTGATTTCAAACCACTTCGGCGAATCGGTAAGCGGCCCTGAAAAGGCCGGCGTCGGCGGTTCGATTCCGTCCCTGGCCACCAAAAATCCTCTCAAAAACTTAGCGACAGCCAAAAAGCTTGCAAAAATTCCTCGCGCGTACAATAGGCATACTTTTCGATCGGCTAGCACTTCGTGAAAACAATGCGGATTGAAAAATGCACTGCAACACGTATCTTGAAAATAGCATGGCTTGCAGCTGTGCTGTCATTCTCGTTGGAGTTGTAATCTCCAAGGGTGACGGAGAAACAGAGCGTTTTCTTACTGGGCCCATGCTAGTGCTTAGTTTTCCTCTGGGCGTCCTCGCCCGTCCGCTCGTCATCTTAACCGGGTTTCTGACCCAAATGATCTCACCGCTGGGCTCACTGGTCCAGATCAATAATTACGTGATGGTGTGGTTTTGGTTTTTTGTCCTCGGGTACGTTCAGTGGTTCTGGTTAGTTCCGAGCGTGGTGCGGCTAATTAAGAGGGTTTTCTTTGGGCAACTGCGGTAATGGTTCGAAGGTAAGCAGCGATCACTCTGCTGCGTTTGTTAAAACGTTCCTCCGCTGCGTCAACGTAACCTTTTCCTCAAAAGGAGAAACTCTATGCGTCCGCTTACCCGCCCCGTTGCGCGATCAGAGAATTTGAGATTAAGCTTGCGCAGAATCTCTCGCGGCTGAAGCTGTCGTTTGCTCTCGAAATTTAACCTCACACGGCAATCGAGCTAGGGTAGAGGACGATTTGAATTCTACGGGTTCGCGGGTTGTGATGCGCTCGCACTGCTCTTCTCCAGCTCTTCTGATCAGAGACTCTCCGTCTCGAAACAGATTCATAGCAACATTTCTAATGATCAGCTAATCAGGAGTTCGCGATAAACGCTGGCTTTGGCGCTGGGGATTTGTGACGCAGTCGAGAGAACGTCTATTTCGACAAAGCTATGAGACGAGAGGATTTTGGCGGCCAAAGGGTCATTCAACGACCCGGAATCGATAACGACCTATTTCTTCGTAGTTACCTTTTTCCGGCGAACCACTTACTTTTATCTGGTAATCGTCGCGTTTGAGGGTCTCTGCAGGCAAATCCATACTAAGAAACTTCTCTCCCCCAAGAGTTTCGGGCTTGATGTTTTCCCGAGTCCAACCGTCGGGACTCTCGGTTCCTAGCAATACGGCACGGTACGCCGAGTAGTTTAGTGCGGGCAATTGGAGCCTCAGTTGCACTGTCTCAATACCACGAGGAATAGAGATTTTCTTCATTTCACCGCCTTCACGCACGAAAGGGGTCAGGTCAGTTGTGAGAACTACGCGTAGGACATTACCCGATTCGGTGTGAGGCTGCGTCGGAGCACGCAGACTCCAAAAGAAAAATGAAGAACCAAAGACGAGCAGCAGGGCAGCAGCCACAAGTAAGGGAGCCGCTATTGGGCTTTTTAGAAACGCGAACAGTCTCGCAAAAGTGCGGAGAGGGCTTTCCGAAGATGCAGCCCCCGCGATTTCCTTCGGTTCAGCTGCGGAGACGTATCTTTCTAACGTTCGAGCGAAGCGAATCTTCCGTTGCCTCTCTGGCGTGAGTAGAAAGCCCGACTCGAAAGTTGCGCGCTCGGAATCTGAGAGTTGATTCAAAAGGTATTGATCAATTAGCTCATCCTCAGCAATGAGCAATTCTTCATAGAGCTCGTTTTCGCTTAGAAGCCGTTCTTCAAGCTGGGCCAAGCGGTCAGGGGGCAGCATGCCTAGCAAATATTTTCTAACAAGCTGCTGCTCTTCAATCTTTGAACTCAACGCTGCGCCTCCTTTCTCGTCGACCTTCTATAATAGATGCTCTCTTGGGGCTACTCATTTCATCCGGGCGCCTCTTCAAGACAATTTTGCAGACATTCTTGAAGAGAGGTTCGCAGACGGTGAGCACGTATTCTCAACGCGTTGAGTGCAATACCGAGCTGTTGAGCCAATTGTTTCCGGTGGTCAATCCGTGCCCTCTTCTCACGCTGATAATATTGCAACACAAGCTGTCGGTTATCCGCCGTCAACTCTTCCATACATCGCTCCAGGCATTCGTACTCCCGCTCAATTTGCTCCGAACTTTCGGGTGCGATCGGAGGTTGAGGAACCGGTTTTCTCCGCAAATACTCCTTATGCACATTATTTGCAACGCCATAAAAATAGCGTGTGGGATCGCCGGTGAAAGAAGCTTCAATGTCTTTCAACCTTTTGATAACGCGATTAATGGTCTCATCAGCCAGGTCTTCAGGTTCATAGCAACCGCGACACGTGAAGAGTTTAATCAGTCGGCTACGAATATCTTCGTACCTTTCTGCCGCCCGTTCCCGGTTCGGGTCAAGCCATGCAAGCAATGCATCAAAAGATTCCTGAGTTACAACCCAGTCTTTCTTCATGGAGTGTTCTTAGGAAACCCTAGTGCGGGAAATAGACACTCCGCCATCCGCAAAATGGTTTCTACTTAGCTCCTTTTCGTCTTCGTCTTAGGACGAGGAATGCTGCCCCAGTTAGGATTCCCGTAATAATTATCAGCTCGGCAAGCCGCCCCCTTATTCGGAGCGACGGCCCGGTCATGCTTTCCTTTTGATCATACTGTCCTTGTAATACAAAACCTGCCCAATAATACGGCGCGTGCCAGCGTGGTTGCTGCCTCATCGCGAGCTGAGATTCTCTTAATGCCTCAGAAGGAGACATTCCCTTCTTAAACAGGGCCTCGTAAAAATGCCTCATCAGTTCCGCAGTAGCATCGTCGTCCACCTTCCATAGCGAAGCCACAACTCCCGCAGCACCCGCATACATGAAGCCTCGTGTCAGTCCAATCAATCCCTCACCTTTCACATCTTTTCCGAGGCCGGTGTTGCATGCACTCAATACGACCAGATCGACAGGAAGATTCAGATTGTAAATGTCATGTAGCCGCAGGAATCCATCTTGAGGACGTCCTTCCTGATCAAATAGGGATAGAACTATTCCGGATAACTCTGGATTCTCGTTATCAAGAACGCCGTGCGTGGCGAAATGAACAATCCGATACTGGTCCAGATCCTTTCTCGCGACAGTGCTCCGACTAGCGTCAAACCCTAGTGCCTTCAGGCCCGTCCCCTGCGGAATCACAGCCATAATTCCTTCTGCTTCTTCACGAGAAGCTAGTAGACGTGGAATCTTCAATCCATCGAGACTGACGTCTCGCAAAGCTTCGGCGATTTTGCTCGGCACTGAACTCGCCGGTGCAGACGTTGTATCTTTGTTTGGCACTTTGACCCGAGGATCATCTGCCTCGAAGACTGGATCAGCGAGAATAGCTACTGTGTTTGACGCTGGTTTGCGATTAGCCTTCTCGCTCAAAACCAACGCAAGCGTTGACGCAGAAGGCTCGTTGATTATCTCGTGGTCAATTATAAGTGGAATTCGATTATCACCTTTGTCATTGGCTTTAACCTCACTTGGACCATGACTACGCGTGTCAGTCGATACAGTCAAAACCTGAAACGGGATGTATTGCAATGCTCCGTCCGGGACAATCAACACCCGCTTCTTGTCGATTTTCTCTGTTACCGGTCCAAGAAGAAGTCTACTTAAAGACTCTGTTTCATTAGGGAGTTGGGAATCAGATTCCACCACACGCCGCTGGCGCTGGTCGGTTGTTTCATCCTGCCTGGGCAGTCTTGCCGTCAACAGACTGTGTAACCGTCCCGCAGTCTGCTCTATCGCGACTCGCCCCGGTAACTCAAAGCTCGAGACCTCGGTGCGCGTTACCGCCCACACGTAGCTTCTCTCGTCACCCAACATATATTCCAACAAGAGAGAGTTGTCATCAAGCAACTGTGCTTGAATCTGATGTAGTTTCAGCGGCTCGGGCTGCACTAAGGCTGCGTAGTGCGGACTTGTCAACTTGATTTGTGTTTTTGTCTCGTCGTACTCTCTTGTGAGCTGATCGATTTCTCTGCCTATTGTCTGCGCCTCCACGTCATTCCTGGCTGCAATTAGTTGCATACGCCGCTCGGCTTTGGCATTCAATGCCTGTTCCAACGAGCGTTCTCTTTCCAACAGCGCGGTATCGACGCCCTGCCGAATATCGGCACCCGATTCTTTCAGCGATTCCAGAAGCGAGCGTGCGCGCGCTCTTTCGCTTACATCAAAGGCGGTAGCATCGAAACCTTTTGTCGGCTGCTGCTTGTGCAACTGCATGAGAATGTCGACATAGAGCTCATAATGCTGTCGAACAGTTGCGAAAAAGGAAGCTCGCAGATCCTGGCTTGTGACATTCGTGCGCAGAGATTCTACGATTTTGAGAGCCGCCTCTGATCGGGTCCGGGCCTGTTCTAGACTACCCCGTTCTCGCTCCACATTTCCGATGTTGTATAGCGTCATTGCTTCCGCAACAGGATATTCTGCTTCTCGGCTGAGAAGCAGTGCACGACTGTAAGATTCAAGCGCTTTTTGGGTCTGTCCCCAATCCTGATAAATGCTGCCAATCAGGTTGAGCGTGGCTGCCTCGCCGCGGCGATCTTTCTGACCATGGTAAAACGAGCGCGCAATGTTATAGCTTTGGAAGGCCAGGCGTTTATCGCCCCGAGCGTTATGAATTCGCCCTATCTCCTTAAGGTTGGCGATCTCCATGCGGTGATCGCCCACCGTTTTAAAAATACTTAAGGACCGTTGAAGATATTCAAGCGCCCTCTCGTTATCTCCTAATGAAAAATAGACTCTACCAGCGTCTCCGAGAGTAGCGGCCTCGCCATTGGGATAGTTTGCGGCTCGAAAGAGAGACAGTGCTCGGTCGTAGAACTCAAGGGCCCTCTGCTTTTGGCCCAACCCATTGTAGATGTACGCCATCCCGTTAAGGACTCGAGCCTCTTCGATCGGATCTCCGATGATGCGAATCAGCTGCATGGCCCTTTCAAAGGAGTCGATCGCTTTCTGAGTTTCCCCCATGCGCGAGTAAAGACGGCCAATAGCAGAGAGTGTAACTGCTTGTCCGCGCCGGTCAGTTGTGAGTTGACACAGGGCGAGTGCTTGATTGTATGAATCAAGAGCTTCGCCCATCTGGCCTAAATCCGAGTATGTGTAACCAAAATTCAAGAGCGTGAGAGCTAATCCTGGTCGGTTTCCAGGACTACGCCAGAGCGACAAAGCTTGCTTATAAAAGTCGAGGGACCGTTGCAGCTTGCCTAAGCCGTAGTAGATTTCGCCAAGATTATTAAGAGCCCTGGCTTCTTCCCGCTGGTTAGCAAAGGCCCGACTTAATTTGAGTGCACGAGTACAGAGACTCAGGGCCTTTTGACTTTCTCCCAAGTTGTTATAAACGTAGCACACGTCGTTAAGCACTTCGCCTTCCTTGCCGCGATCTCTGATTTTTCGAATCACAGATCGTGCATGATTGTAGAAGGTCAGCGCGTTTTGGTATTCGCCTAAAGCCTGGTAAACGTCCCCGATGCGTCTAAGAGTTTGAGCTTCTGCATGTCGATCACGGACGGCTTGCCAGTCGACCAAAGAACTTTTGAACTTATCAATCGCGGCCCGACTGGACTCTCTTGTCCACTCCTTCAGTGATTGCTCTCCCGCTGCAAGCTTTTTCTCGGCGGAGATTCGGTATCTATCCTGTGGAGAAGAAACACTCACCGACGGTGAATCTGTACTGCTCGTTTGGGCAAGAGTGCCGGGCGAGTAAGAGTGTCCTCGGTTATCGAGCGCAGGACCTAACAGGATAAGAGCGATGGCAAAGAGAGTTAGTTTTGTTTTGAGGCGCTGGTGCGGCGACATCCAAGCGCCTCGATTGCAAGACGTCATATTGCACGGTGTGCATATCTCCAAAGTACGTCTCACTTCTTTTTCTAATCACCTGTGGTTAAGTGGGGTCGCTCAATGCTCGCGCGGCCCTAGGATAAGGTGATCCTCTTGCCATCGGGACCGGACTGGTTTCACGTATCGCTCCTTGAGCAATCTGCACAGTCGAAAAACGTTGTGGGTGGATTTCTCATACTGCCGACGCCCTTGCCTATATTCTTATTCTCGGAGCCATTCTTGTTCTCGGAGCCGTTCTTGTTCTCTGAGCCATTTCGATGGAATGAAGAGACCACGGTGACTGCTGGCTCGGTCTTAGGCAGACCTGGTTGATCGAAGTTTCGTACTTTCCCTACACCTGGTCGAGGCTCACGTCGGGTGACTCGCAAGTAATGCTTAAGGAAGTTGAACCAACCGGAGTTGTTGGCGAACTCGAGCTTTTCATACGCGTCCAGCTCAGACTTGTTTTCGGCCCAGGGAAAATAGATCGATACACCCCTGGAATACTGAACCGTCAACCCGCTGTAACAGGATTTTAGAACGAAGCCATCTACGTGACTAAAGTTAGCCTCGGCGTCATTAGCGTTTTTGCCTTCCATCTGACTGCCATGGATCGTATTCATCACATTCTGGCAAGCCGTTCTAACGTCCACTACTTCACAGTTGTTCTTCAAGAGGTGGCAAAAATCGTAAAGATCCGTGTACTGCTCATTCTTGTAGGACTGGGCCTCCCAATGTGCCAGCACTATGGCGTTTCGAACCTGGTTCTGCGGCAGATACTCCTGGAGCTTTAGAGAAAGGCTCTGGACAGCATCCGTTAAATTGTCGATCTTACTCAGGTCACAGGCGGCTTGATCCACCGAAATACCCGCCGCCTGGTAATCCGTATAGTAGTTAATGTACGTGGTCACAATATGCTTGGCCAACTCCTCCTCTGATTTATTGACGGGTTTAAACTGCTCAAGCACGTCTTTGTAAGGCCATCCGGCCAACGGTTCAAACCCCTCGGCACCGATCATGATTTTGGCATGATTACGCACGGCGTAAGCAATCTCCGTCATACTCATAAGACAGGAATCCAGACCCAGAATGTCTAGTTTCCCCGACGCCAATCTCTCATTTTGTGACACTTTCCACAGAAGGTCAGCAAGTGCGGGAACACTTAAGCTCATTATCCGGTCTGAGTCTTCCTTGCTGAGAAAATTACCGATACTGCCACTTCCGTGGCCAGAGAGAATCAATGCATAACGGCGACCTTCGTATAGAGTGATGGACTCTTCGATGAAATTCAGGATCTTGTCTAAGTAAGTAAAATCTTCTCGCTTAGCACTTTCATTTTCTTGCGAGATCTCCAAGTCTTTGCGAAGTTCACCGGGTGTCGAGTTCTTTCGAATAGTTACTCGCGTGCCATCGTGTATGCCGGAATCGAGTGCCGCGACTACGACAACATCTTCGTGTAAGTTTGCCCTCTTCATTTCCATTAGATCGAAGACACACTCCTCACTCAAATTGTTATCGCCGGCGAGGTAAATCATTACAAGCCATTTATTCTTGTCGCGCAATGTCGAACTCATCGTAGGTCCTCCTTCTTTCGAGTGGATTGCATGCCTCAAAACTGATTAGGTTCTGCGCTCATTGGTCCACCATACGGGTCTGTTATGCAAACGAGGCAGTGTACAAAGATCATGAATTGCTAATTAATCACCCAGGGAGCTAAAACGTTAGATTTGAGAATGACAATTGAAGAACTTGGCGGAGCTGGAGGCAATTCAACCTCTGGACTCGCCAGACACTAAGCCGATCTTTAAATCAATGTCAACAACAGGTAACTGACTGGCTCGGCATTTCGCATGCCTCTCCACTGTGTGCATTCATTCAATCTTCTCCAATAGATTGTGCGTATTACTCGCAAAACATTTCACTAGAATGAGGGCAGCACAAAAATCACAACTCATGATGCCATGCGCACTGCTGACAGCCTTGGAATCCGACAGACTGCCGAAGAGGAATCAATAGTTTCGAAACCTACTGACAACATCTGAGTTTTGTGAGTCGTGAATGAGTGAGTTTGAAACGTTTCGCGGCTTCTGGTCACAAGAATACGGAGAGGCAACTATATTTGGCACTGGTGAAGGAAGCGTACTCCCTGCTTCCTTCATGCCCCTCGAAAAGGTGAGAGCGACTATGGCGCAACTAAGATTCACACTCTACATCGTTGAGCCGGGTAAACGCCCCAAGATCGAATGGCTGGATAATGCTCCATTACCAGTCTCCCGCTTGAAGGCGAACGCAAGAGAATCGAAAGGTGGTTCAATGAGTCAGCACTCACCCAGCGCTGGCGTGC
This sequence comes from Pyrinomonadaceae bacterium, assembly GCA_035257465.1. Taxonomy (GTDB): domain Bacteria; phylum Acidobacteriota; class Blastocatellia; order Pyrinomonadales; family Pyrinomonadaceae; genus PSRF01. The sequence continues at coordinate 1,956 of DATEXA010000021.1, read as the reverse complement.
TTATTGATGTTTGGCAGATACACCAGAGCGGCTGCCTGGTAATTGCAGAAAGTCGTGAGCTTGTCGCAGGTGAGCGGTTTGCTATCAGTATGGAGCCACTTTGGAAAGTTGTAAGTTCCCATGATGAGCAAAGGGTATTGTGCAAAGCTCAACGTTAACTTCTTTCTGCGCCATACCTTTGCCGGCGGCTGCGGTCGAGTCGAAACCAGCGACGGTCCTTCCATAGCGACTTCATTAAGCTGTCGCTAGTGAAGATCTCACTAGTAACCTTTTATGTAATTGGTAGTCTCAGGCTATTCTTTTATGAATCCCGACCGCCCGCAACAAATCGATGACTCGTCTCATTCGGTGTTGAAACGCGAATCCGGCCAACCGGTCAAGGGTTCCACAGAAATATCGGTATCAAAGATCGCGGCTGACTTGCTCGAGCAAGGTTATGCGCGGTTAGTGGGCCGAACCGTCGGGGCTTACAAGATACTGGGATTGCTCGGCCGGGGCGGCATGGGGGAGGTTTACCTGGCCCAGGACCTAAGATTGGGTCGGCAAGTTGCACTCAAGTTCTTACCGCTACAGTTCACGAGCGACGCAAATCGACTACGTCGATTCGAACAAGAAGCGCGCAACGCATCAGCACTGAATCATCCGAACATCGTGACCATTCATAAAATCGGTCAAGACGCCGCTACACGCTACATTGTCACAGAATACATTGAGGGAAAGACCCTACGCCTGCAGATGATGGATAGACGCATTAGCTTAAAAGAAGCGCTTGATGTGGCCATTCAAGCGGCTTCCGCTCTGGCAGAAGCACATGCAGTCGGTATCATTCACCGTGATGTAAAGCCAGAGAACATCATGATAAGGCCGGACGGCATAGTAAAGGTGGTTGACTTTGGACTTGCCAAGCTAATGGACCATGCTCTGGTTGTTAACCATGCTGCATTAACAATGCCTGCGGTGAGTACAGATTCAGGTATTGTAAAAGGAACCACCAGTTATATGTCTCCCGAGCAGGCCCGGGGATTGGAGATAGACGCCAGAACGGACATCTGGAGCCTGGGTGTCGTGCTTTACGAGGTGATCACGGGCCGCCCACCGTTTGAAGGACCAACAAAAAGCGACATTTTAGCTTCCATCCTGACAAAGCAACCTCCGCCTCTTCATGAGCACTCGAGAGAAGCTCCGGCAAAGCTGGATTGGATTGTCGCTAAAGCGCTGCGCAAAGATAGAGAAGAGCGGTATCAAACGGTGAAGGAACTGCTGGCCGACCTACGCGCCCTGGTTGAAGAATTGCAGTTAGACGCAAAGATGAAGCACTTTACGCGCCCGGAAACAAACCCGGGCGAGAGGGCCGCGCTAACCTACGGACGAGCAGCGACTGTAAGTATACGAGACAAAGGAACCCTCTCAGTATCAGGTTTGAACTACTTGCTGAGTGAGCCCAAGCACCTGAAAAGACGCGTGGTGGCATTTGCCCTGATCCTATTGCTGGGAATCGGGGTTGTCTGGCATAAATTTCTCGGCCAGAACGATGTCAAGTTCTCAACGCACCCGGGCGAAAACGCAAAGAATTTTAATATCTACGTTATGCTGGTCGATGTCGGGACACCGCTGCCGCTCACCACCAATCCCGCGATATACCGTAGTCCTGCCTTATCGCCAGACGGTCGCTACCTAGCTTTTCTTTGCCAATCCGCGGACAGCAGTGGGTTTTGTATAGTACCTGCTTTGGGTGGCTCCGAGAGGGCTGATGCCGATCCGAAGAAGTATTTGGAAGGAGCTGTCGAGGGAAGAAGTCTCGCCTGGTTACCGGACGGAAAATTTCTGGCTGTAGTGAACAGCAGTTCGCCGCAAGATCCTTTCAGCATCTTTCTACTCTCACTGGATAGTGGTGAACAGAGTAAACTGACGACGTCCCTTACGGCTTCTGCCCGGCGATAGCAATCTAGCGTTCTG
>DATEXA010000020.1:0-7806 GCA_035257465.1 Pyrinomonadaceae bacterium | reverse complement strand
AATGTTGAGCCCTCCTTCACAGTCGGGCTACTGCCCCGGCAAGATGAAGCGTATCGGACAACAAAAAACAGGGTCGCCGATGCTGGCGACCCTGAAGTGAAAAGAGGTTATTACAGCGCCGTTACTTTTGCTGCATTCCTTTCATGCTTCCCGTCGGCATCTGCAACCTGCCATCAGCACCACTTGTCAAAGCAAGGAACGAAGAGTCTTGCCTTAACGAATCGAATACCGCGTCAACACGCGCCTCCATCATTTCCTTAGCACGTACGTTTTGATAACGCTCGTAGCGGAAGAAATGTCGCTTCAACAAAGCGAGTGCCTCTTCCTTGTGACCGGTTTGAGCATAAATCGCTGCGAGGTTGTACGACGCCGGCAGCATTGCGTGATTCCTCTGCGCGATCTTCAGCGCCTCATCCCCATGCCCTGATGCGGCCATGAACACAGCAGCAAAGACCAGGTTGTATTGATCTTTTGGATCGAGTGCGAGGGCCTTTTGCGTGTACGCATTGCCTTTTTCCAAATCGCCTTCTGAATTCCAGTAGACGGCGAGATTTCGATACGCGAGTGCGAGCGGAAACTCGGCGACGGATTGCTCCATCAACGAAAGCCCCTTCTTGAACTGACCTTCGTGAATCGTCATCTTCCCGAGTCCGTGTAGTGCCACGGCGCGGGCAATTGAATCCGCAGGCATGTTAAGGATCGATTCGAATGTGGTACGGGCCTTTTCCCAATCACCGATGTGGTGGCGATACAGTTCGCCTAGATATCGGAGAGGAGTTGGATCCGCAGGATCCATTTTGTGAGCCTGCGAATAGTATTTTTCTGCGACTGTATATTGCTCGCGGATCTCAGCAACCAAACCGTTGCGCATCACTTGCTCGATGCGTGCGCTCTCGCGTCGTTCAAAGATTGGAGTGACTGCGGGATAGCTGCCAACCTCTGCGACTCCAAGTTTCTTCAATTCCTTCGCAGCCTCTTTTGACTTCTTTGGGAAAAGGCAGCCCTCCTCAGTAACCGCTTTCAACGCAGCGATCGCTCCCGTGTTGTCGCCCGCCTTTTCTTTCTCTTTGCCTTCCTTCAACTTAGCATCGAGCGCGTTCTCGCGTTGCTTCATTTCGGCATCGACCGCCTTCTCGACTTGATCGATCTTTAACTTGCCGGCATTACTTTCGACTTTATTGATTGGCGAACCATCTGCCGTAGCCAACACTGCGACCGGCGGTTTTGAATCACCAACAAATTTTTGCAGCTCTGGTTCCTTAGGATCGGCTACAGACATTGCGACGCACTGAGCCGAGTAAAGCGTCAGAATGCGCGATCCCTTCATAGGCGATTTTTTCACTTCATCATTTGAAGCCGGAAACCAGTAGAGAACCAACCCTTTCGCTGGTGCGGTTTTGGCTTCCCAGATTCTCCAGGGAACGTTGTACACAACTGGCGTGGGGCCGCCGTTATTACCGCCGCCGCCACTTACGCCACCCGTGCCACCTCCACCACCGCCACCGCACGTGGCCCAAACAGGCGACAAGGCAAACAGCAACATAAGGAGCGAGGCAAGAGCACGAGAAAATGTAGTCTTCATGGGTTTGGTAGTGCCTTTCGTTCAGATTCAGCAGAGAAGGATTGAAACTTCAGACTGAGTGGCTCTCAGTCGTTTGGCAGTCGTTTTGGTGACTCAATATACTCTTTTGCTGCACTTATAGGATCTTACAGAAGTCTCAGATGTACCGGTAGGCCTAAACGTGGCCTATTCGTGTTACCCTGCTCTCCGTTCGTTCCCATCCCACACGTCCGAATGACTGTCGGTGTCGTCCATCGCCAGCTCGTATTGTTCGAGAGCCTGTCGCAGTGCCGCAACTTGCGAGCGGGTTAGAACGACGGAACTTGAGCGTTCTCCCTTGTAACTAACGCTCAACTGCACGAGTTGTGGTGGATACGCTGTTAATCGAATTGTCCCATCAACAGCTCTGCGGCCTACGCGAAACTCGACGTCTCTTCCAATGCTCATAACCCAGGGTTCTCGACTGATTAGTGAAGGATTGTGTTGACGAAGATCTTTATACCACAGATACACAGGCGAAACGTCGGTCATGGTAGATTGAGGTGCTTGCATTGATAATGCTAACTAAAACATTGAATCACGGGTGAAGAAGCCTACGTCCAGGTCTTTTTACAGAACTATTACTGGGCAGTTCGGTCGCCGTAACCTAACATCTCGGCGCGGAGGAATTATGAACATCTTATTAGTTAACCCAGAATTTGAAGAAACCTATTGGAGCTTTCGCCACGCACTTCCTTTTGAGGGGAAGCGTTCCGTCTTTCCTCCATTGTCATTGTTGACTGTCTCTAGTCTTTTGCCGGCCTCGTATAACCGACGTCTCGTCGATCTCAATGTTGAGTCGTTGAAGCCAGCGCAGATCGATTGGGCTGACATGATTTTTATCACCGGAATGCTGTCTCAAAAACAATCGTTGCACAGTGTGGTTCAGCAAGCTAAACGGAAGGGCAAGGTCGTGGTGCTCGGGGGCCCATATGTTACCAGCACTATCGAAGAACTTCCGGATGCCGATCATATCTTCCAGGGCGAGGCGGAAACGACGCTGCCGCAGTTTTTTGAGGACCTGGAACGCGGTGAGGCGAAGCGTGTTTACAAAGCTGCAGAACGACCGTCGATGGAACTTTCACCTACGCCAGATTTTAAACTGGCGGATCTAAAACACTACAGTTTTGTGTCGATTCAGTATTCTCGCGGGTGTCCATTCTCATGCGAGTTTTGCGACATCATCGAGATCTACGGACGCGTTCCTCGCACGAAAACAAACGCGCAGATCTTGGCCGAGTTGGACCAGTTGAAGGCCCTTGGTTGGCGTGGACCACTGTTCATCGTCGATGACAATTTCATTGGCAACAAGAAGAATGTCAGACTCTTACTCCCAGCTCTCATCGAGTGGCAAAAACGAAACGGCTTTCCATTTTCACTCTTGACCGAAGCGAGCGTGAATCTGGCTGATGACGACGAACTGTTAGCTAATATGCGTGATGCCGGTTTCCGCCGCGTATTTCTCGGTATTGAAACTCCTGTCGAGGAAAGTTTGAAGGAAGCTCAAAAAACCCAGAACCGTGGAAACCTGTTGGACTCAGTTAAGAAAATCCAGAGTTACGGAATGGAGGTCATGGCCGGTTTCATAGTCGGGTTTGACAATGATCCGGAGGATATCTTTGAGCGACAAATCAACTTCATACGCGAAAGCGCAATCCCACTGGCAATGGTTGGAATGCTGAACGCCCTCCCTGATACACAGCTTTGGAGGCGTTTGGAGCGTGAAGGTCGATTGCTTGGAGAGGATGCCACCGGAAATAACACTATCAGTACCCTGAACTTCGTCCCGAAGATGGATGTCGACAAGTTGATCCAGGGCTACCAATCAATTATGAAAACGATCTACAAGCCGCGGGAGTATTACCAGCGCGCGCTTGATTCGCTTAAGCGAACTCCTCACGATACCCCCGAACCATCACCCTATAATTTGATACAAGAAGTAAAAGCGCTGGTCCGCCTGGTGCTCAAGCTTGGTGTCATCGATGGTGAGCGAAAAGAGTTTTGGCGCTTTCTAATTCAGGCCGTTCGTAAACACCATGACCGAATGACAGAATCATTACGACTCGCTGCCATGGGTTATCACTTTCGAAAGCTCAACGATGCCTATGACCCCGTTGAGAACGAAGGTTAGATCGTCAACATATGCTCTGTGCTGCTACTGGTTCAATTTGAGCTTGGCACCGAACCAGTAGCTTTGTCGGCATTGAGGCGTACTTTAGTTTGATCTGTGTTACACTGAGTTTGGAAGTTAGTTCTTTAGAAAACCCACTCTCGACATCGGGATCGCACCCATTGCGCTCTTTCCTTGTGCCGTCTGTTGTTTTTCGAAACGAGACTGCCTGAGGAAGAGAGAGTCTTGATGTCTCCATCTAAATATCACTTAACATTTTGCTAGCCTCTCACTCGTGTTCGGACGAAGAGGTATAGCTATGTCCACTTCTGCCTTAGCAGAATCTACCCGCGCAACATCAGAAAGGAATCAGTTGAACTACGCTGCAAAAAAAGCTAAGGGTCTTGGATTCGCAATCGCTGCGCTGCCACTCTTCCTGACGCTGGCGGTATGGCAGTTTTATTTGTTTGTCACATTCAAGGGAACTAATGGCACGCTTGAGAGTCATGGCGGATATATACATTTGGTGATTGCCATGTTCGTTGCTCTGTTGGCATGCATTACAGGCTTTTTTGTCTTCTCCGTTTTTCTGCGTCGTGATCGAGAGGATGAGCTTCACATCACGGTCATTGGGTTGAAGAGATCCGTGACGGCAAGGGACTTCAATGAATAATCCTGATGCGCCTCCTACGAAATTGATTTGGTTCTGCAGTAGCTGCGGGACTGTCTTGGCGATGTGGCGTGTCAAATGTCCGAACTGTCAGAAGAGAAGCGTAAGTTGGTTACACGTCGCCGCGCTCGTCGTCGTCCTTCTTCCAGTTTTGGTCTACTTCCTGCGAATTGTTTAGCGTCAAACTCAGAAACACTTATGAACAAAGTAACGCACAGCACCAACAAAGTAACGCACAGCACCAACAAAGTAACGCACAGCACCAGAAACGGTTTAAATGCAGACCTCAGGTCGATCGATTCAATCTACAGAATGATCGTGGTCGCGGGACTTAGGAGCAAACAGCTGCTAAGGGGCGGCACGCCACGCATACTGCCCGATCCTTCGCGGCGCAGGAACATCAGCATTGCCCTTGAAGAGGCTCGGCGCGGATTGATTAATTTCACGATTATCGGGAAAGAAAATGGTAAGGCGGCAAAAAGCTCCGCAGTAGGAGTTAAGGAATCAGTAGCGTGAACGGATTACGAATTTATATTCGGGCAGCTGTGGCGCATGCCAACGGCGGTGTCTTAGCATTCTACAGTCGCAAAGGAGGAGGTCCTTTCTATCAGTGGCTGTACGACGAACATCTCAAAACCTGGCGAGGCTCTCGTGTTAGTTCATTCAGTCTAACACCGCATGTTTTCGACGTAGCGAGCTGGAAATCGCTTCCTTCTTCTCTCCGGACTCGATTGAGCGAACATTATATTGAGTAGAAGTTTGCTCCTGTGAGCCTTTGAACCAGACTCCTCAAACGTGTAAGTTATGGTTTGATGCCTCAGCCGCAATTAGATCCGGTGCTTCCGGATTCAACCGCTCCCCTAAAATCTTCCTCATTCGCAGCACTCAGACATCGTGACTTTCGTTTGCTTTGGCTAGGACAGGCTGTTTCAGTTACTGGATCGCAAATGCAATCAGTCGCGATCAACTGGCACGTCTACTTGCTCACGAAATCAGCTTTCGCACTCGGACTGGTAGGTCTCTTTCGTGGTGCGCCCATAATTATCTGCTCGCTTCTCGGCGGAGTGGTTGCGGACGCGGTTAACCGTAAGAAGCTCATGATCGCTACGCAAAGCGTAATGCTCTTGACGGCTGGTTTGCTCGCCGCTACGACAATTGCGGGCCTCAAAAGTGTGTGGCCTATTTACCTGCTTAGCGCGCTTGCCGCGGCGGCAACGGCCTTTGACATTCCAGCCAGACAATCTCTGATGCCGTCTCTTGTTCCAGCGCATGACTTTCCCAACGCGGTTAGTCTTGGACTTATTGTCTTCAACGTAGCGACAATCGGTGGTCCCGCGTTGGCGGGATTCATGTTAGCTGAGAGCGGCCCGGCGATTATTTATGCCCTTAACGCCGCATCTTTCCTGGCAGTTATCGGAGCACTGATAGCGATGCGCGTCAGCGGTAGTCCAGAACTTCAAAGTGGTCGCAGGGAAGCGTTGAGTCTTCGCGCATTGAAGGAAGGACTACGTTTTGTCTGGCAGACGCCAATCATTGTTCAGACGATGACGCTTGATTTCGCGGCAACGTTCTTCGCATCTGCGACTTTGTTACTGCCAATCTTCGCGCACGAGCGATTGCACGTGGACGCTCGCGGGTACGGTTTTCTCGCGGCGGCTCCGGCATTTGGCTCAGTGGTGACGGCGCTGTGTATGGCACGAATTGGTAGCTTCAGGAATCAAGGACGACTCGTAGTTGCTTCTGTCGCCGTATTTGGGCTAGCAACTGCTGGGTTCGGTTTGTCCACAGTCTTCTGGCTGTCGTTAGTCATGCTGGGAATAACAGGCGCGGCTGACACGGTAAGCACGGTACTCCGGCAAACGATTCGACAACTCGTTACACCCAACCATATTCGTGGACGCATGACCGCAATCAATCAAATATTTTTCATGGGTGGCCCTCAGTTCGGTGAACTCGAAGCGGGCGCATTGGCTGCTGTCATAGGTGCGCCACTTTCCGTCATCGTTGGCGGTCTTGGTTCAGTTGTGAGCGCTTGTATTGCCGCACTTCGATCGAAAAGTTTGATGGAGTACGACAGTTGATGAGCGAGTGGACCGTTGCAGAGACAAACACTCATCAGGATCACGTCATTGCTCACGTAATCGGCGCGACCGTTCTGGGTTATTTCGTTTGGGAGGAAACAGCCTACCTGTTATTGGACATCGGGTTCATTTGGAACATTTATCTGGACGGTGAGATGGGATTGGTGCCCCAATCGCAGGCTATCGCAGAATTGGAGGCGAGCGAAGAATTTAAGCGTGAGATCAAATCAGATATCGATTCAATTAGCCGAGACGTTGCGGATGATAGTTTGCAAGCGTTAAGCGTACCTGCTGTTCTGTCTCCGATTCAGACTGTAGATTTTGAGCTGAAAGAGAACTCAAGGCGGCTACTCCTGACTTGTGAAGAAAGCGCTCTTGTCGTAGAAACTTCACTCGACACCGCGGAGGTTAAAATTTATGAGCGATGAAAGGGACGCTTCGTCGGAGTTGGCCGAGGTAGCAAAGGAAGAAGCAGAGTTTGTTCGCATGCGCCTGGCGGAGGAGCTTGGTCGCGAGCCAACACCTGAAGAGTTGGATGAATGGCTACGTGAGCACACCGAGAGTTACTGAAATCCGAAACACAGAAACGCCGCGCCAAAATCAGCGCGGCGTTTCTGTCCCACCAGTGCTTCGCCCACATCAATCGGCTATCACTGTAATCTGATTGTCGATGTCTTTGACTCCCTTAACACGGCGAACCATCTTCTCCACCTGATTCTTCAAAGAGTCGCTCTTTACGGTTCCTAATAGCGTGACTTTGCCGTTCATGACGCTTGCCGTTATCCCCAACGTTGAGAATGTAGGATCGTCCGTCAGCAGCTTATCAATGTTCATTTGAATTGCCGCATCGTCATTAGCAGGTGCCGTTGGTTGGGTTGATCCACCCGCCGGCGGTGCAATGACGATCGGTGCCGGTTGTGTTGCCGGAGCTGGTTGTTGAATGATCACAGGTGGCTGTTGCACTGGTGCTTGTTGTACGACGGTTGGCGGCTGTTGTTGAGCGGCCGCCAGGTTCGCGTTTTGATCGCTCGCGGTTTGGCTGCTCATCCAGAACAACACGAGTATGGTGACCAGTGCGATCGCAACCACGACAAGCACTCCTACCAACCCGGCCGAGATTCCACTTCGATCCGGTGTGTGCACAGATTGAGAGCTGATAACCTCACGCCTTTCGGTAGGCGTCTCAACTACGACTCGGCTTTTTCTTGCTTGTTGTTCTTCGTATGACATTAAGTTTTCTCCGTTCTTTGTGATCGTTTGCTATTAGTCAAATTACTAATAGCGTCGAGGACGACGATGTCGTGAATACAAATAGGAGCCGCCTGCTCCTGCTGCGGCTCCAACT
>DATEXA010000019.1:0-17489 GCA_035257465.1 Pyrinomonadaceae bacterium | reverse complement strand
CGGACTTTTTTGATGTCGCGAAGTATCCACAGGCAACATTTACTTCCACTGAAATCAAGCCAGGTGGCGACAAGGGGGCAACGCATACCGTAACCGGCAATTTTCAACTGCATGGAGTAACGAAGTCGATAACTTTTCCAGCCACAATAGTCCCAAATGCGGATGCGATTACCGTAGAGACTACCTTTTCGATCAACAGAAAAGACTTTGGGATTAATTATGCGGGTGCAGCCAACAATTTGATTCGCGATGAGGTGGTTATGAGTCTCCACATCAAAGCAGAACGAGCCAAGTAAGGCCTCGAAAATGCGCTAACACTCGGAATCTTTATGAGCCGGGATTGTGTTAACCTTCGTTCGAATGGAGCGTCTCCCGGTTCAAATTCTCATTGCCGTTATTGGGTTCATATTCGTCGTCGCAACAGACGCACATGCTCAACTACCGTTCTACACTGACGACACGGACACGACTCCGAAAGGGAAGTTTCACATTGAAGTCTACAATGAGCACGACCTTCTTCAGGCATCAGCCTATCCCGCAAAACGTCAGAACACCCTGGTTTTTACACTCAACTATGGCATAACTGACAAGCTGGAATTTGGAATAAACGCTCCTTATCTGACTTTCATGAATTCGCGTATTGTTGAGCGGAGAAATCCTTCCGGAGTTGGTGATACCCAGTTTGGACTCAAGTACAACTTCTACGCCGAGCATGAAGGGTCGAGACTTCCGGCGATGGCATTGGTGTTTTATTTCGAAGCTCCGACGGGGAATGCCAAAGAGCAGTTCGGGTCTGGACTAAACGATTATTGGCTCTATGGCATTCTCCAAAAGTCGTTCACGAAGAAAACCAAAGGTCGTGTCAATGGTGGAATCCTCTTCAGTGGAAACGAAACCACCGGACTCATTGGTATTAACTCAACACGCGGGCAAATCTACACGGGCAACGGTTCTCTCGTGCACGAGTTTTCGGGGAAGCTTCAGTTGGGCGCGGAATTGTTTGGGGCAGTAACAGGGAATTTCAAATTGCAACGCGGTCAACTCACAACACAGATTGGTGGAGACTATCTACTAACTAAGAAGTTAACGCTGTCGTTTGCTTTGCTTGGCGGCCGCTTTACAGCGAGCCCACGCCTCGGCGCGCATCTCGGTTTCGCGTACGACTTCTAACTCGCCTCTAAAGAAGCGTCCCTCTCAACAAGACCACCGCGACGCTGAAGTAAATCACCAAGCCAGTTACGTCAACAAGGGTAGCGACGAAGGGAGCCGAAGAGGTAGCTGGATCGAAGCCGAGTTTGCGCAACAAAAATGGCAACATCGATCCCGCCAGCGTTCCCCACATCACTATTCCGATCAATGCAACTCCCACGGTCATTGCCACCAACGTCCAGTGCGGGCCATAAAGATTCGAGAAGAGCGACCAAATTGTGATACGAAGGAAACCTATCAAACCGAGAATCAGACCCAGTCCCAGCCCGGACAGAACCTCTCTCCGCATAACACGCCACCAGTCGCTGAGCTTTACTTCACTGAGTGCGAGTGCGCGAATTACCAGTGTTGACGCTTGAGATCCCGAGTTACCGCCTGACGAAATAATTAGTGGGACAAAGAGCGCGAGGACAACGGCCTTGGCAATTTCTTTTTCAAAAAAGCCCATCGCAGTTGCAGTCAACATCTCGCCGAGAAACAGTATCACCAGCCAGCCGGCTCGCTTTCTGATCATCAGCGGCAACGAAACCTGCATGTAAGGTTTGTCCAAAGCCCCCGGCTCGACTGCGGCCATGCGCAGAAAGTCTTCAGTGCCTTCTTCCACTAGGACGTCGATAACGTCGTCTACGGTTACAAATCCGACCACGCTTCCATCACTCTCCAATACCGGAACAGCCAGCAGGTTGTACTTAGCAATCTTTTGCGCCACCACCTCTTGGTCGTCGAGTGCATTCACTGTGATCGGCCTGGCGCGCATTACTCCAGTTAAGGGTGCATCCAAGTCAGCCATCACGAGGTCGCGTAGCGAAACCGCTCCGAGCAAATGTTTTGTGCCTGGCTCCATGACATAACAGGCGTAGATCGATTCTTTCTCCGTTGCGACCTCACGAATTCGTTTGAGCGCCGCGCCGACTGTCATCGTTGGATCGAGTTGTACGAACTCTGTCGTCATGATTCCGCCGGCAGTATGAACAGGGTACTGAAGCAACCCCTCGAGTTCATGACGTAGTTCCTCGCTGAGTTTTGGTACGACTCGATGGCGTTCGTGAAGACCCATCTTCTGAACAACGTCTGTGCGCTCGTCCGCGGCGAGGCCGGTGAGAATTTCTGCTGCGCGCGGTGGTTCGAGTCGTTCAAGAATTGCAGCTCGTCGCCGCATTGTCGGTTGGTTACAGATTTCGATGGCTCGTGCGACCGGAAGCATAGAAACAACACTTGCCGCTTCGGCTAGAGTCAGTTGATTGATTAGTTCCGCCAGATCAGCGGCATTGAGATCAGCGACGACGTGGCCGATACCAACAAAACTTTCATCAAGCCGTGTATGAATGCGTTCCAACAGTTTTTTGAGATCTTGCGCTGGCATGGAATCTCCTGTGGGTTGACTGATGTTTTTAAAACTACTCGTTTGGAATGAAGCGGTATCCTACCCACGGCTCGGTAAGAATATAACGCGGCGAGGCGGGATTGGTTTCGAGCTTCTTGCGAAGATTGCCGACAAAAACGCGCAGGTATTGATCTTGCTCGACGTAATCCCCGCCCCACACGGCGCCCAGTAACGTTCTATGCGTTAGCACTTTTCCGGCGTGCTTAATGAAATAAACAAGTAGATCAAATTCTTTCGGTGTTAAGTGCACCTCGCGGCCACTAACGCTCACGCTCCGAGATTCAAGGTCCACACGTAAGTCGCCAACTTCGATGAGCGTCTGCTCAGTTTGTGTACCGGGCTGTGATTTTGCTCGGCGCAACGCAGCTCGAAGACGTGCCAACAATTCATCTATGCCGAAAGGCTTGGTCACGAAATCATCGGCACCGATGTCGAGAGCTTCAACTTTAATCGGCTCCTCACCTTTTGCTGACAGTATTATGATCGGAACTTGCGAGATGGCCCGTAGCCGCCGACAAAGTTCGAGACCATCCATGTTGGGCATTGCCAGATCGGTAATCACGAGGTCAGGTTTCCACTCCTGAAATAGTTTGAATCCGCTTTGACCATCTTCGGCTGCGAGTACGTCATAGCCACGTGACTTAAGGCCAGTGCGCAGCACGCGAGTCAGCTGCTGCTCATCATCTACCACAAGTATTCGAGGCTTATCGTTCATCTGCACGGTTAAACTGAGACAGGTTCTTCGTCACCAATTGGCACAGTGAAAACAACACGTGTTCCCCGTCCGCTTGCCTTCGATTCAACCCAAATCTTTCCCTGATGCGCTTCAATGATGCCCTTGGCGATGGCGAGTCCCATGCCGTTTCCGGAGGGTTGATGTCCGCTTATGTCACCATCGCGAGTCGCGCGAAAGAACTTATCGAATACACGCTCGCGTAGTTCAACCGGAATACCAGGACCGTTGTCTTCGACGGCCATCATTATCATTCCATCTCCGGCGCGCTGCGCGCTGATCGAAATGTCTGAGTCCGCGGGTGAATACTTAGCTGCATTATCCACCAGCGTATACACCACTTCACTAACGGCCCGCTCGTCCACACGGACAACCGGAAGCTCGGGTTCGATATCGACGCGAAGCTTGCGAAGCCGGGTGAGACTTTCGGCCCGTGCCAATGCAGCTGAGATTATTTCCTCAACAGTTCCCCACTTACGACGGAGTTGAAATTCTCCTGCTTCGATCCGAGCAAGGTCGATGAGCCCGCCGATGAACCGATTAAGGCGATCGGATTCTTCATCGATTACTTCCATCATTTCGACTCTGGATTCAGCATCGAGTGCGACTACACGTTCTGAGTCATTCCGTGTTTTGACTTCATCCAACAATGTGGTGATCGACGCCTTGATCGAAGCGAGTGGTGTTCGTAGATCGTGTGTAACTGCGTCAAGCAGAGCGGACTTTAACTTTTCGCTCTGACGTAAAGCTTCTGCGTGGCTCGCACGCTCGAAAGCATCGCGCAACTCCGCGTAGAGCCGTTCGATCTCTTTGCGCCCGGCTTCAGCTTCTTCGGCGCGACGTTTCGCTCGTATAGACAACTGGCCCGCGGTGATGGCCGTTATCAGGAAAGCCGTGAGGGCGATCCAGTTGTCACCTGCCGCTATGGTTAAGCTCCCGAGCGGTGGAAGAAAGAAGAAGTTGAAACAGAGCATTGCGAACACAGCGGTAGTTGAAGCGGGAGTACTGCCCCAACGAGTGGCGACGAACAATACGGCCAGCAAGAGCGCCAACGCGACTGTTGTTGGATTGACGTGTGTGCCCAACGCTCTAAGGACTACCGTAACGGCCGCCACGCTTGCGGCGCCGACCGCGTAGCCGGTCCATCGCGGTTCTGTGCTCACGACTGGCATTGCGTTGATTGTAAGACAAAGAGGTGAATAAGGTAGACCGGCCGAATTGCGGGGAATCATCCAGAGGGGCAGAGATCAGGGCGGACGTCCGGGACGCGGGGAGGGAGAGACGGGGAGACGGGGCGACGGAGAAAGGCTCTGACGAATCTAACCAAAGACCAAAAACCCAAGTCCAAAGACCAACACCCACTACGTCACAACATCCGCCTCATCGCGTCCGCAGAACTCACGTAGCCGCAACAACTCTTTAGCATCGTGTAACAACGGGGTAAGAATCTCTTTTGCATCAGCCTTACCGCCGTCATTCCGATAGCGCTCCACGTAAAGTCGCATTGTTGCTCCGGACGTTCCAGTACCTGACAGACGAACTACCACTCGAGATCCGTCACCAAGTAGCAAGCGAATGCCTTGCATTGTTGTAGTGCTTCCCTCAACCGGATCCGTGTAACTAAAGTCATCGGCGCTTGCGATTGATTCGCCGGTGAACGACTGACCGGCGAGTGATGGCAACTTTTCGCGCAATGCTGAAATCATTTTGGCAGCTGCGTCTGCGTCCAGACCTTCAAAATCATGACGCTGGTAGTAACTGCGCCCGAAGCGCAGCCAATGATTGCGTACAACCTCTTCAACAGACTTGCCAGTGTGCGCGAGGATTGACAGCCATGCGAGAACAGCCCATACGCCATCCTTCTCGCGAACATGATTTGAGCCGGTCCCAAAACTTTCTTCACCGCAAACATTGCAGAGGCCCGCGTCAAGAAGATTGCCAAAGAATTTCCAACCAGTCGGCGTTTCATAGCTGCGAATCCCCAGCGACTTCGCAACGCGATCGGCGGCAGTCGACGTAGGCATTGAGCGTGCGACGCCTGCTAGACCACCACGAAAGGCTGGAATGGCGTTTTGTGCGTGCTCGGCAATGACTGCTAGCGAATCGCCTGGTGAAACAAAAAACTTCCGGCCCAGGATCAAGTTGCGATCGCCGTCGCCGTCGCATGCTGCGCCAAAGTCGGGTCCAGTTTCCTTCGCAAGTTGAGCAACCAAATCCGCCGCGTGCACGAGGTTTGGATCTGGATGAAGTCCGCCGAAATCCGGCAACGGCTCACCGTTGATAACGGTTCCCTGTGATGCGCCCAAACGCTCCTCAAGCAGACGGCGTGCGTATGGGCCAGTGATGGCGTGCATTGCATCGAACGTCATGCGAAATCCGCCGGCAAAGAGTCTCCGCACGGAATCAAAGTCAAACAACTCCTCCATCAGATCGCAGTAGTCTGTTAGGGGATCAATTATTACGACTTCAGTCGAGCCGATCGTCGTCGATCCTTCGCGATCGATATCAACGTTCGCATCGCAGGTTAAGTACTCCTTGATGCTCAGCGTCTGTTGATAAATTGCTTCGGTAACCGACTCTGGAGCCGGGCCACCGTTGCGAACGTTGTATTTAATTCCAAAGTCTTCATTGATTCCGCCCGGGTTGTGGCTCGCAGAAAGTACAAGACCCCCAAGAGCTTTTCGGCGCCGGATCACAGCTGACACTGCCGGCGTTGATAGCAAACCGCCGCGTCCGACGAGCAAACGACCAAAGCCATTGGCAACGGCCATCCGGACGATAATCTGGGTTGCTTCACGGTTGTGGTAACGACCGTCTCCACCGACAACGATTGTCTCTTTTGAGAAATCTGGCGTGGTCTGTCGAACGACGTTGAAAACAGCTTGCACGAAGTTTTCGACGTAGTTTGGCTGCATGAAGACTCGTGTCTTCTTGCGTAGACCGGACGTGCCTGGGCGTTGTCCTTCGAACGGAGTAGTTGGGACTTTGCGGATGTTTATTGACGATTCAGGCGTCATACGAAACCGCCCTTCAATGTTTTCAGTCGGTTAATGAATATGAGATCAAGTTGACCATCATCATACGGCCATCATCTTTGTAAGTACCACCCGCGTCAGAACCTGTGTCAAAAAGTGAGACTGCGGAAATTCTGGATGATTATTCGCTGTTACGGATTCTCACCAGCAGGCTTCACAACAACAGCCGGAATGTTTTGATCCCTCACCAGCTGATTAAATGCCGGAACGTCCGTTTTCATGATCTTAGAGAGTTTCTCCAACTCAGAATCAATCTGGCCTACGACCTCATCGTAAACCATGTACGACTGTGCTGTTGGTGCGGCTTCTGCACTCCCGACTACGCCACCTAACGCCGCCAGTTTGTTATTGAGTCGAATGGGGAAGTTCAAAGGATCCTGACTGCTCTGATTCTTTGTTTGATACAAAGCCTCCTCAACTGTGGTCAGGTTTTTCGTTAACGCAGTTCCTGCATCGTTGACGACCTTGAAGTTTGGTTGACCATTCAGTCGTTTCAATAAGTCTTCGACTTGTTTTCTGACGTCGCGAATCTGAATGATGGCGCTGTTTGTCTCGGTCAGCTTGTCGCGAATTTTCAAAGCCAGCTCAGATTGCTTCGCGTAGTCAGCCGGTGTTGTTGGCAAACGAGGATCAGGCTTTATGTCGAAACTTTGCGTGATCGTCTTACCATCAACGGTCAGCTTCACTTGATAAGTCCCTGGTGCAATCTTTGGCCCACGTGTTTCTCCGGCCCACAGAATCATTCCGGGAAAGCGGACGGCGTCAGAATGCCGTGTGTCCCAAACGAATCGATTGAGTCCAACATCAGTTGTGACAGTGGGTGCCCCGGGACCACCAAAGCCACCTTCATCCGGAGGAGGCGTCGCGGCCTGTTGTCCACCGGCTGCAGGCGCACCTGGACGCACCACCCGTCCGGTGAACTTTCGAATTGACTTACCAGTTGAATCAAGGAATTCGAGCTGTACATCAGCAGTCGGTTTCGTTTTAAGCGAGTAATAAACAACCACTCCATTTGCCGGATTTCGACCAACCGTCGCCGTTGCGCCGGGTTGGAAGCCGCCACCACCCGGCATTCGATAACTTTCCTTTGGTTTATAGAGTTGCGTTTCGCTGACAGCGCTCATACCTCCAGCGTCCATCATCTGGTGAATCAACGGAAGGTCGTCGAAGATCCAAAACGATCTGCCCTGCGTGGCAGCGACGAGCTCTTTGTCTCGCTTGTGAATTGCCAGATCGGTTATCGGTGTCACCGGCAGATTGAATTGCATTGGTTGCCAACGCTCACCGTTGTCAAACGAAATGTACATTCCTGTTTCCGTTCCTGCATAAAGCAATCCACGCTTGTTTGGATCCTCTCGAATCACTCGCGTAAAGGTTGTCTCAGGAATTCCGTTTACGATTTTCTTCCACGTCTTGCCATAGTCGGTCGTGCGGTACAGGTACGGTCGGTTGTCGTCATACTTGTACATCGTCGCCGCAACGTAGGCAGTTGCGGGATCATTTGGCGACGCTTCAATGGAATTGATTTGGATCCACTCCGGCATGACGCTGCTTGGCGGCGTGACGTTAGCCCAGTTCTTGCCGCCATCACGACTCAACTGAACCAAGCCATCATCCGTTCCGATCCAGATAGTTCCTGCTGTGATGGGCGACTCCATCACTGTGAAGATCGTGTCGTAGTACTCAATGCTGGTGTTGTCCTTTGTAATCGGACCGCCTGAGGAGCCTTGTTTGCTTTTGTCATTGCGCGTGAGATCCGGACTGATAACGTCCCAACTCTGACCCTCGTTGCTTGATTTGAACAGTACATTTGAGGCGAGATAAAGAGTGTTTGGATCATGAGGTGAAAAGACGAGCGGAAAATTCCATTGAAATCTGTACTTCAACACGTCTGCCCCAGCACCCATGGGATTGTTTGGATAGGGATTGATGTCGCGCAGTTGACCGGTTCGATGATCGTAACGTGTAGTCAACCCGCCGTAAGATCCGGCAAAGGTGACCTCGGAATCCTTGGGTGAGGGAGCAATCCATCCTGATTCGCCACCACCGACGTCGTACCAATCGCTCGTGCCAATGCCGCCTTCAGTTGTGCGGCTCGCAATCTTCACGGTTGAGTTGTCCTGTTGCGCTCCATAGATGTGATACGGGAAGTCGTTATCGAGTGCGACACGATAAAACTGTGCTGTCGGTTGGTCCTGCTCAGTCCAGCTTCGGCCGCCATTGAACGACACATTCGAACCACCATCGTTGCTCTCAATCATTCGATTGGGATCGTCGGGCGCAATCCAAAGATCGTGATTGTCGCCATGGGGCACAGTGATTCCAGTGTAGGTGCGACCGCCATCATTCGATCTATAGAAACCGGTGTTTAGTACGTAAACTGTGTCCGCGCTTTTGGGATCGGCATAGATTCTTGTGTAGTACCACGCGCGCTGACGTAGCCGTCGTTCTTCATTCACTTTTGTCCAGGTACGTCCCGCGTTATCAGAACGGAAGACGCCACCATCTTCGGCCTCAACAATTGCCCACACTCGATCGGGATTTGCAGGTGAGATCGTTAGGCCGCTGATGCCAATCGTTCCTTTTGGCAGACCCTGGTTGCGGGTAATGTCCGTCCATGTGTCGCCGCCATCGGTTGATTTGAAGATCCCACTTGATGGCCCACCGCTCTCAAGCGTCCAGGGCTTCCGATAAGCTTCCCATAAACCCGCGTAGAGAACTGAAGGGTTTGTCGGATCAATAGTCAGGTCACATGCGCCCGCTTTGTCACCTCGATACAGAACGCGTTCCCAGGTCTTGCCGCCGTCTTTGGAGCGAAACACACCGCGTTGTTCATTGGGTCCCCAAACATGACCTTGCGCGGCGACGTAAACGATGTCCGGATTTTTCGGATGAACGCGGATGCGGGATATTTGTCGCGAGTCTTCGAGACCGATTCGTTTCCAGGTCTTACCGCCGTCTGTAGATTTGTAAACTCCGTCACCGTGTGACGTGTTACCGCGAATGGCTGATTCACCCATGCCAACATAAATCGTGTTGGGATCAGAATCTGACAATGCGATTGCGCCTACCGAGCCGGTACCAAACACAGAACCATCAGAGATAACTTCCCAGTTGATGCCACCGTCAGTTGTTTTCCAAATGCCTCCACCCGTTGCGCCGTAGTAAAAGACCATCGGTTGCGAGGCGACACCTGCTACCGCGTCGACTCGACCGCCACGATAAGGACCGATGCTTCGCCATTGAAGAGCTTTTAATGGTTCGTTGGGGGTTGGACTTTGAGAACTCTGTGCGTAAGTCGTGACTGCGAAAAGTGAAAGAGCAGTTAGCAGGAACAGGATGGCGGTCTTACGAAACGCAATAGTCGTCTTGGACATTTCTTGTGGGCTCCTTTTAGCGTCGTCAACCGCGCACAATTCAATGTGCGCTTTCAAACTGGTATTTTGAATGGACAACTTGATAGAAACTACTGGATGGCTGCGCGCGAATGATAGCAATTAGAGACGAGTTCTGTCTCCGTCCGATAAGCTTTAGCTAGTCGGTATGGGAGGCTCCATTAGGTTAGTAGTTGCGCGACAAGCTAAAGCATATCGGACAGGTCGTTCGATGCGAATCGGAACAGTCAAACAAATCTGGCGATATTCAGTGAAGTCCATGAGTGGTGAGCAACTCGAGGACTGCACCGTTGGAAACCAGGGCATCCCCGGCGATCGCGGTTGGGCACTGCGCGACGAAACAACCGGCGAGATCACAAACGCAAAGAGATTTCCTGTTCTCATGCTGTGCTCAGCTAAATACCTTGAACCACCGACGAGCGAATTCATTCCCAATGTCGAAATCAGATTTCCGGATGGAACTGTAGTTCATAGCGATGATTCAGACATCAACAAAAAGTTGTCGGACCTTTTAGCGAAACCGGTTTCGTTATGGCCGCTACAGTCGGCGAGCAACTTTGAGCACTATCGGCGCAAATCTAAGGCGGCTCGGTTCATTGGCCCACTCGCAAAGTATCGCGCCTTTAGAGCGCTGTTGCCGACTATCACGAGCTTTGGTCAAGCTAACGCGGAATTAAGGGAGACATTCAGTCGTGAACCGCATGAACCCATTCCCGATGTTTCCGTGTTGCCGCCTGAAGTTCTGGAGTTTACTTCGCCACCCGGCACATATTTCGATGCATTCCCAATTCATGTGTTGACGACCGCATCACTCGCGACAATGGAGCGTTTGAACCCGAACGCACAGTGGGATGTTCGCCGGTTCCGTCCGAACTTCCTGGTTGATACTAATACAAGATTCAAGTCACTAATCGAGTCAGACTGGAATGGACAAACACTGCGCGTTGGGAGTGCGGTATTTCAGTGTGACATTCCAACGATGCGTTGCGGAATGACGATGAATGCCCAGGAAGGTTTAGCAAAGGATCCGAGTATTTTGAGATCGATTGTGAAGGACGCCGATCAGAATCTTGGCGTCTATGCGAAAGTTGCAGTAGCCGGAGAAGTTCGGTTGGGTGATGTGGCGGAGTTGATCTAGTTCAATTCATCTCACTGCGCAGAGGACGTTTCATCAACTCCTTCACTGCCTCACGCGCAGACTTTCCTTCGTAGAGCACAGCGCACACTTCGTTTGTGATTGGCATTTCAATCCCAACCTTCTCGGCAAGACGTTTCACGGCGCGACTTGTTTTGATTCCTTCAGCTACCTCGCTCATCCCGTTCGTGATTTCGACGAGTGTTCGCCCTCCACCTAACTCTTGTCCTACAAATCGATTTCTGGAAAGACTCCCGGTACAAGTCAAAACGAGATCGCCGAGTCCGGCCAAGCCCATCAGCGTTTCCAACTCACCTCCGTAGCGCAGCGTCAAACGCGTGATCTCAGCGAGACCGCGAGTTGTCAGAGCTGCGAGGCTGTTGGATCCATAGCCAAGCCCAACCGTCATCCCAGCCGCTATCGCCATGACGTTTTTCACTGAACCGCCAAGTTCAGTTCCAACCACGTCTGTGTTTGTGTAAATGCGTAAGTTATCGAAACTGAACGTTGCCTGGACAACCTGCGAGACTTCTTCGAGCCGGCTCGCGGCAACGATTGCTGTTGGATGACTCTCAACAACCTCTTTTGCGAACGATGGGCCGGATAGGCAGACAAATCGTTCGCCATACTCTTCACCCAGGACGTCATTGACTACTTCAGAAATGCGTTTACCAGAATCGATTTCGATTCCTTTCGCGACACTCACGATTATCGAAGACTCTTCCAATGCTGACTTCATCGCGACCAGCAGGTCCCTGGCTGCGTGCGACGGTGTTGCGAGTACAACCAGCGAAGCATTCCGAAGTGCTTCATCGACTTTGCTTGTGGCGAACACGTTCTCTGGAATTTCTGCGAATGAAAGATAGCGAGGATTAATCCGGTCATCGTTAATCGAAGTCGCGACGACCGCATCTCGAGACCAGAGACGCACTTCGTGTCCGGCGCGCGCCGACATAATGGCCAACGCGGTACCCCAACTTCCGGCTCCGATGATGGCGACGTGCTTCATTGTGATTGACCGAACTTGCTTTCGGTCCCGCTTAGCAAACGTGCAATATTCGCGGAATGTGCGAGAACGATGAGGATAGCGCCTAACAGCGCTATAACAAGATTGGGAATCATGTCGAGGCTTGGCTCAAATAGTCCGTAAATCAAAACAAAGACTGGCATCATCAGTGCTGCGGTGATCGAGGCTAGCGAGACGTAACGTGTAACCGTAAAGATCCCTACAAACACAACAGCGGAACAGAACACGGCAAACGGAGTAAGCACAGCAAAAACTCCAACACCAGTCGCCACCCCTTTACCTCCGCGAAAACCCAACCAGATTGGGAAGATGTGACCAAGGATGGCGATGAGTCCGGCAGCTCCGATCCACCATGCTGAGTCGACACCAGTAAAAAATATGCTTGCAATTAATACTGCGGCGGCGCCCTTCAACGCGTCGAGGATCAGAGTTACCACGCCGGCCCCAGTGCCGGCACGTCGAGAGACGTTGGTTGCACCAGTGCCTCCCGAACCGGTTTGGCGAACATCGCTGCCGGTCGTGGCACTCACAATTAAGTAGCCGACGGGTATTGAACCCAGGAGGTAGCTGATAACGAGGGGAATGACCATACGCATTCAGTTGCACCTCCATCCGGTGTTGGATTTGAAGAGTGGCGACTATAACAATCGGTTTTGGACCGCGACAAGAGTTAGCTGCATGCTGAGGTGGCTGGCGGCGGATGTCCGATATGCTTTAGCTTTTCGGCCTTTGTTATTGCGCCTTACTGATAATTGTTAACGGTATTGCTTTGGTAGAGATGTTTCGCTTTTCGGATGGCTATGAGTCAATCGGAACGACGAGCTAAAGCGTATCGGACATCTAGATCAATCTCCGCCGCAAAAGATCCAGTGCTGCTTGTGATGCACGCCAACGAATCAATTGTCTGTCGCCGGGAAGTTTTAGTTGTCGGTGTTCAGTTCCAGCTTCAGAGGCAATTCCGATAAATACCGTTCCCACTGGCTTTTCTTCGGTGCCACCACCAGGACCGGCGATTCCAGTTATCGACAATCCGAAATCAGTTTCAGCCCGTCGACGAATTCCTTCCGCCATTGCTTCCGCAACCGGCGCACTAACCGCACCATGTTCGAGCAGCAGAATTGGCTCGACACCAAGCGCACGAACCTTCGCGTCGTTTGCGTATGTCACAACACCCTCAATGAAATACTTGGATGACCCGGGAATGTCAGTCAAACGTTGCGCGAGTAGTCCACCTGTACAACTTTCAGCGACTGCCAATGTATAGCCACCCACAGACAACTTAAGTCCGACAACCTCTTCCATCTTTTCTCCGGCGAACGAAAAGATTGCATTGCCGAGTCGCTCTTCAATCTGAAGGACAACACGATCCAGCAAAGCATTCGCTTCTTCCTCAGTTCGCCCGCGCGCCGTCAGATGAATCTCAATCTCGCTTTGATTGAAAAGTATCGTCGTTTGTGGATTTTCATATTGGGTGTAAATGGGTGCGATCTTTTCATCAACAGCCGATTCTCCCATCCCGGCCACGCGAAGCATTCGACGAACCACGCGAACATTGCCTGCCCGGGGAGCAATTCTCGAGATGACGTGGTTCTCAAACATCGGTTTCATCTCTCGCGGTGGGCCGGGCAACAGCACGATCGCTGTGCCTTTGTGCTCGATAAACATACCTGGTGCAGTTCCATTTGGATTTGGCAGGACTTCAGCTTCTTCGATAACCATCGCCTGTCGTGAATTGCGCTCAGGCATGGCTACGCCGAATCCCTTAAATCGCTGTTTGATTTCGTCGAGGACGTTTTCATCCAGCAGTAACCTGCGTCCGAGTGCACGTGCGGTTATCTTTCTGGTGATGTCGTCTTCGGTGGGACCAAGTCCGCCTGTGGTGATGACTACCTTCGAGCGACGGGTTGCATCTTTTATTGCTTCTTCGAGCCGCGCATCGTCATCGCCAACGATGGTTTTTAGTTTTACTTCAATGCCAAGGCGGTTGAGTTGTTCTGTGAGCCAGAGACTGTTTGTATCAGTGCGATCGGGAGCTAATAACTCCGAACCAATAGCGATGATTTCTGCTGTTAAAGTTTCAAACAAGCGAGACTCGACTCAAGTGAATTAGTTGGGTGCGTGTTCGTCCTGATAGATATCGTTCAAGACCTCAATAATCGATGGAGGCGGTGAGATGCAATGTGTAGTTGAAGCATTGACGCTTGCTGGTTGAGTCGTTGCTGCAGCCGCCTGATTGTTTTTTGGACAGTCGACAATCTGTAGCGCCTGACGAGTTTCAGCGAGCATGTTAAAGGCGCGACGACGGCGCATTCTTTCCAGCGATCGAATGGCTCCGAGTGTTTGTGGAGCAAGCGATGGCTCCGCTTCGATTCGACGCAGCAAGGTCACATAACGTCGCAATTGTCCGGACGGTGCTGTGCGATTACGTTCGTCGAAGTATTCGTCTTCAACAATGCGCGAGAGGTATTCTCTCGTCGATGCGTTATTACCGATCAGGTGATGCAAAGCTCCGAGCGTGAACAGCAGGAGCGGCGGCGGATCGGGTATTTCCTCGAGCGTCATTTCTCCCGTTTCGATCACTTCAGTAACTTCAAAGCCATACCAACGACGGTCTTCGTCGCGAAGAATTGCTTCAGCGGCAAGGTAAAAGTCGAAGATTCGCTCGACTTCTTTGTTCTGCGCTCGACGTGACACCATAAAAACCACGAGCACAAGGCCAGTGACAAACATCACTACGATCGGTGCAACCCCGACTCCGTAAAGAAGTGTGACGATCACAATCACGGCAATGGATTTCTGCGCGAGTCTCTTGTTGGTCGATTTCATAAAACTTACCTCAGGAATCGCTTAGTTAGTACTTTGTACTTTCTGCTTTGTACTTTGAGCGTCGTGCTTTATTGAACTTTCAAGAATGCCTGCGAAGGACACGGTTCAAAGCACAAAGTACAAAGCTCAACGGCTCAGATGCGCAATGACGGCGCTTCCTGCCTGCTCTGTAGAAAGATCGCCGCCCAGATCTGTTGTCGTCTCGTTTGCCGAGACGGCATCACGAACGGCAACTTCAATTGCATCACTCTCTGTCGGGAAGCCCAGGTATTCTAACATCATCGCTGAGGTCAGAATAGCTCCAATTGGATTTGCTATTCCTTTACCTGCCATCAGTGGCGCACTTCCGTGAACGGGTTCGAATAAGGAAACTTTTCCCGGATGAATGTTACCTGATGCAGCGAGACCAAGTCCTCCCTGAATCGCAGCGCCTAGATCGGTCAGGATGTCGCCAAACAAATTGTTGCTGACGATCACATCGTACTGCGCCGGATCGAGAACCATAAACATCGCCATCGCATCGACGTACTGGTGATTGGAAGTGATCTCAGGGTATCCAGTCGCAACTTCCTTGAACACTCGTTGCCAAAGGTCCCCGCCAAAGCGCTGAACGTTTGACTTGTCGGCCATAGTGACACGCTTGCGTTTGTTCTTTTGTGCATACTCAAAGGCGGCAACGATGATTCGCTCCACACCGCGACGGGTGTTCACCTCTTCCTGCAACGCGATCTCGTCGATAGTTCCTTGTTTCAGGAAACCGCCGGCACCGCAATAAGCACCTTCAGTGTTCTCGCGAAAGACCACGAAATCAATGTCGCTCACATTCTTGTTTTGCAGAGGAGTCAAACGTTGATGGAGAAGACGCACTGGACGGAGATTGATGTAGAGATCGAGACCACGTCTCATTCCCAGCAGAATGTCTTCGGCGTGTTTGTTCGAAGGAACTCTTGGATCGCCGAAGGCTCCGGCAAGAATCGCGTCGAAGTCCCGAGAAAGCATATCGAGCGCGCCGGCGGGGAGGGTTACTCCCTCCTTTAGAAATTTCTCGGCGCCCCAGTCGAAGTTGACGAACTCGAGTTGGAGATTTCGTGGGGCTTGAAGTTGATCGAGGACGCGAACAGCCTGATTGATTACTTCAGGACCGATCCCATCCCCGGGAATTACGGCGATTCTTTTCATGATGAGTCTTTCTCAGTGTCATTTCGTTGCCACTGCGTCCCCGAAAACTCTTGCGAAGAGGAGACGCAGAGAACGCAGAGGAGGCGCAGAGAAAGCTAAAGCGGCACACAGAGCACCGGTACTCTCGAACCTCTCAAAACCTTTTCGGCTGTTGAGCCAAACAACATCTCTTCGGGAGGTGTCGATCGTCCGCGCACGCCCATCACGATCATCGGCAAATCCAGATCGCGAGCGATCTTCAGAATTTCCACAAACGGCGATCCGATAACAATCATTTTCTCGACGTCCAGTTGTCCTACATCGAGGTTACTCAACATCGAATCGAAATTGCTTTCAGCCCGTTGTCTTAAACGTTCACGTATGTCTTCTGAAGAACCTAAACTCGCGGCCACCGCATCCTCGATAAAGTGTTCATCGATAACGTGCAGCAAAGTTACATCACCGTCGGGAGCTGCCATGCCCAGAGCCACTCGCAGAGCGTTGACCGAACAAGGCGAAAAATCAACGGGCACTAAGATCTCCGGAGACGTAAGCATCTTTCCTCCTGGACTGCAAATCTACTGCGACACTGCGCGGCGCTGTCCCTGAGTTTCGTGTGCTGCGATGCGCGGCAAACTAGCGAGCACAGCGTCGCCGACTATTTTCATACTCTGCGCAGAAATTTTGTCGACAGTATCTTCCGGAGTGTGCCAGTGGGGATAGTCGTTGAGTTGAATGATGTCGACCGAGTCGACGCCCACGCGCAGAAATGGTTCGTGATCATCACCGCCCACTCCTTCCGGCCTATCGACGAACACACTTGTGTAACCAAGTTCGCGCCCAGTTTGCCAGATGATGTCTTGCAACCAGCGGGTACTCATCGTGTCGCGTCCCAACTCGAGCTTGGTGTAACCCATCATGTCGAGCAGGATCATCGCACGAGTTGATTCAACTTCATTTCGTTTAACCAACTGCTCTGCATAGTGTCGACTACCGTAGGTGTGGTCGGGATTAGCCTCGGTTCCACAATCATCCCAGCCTTCGCAAAATGCTTCTTCACCATCAAAGAACACAAAGCGATAAGTAACCTTGGGTTTGTTCGGAGAGCTGGCGGCAACTCGGGCGATTTCCAATAAGGTACCAACCGACGATGCCGGATCGTTGGCACCTACAAAAAGCATATCTTTGAAAAACTTCGTGTCGTAATGGCTGGTAACCATGATCGCTGTTTTAGTTTCTCCCGGGATCTCCGCGATAATGTTCGCCATTTTCTTGGTCCCCTGCGGAGTCGAAGCAGTGAACTCATCGGTGCTTACATTCAACCCATACGACTTCAATTCGTTGACGATGTACGCTCGTGTTTTTGTTAGTGCTGGCGTGTCTGGTGGTCTTGGTCCATTCTCCAATTGCTTCTTAGCATGCGTCATTGCTCGTTCGCCGTTGAACGCACTCAGAATTGGTGGCGGAGTTGGAGTAGGTGAGCTTGATGAAGTGCTGACTCGTGAATTTGGGGGAATTTCTTTGCGAGGGCAACCGCCGAGCAAGAGCGGCAGGGCTGCGAACAGGCCGACTGCCATGACACGACGC
>DATEXA010000018.1:0-31658 GCA_035257465.1 Pyrinomonadaceae bacterium | reverse complement strand
CCACTGCTGCGGGTCTCGTCGGTTTCTCGATTGGAACGGAGACTCTCGGCTCGATCATTTCACCTTCATCAGTTTGCGGCTGTGCAGGATTGCGGCCGACTTATGGCCGAGTCAGTCGTTATGGTGCGATGGGTCTGAGCTGGACGATGGACAAGATCGGACCGATCTGTCGTGGAGTTGAAGATTGCGCAGCAGCGCTGAACGCCCTCTACGGTCCCGACGGTAAAGACATCACGGTTGGCGACGCGCCATTCAATTGGAATCCTGACACAAACCTCAGCACGCTCAGAATTGGTTATCTTAAGTCTGAGTTTGAAGGGACAGGGTTTACGAACATACAACCGGGTCAACAGCAGGAACAACGACGTGCTGCCTATAAAGTAGCGCTGGACGTTCTTGAAAAAGCAGGCGCGAAACTCGTTCCCATTGAAATGCCAAAACTTCAGACGGCGTCGCTGCGTTTCATTCTTACCGCGGAGGCTGCGGCGGCGTTTGACGACATCACACGCGACGGACGCGTCAATCAGTTGTCAGGACAGAACCCTGGAGATTGGCCTAACACATTCCGCACCTCACGCTTTATCCCGGCGGTCGAATACCTGCGAGCTCAACGGGCACGCACGCTGCTAATACACGAGATGGAAAAATTGATGTCACAGTGGGATGTGTTCGTCAGTCCGGCTCCGGGCAGTTCTAGTTTGTTGGTATCAAACTTAACCGGCAATCCGGCTATCTGCGTGCCGTGCGGATTCGTGAACGACAGACCGCTGGCGATCATGTTTACGGGCGGGGTGTACGACGAAGTCGCGCCGTTGCGAGTTGCGCTTGCCTTCGAACGAGCAACGAGTTGGCACACGATGCATCCGAAAATGGACTTCGCGTGATGTTGCCGCTTGCTCGTTCACGCTCTTCAACGAACAGACGTCTCAATCAAAGCAGGCAGGTCAAGCAACAGGGCAACAGTTCCATCTCTCATCTCTGCGGCACCGGCGACGCCTAACCAACGACCGCCCCGACTGCCAAGACTTCGAACGAGGACCTGTTCTGTCCCGATCACCTCATTCACTCTCAAGGCAATCGATCCGGCCACTTTCGAATCTTCGACTCTGCAAATCAACTGCGCGTTGGTATCAATGTCAGACCCGTCGAATCCAAGAAGCTCATCGAGGTTGAATGGTTGCTGCGTCTTGTCGTCAATTGGAGCTTGATCGATCGCTTCACTCGATAGCACGTGCTTCGTATCGATCAGGTAACGGAATCTCGCACTCCTGACTACGACGGCGCTGAGCAGACTGAAAGTAACAGGCAACAAAATCTCAAACACTGAACCCACGCCGGGCGTACTCTTGACACGAATCGTTCCACCAAGTTCTTCGATCGTAGTTTCCACAACATTAAGACCGACACCTCGCCCTGAAACTTCCGAGACATCACTTGCAGTCGAGAATCCCGCGCGGAAAATCAAACGCACACTGAGCTCGAGATCGATTCGTGCGTCCTCAGCAATCAGGTTCAAACGTTTTGCCTCGGTACAGATTGATTCGGAGTCGATCCCTCTACCATTGTCACTCACCTTAATCGTCGTTCGTCCCTGCAGTGTGCTCGCCTCGATGCGAATCTTGCCTTTTCTATCCTTGCCTGCGTTGAGTCGCTCAGGTTCCGTTTCAATTCCATGATCGACAGCATTTCGCACCAGGTGAATTAAGGGATCGGCTATCGCATCGGACAGCGCCTTATCAATTTTTATCTCGCCTCCGATTACTTCAAACTCGATCTGTTTACCTGCTGCAACGGCAGCTGAACGACCGGCACGATAGGCTCGTTGCAAAATCCGATCAATGGGAACCATGCGAAGGTCAACTAGATCGGCAGCGAGTTTCATGAATGAAGCGCTTATCGATTCGACTTGCAATTCAGGAATGCGGCCGGAAGCGGTGCTCAAACAATCGTTCGTCTTCCGAAACAGCTGTTGAGTTGAAGAGATCAATTGATCGAGGTCGTCCAACTCGATTCGCAGAGAACGGGAAACTGTTTTCAGGTTTTGTTGTCGTTGGGACTGAGGTGAAACCGTACTTTGGACGGCGGAGATTTCGGTGATGCTGGTGTTATCTAATCCAGGTAAGCGTTGATTGAGATTCTCATGATCGCATTCAGACGCGTAGAGAATGCGAAAGTCGACTTTGTCAGGATTGTCAGCGTTGAGTGCCGGAGCAGTGGAAATCAATTCGCCAATGGCTGTCAGTCTATTCTTAAGACTTTGGAATTGCTTATCGAAGTTGGCTGCGTCAAGACTGACAGAGATCTGAAATAAACTAGCGCCTTCATTAATGACCTGCTTGAGCCTGTGCTTCTCGTCCTCACTCAAAGACTTCCAGATCTTCGCTGGAACAATGTCAGCAGTAACATCTACTTCAAAACCATCACCAGGTGTGCCTTCTGATAAGGCCCGCAGTCGATCAATTAGAGCTGGATGCGATACCGGCCCTGCACTTTGGGAATGCAGACTCGAGAACATGGCGTCTGCTGTATCGTCGAATGCGCGCAACACTTGATCGGTCATTTGAGTCTTTCCCACACGCAGTGAATGAAGAAGATTTTCGAACTCGTGCGAGATTAGTGCCAGTTCGTTGAGATTGTTTGAAGCGGCAGAAGCTTTAAGACTGTGGACGTTACGAAAGATTGAGTCGAGTAGTTGACGCGCAGTTCTTCCTTCGGTTGTGAGATTGTGAAGCTTCTCAGTCGCGCTGAAGATCTGCTCAACGCGATCCTCTAATTCATCAAGAAGTGGATCCATTAGAAATCAAGATCGCAGATTTCAGATTGAAGATCTCAGATTGTGATCAGAAGGTACGTATCAAATGAAAATCTGAGATCTGAAATCTGAGATGCGTCAGCTGTCTTCTGTTTCCGGCTCAACGTACTTCTGTGGCTGTTGTTCGTCGAGATCGCGTTTGATTGCGTCCAGAATACCATTAATGAATTGGGTTGCTTCGTATGTCGAGAAGCGGCGAGCGATTTCAAGTGCTTCGTTAATTGCGACCGTGCGCGGAGTTGGTTCATGAAGGAACTCGTAAACAGCCAGGCGCAAAATGTTTCGGTCAACTACGGCCATGCGTGAGATACGCCAGTGTTCGGCCCGTGAGCGAATTCGCTCATCGAGCAACTCGAGATTCGCTAACGTTCCGGATGCGAGTCGCGTGGAGAACGCGCGTGCGGTCTCGTCAAGCTCTGACTCTCCGAGCTCAGCCCAGTACATTCGGACCACGTCGTCCGCAGGCATTTCGGCAACGTCAGCCGCAAAGAGCATTTGCAAGGCACATTCACGTGCCTTACGGCGGGAACCCATAGTAAATCAAGAATGAAGTCGGGGGTGTCTGGACGCGAAGTTCCGCGTCCGCCTTTCATCCTTCCTCAAAAGCTTCCTTGTAAAGATTTGCTAACTCAACTGCCGTCATGGCAGCTTCGAACCCCTTGTTACCCAGCTTGACACCTGCACGATCAATCGCCTGATCAACCGTGTCGGCAGTTACTACTCCAAACACCACAGGAACACCCGTCTCCAAACCGGCTTTGGATATTCCCTGTGCAACTTCATTTGCGATGTAGTCGAAGTGGGGAGTTTGACCGCGAATGATCGTACCAAGGCAGATGATTGCGTCGAACTTTTGTGTCTCGGCAAGGCGAAGTGATAGTAGTGGTATCTCGAAGGCACCGGGCACTCGATAAATGGTGATTTGCTGCCCACGCGCTCCGAGACGCTTAAGTGCATCGAGAGCACCGTCAACCAGGCGACCGGAAATGAATTCATTCCACCGGCTGGCAACGATTCCGAATGTAAACCCTTCGGCGTTTAGACGACCTTCGTGAACTGTCGGCTGCAATCCACTCCAACTCCACAAACAGGATCATTCACTGCTTTTGCAGTATAGGAGAACGACACTAAGCCAGCAAGCTGATGATCTTTGGACTTGAGACTTTGGACTTGGACTCAACCGTTCTTGATTTCCAGGCTGCGGACTCGATCGTAGATGTCGCGATAATCCGCCTGCATAGTAACGAGCGTATCGAAGAAGTTGCTCATCCGGCGCAGAATATCGCGCATAAAGGTTTTGATTTCGCGAGATTCCTTTTCCAGAACGTCGAATCTTCCTTCACAGCGCTGCTGGCTTTCTTCCACACGCTCCTGGCTCTCTTGCAATTGAGCTACGACACTAACTAGTTTTTCCCATATCGGCCTGGTGTCGTAGAGTCGCTCCTCCACTTTGTGATCGAGCGCGTCCACTTTTTGATTGAGACCTTGCAGTCGCTCCTCCACCTTGTGATCGAACTTCCACTTTTTGATTGAGGCCTTGCAATCGCTCCTCCACCCTGTGATCGAGCCCTTCCACTTTTTGATTGAGGCCTTGCAATCGCTCCGCAACCCGATCTAATCGCTCCTGCATCGCGTCTTGTTTTATGTTGAGCCGCTGAACTTCTGTAACAATCAAGGTGAGTTTGTCGCTATCGCTGGCGGGTAGTTTCTGCGTGAGGTCTTCACTCATCGGACTCTCCTTTTGAGTGATTCTAACACCCTAGCTGTAACGGTGTTGACAGTTAATAGTGACTGTTCCGGCTATTTGTTATCTAAAATGGCTACAGTCCTTTGAAGACAGGTTTGCGTTTTTCCAGAAAGGCCAACGTTCCTTCGCGTGCGTCTTCTGTTTCAAATAACGATGAAAACAATTGAGTCTCGAGCTTCAGACCTTCGTTCAGTGGAAGTTCGAGTCCCTTAATCACTGCCTGCAAACAAGCGCGGATTGATAGCGGA
Organism: Pyrinomonadaceae bacterium; assembly: GCA_035257465.1. Lineage (GTDB taxonomy): Bacteria > Acidobacteriota > Blastocatellia > Pyrinomonadales > Pyrinomonadaceae > PSRF01. The sequence continues at coordinate 26,851 of DATEXA010000018.1, read as the reverse complement.
GACAACTCTGAGATCTCTTTAGCAAGTGACGTCGCCTCGGACATCAATTCTGACGGTTGCACTACGCGACTTACTAAACCAAATTTGAACGCCTCGTCACTCGTCATGCTTCTTCCGGTCAACATCATTTCCAGTGCCGGACCAGCGCCGAGTTCGCGGGTCAGTCGCTGCGTTCCGCCATAACCCGGGATTAGTCCAAGTTTGATCTCTGGAACATTAAAGGTGGCTGATGATGATGCGACTCTTAAATGACAAGCGAGTGCTAACTCGAATCCGCCACCGGCAGCGATACCGTTTATTGCCGCAATGACTGGCACTGGTAACGACTCAAGGCGAACACAGAGTTGCTGGCCTCGTTCTGAAATCGTTGTTCCAATGACCGCAGCATGTAGTTCAGCGATGTCCGTGCCGGCGCAAAATGCACGGTCCCCTTCGCCAGTGATTATTACTGCGCGTAAGTTTCTGTCGCTCTCGAGATGATCCAGGTGCTCGTTGAGCGCGGCAAACATTTCATTCGATAAGGCGTTAAGTTTCTCAGGACGATTAAGGCGGAGGATTGCAAACAGCGAAGTTCGTTCAAGTGTGACAGGTTGATGCGTCATGCGTCGCGTTGATTGGTTCTTCCCTGCGCTCCTCTGCGTTCTCAGCGTCTCTGCGGTAATGGATTCGCAACTGTTTCAAACCGCAGAGTACGCAGGGGAGACGCAGAGGCCTTTAGACCAAATTCATTGGTGTGGGATTCTTCGGATCCTTTGTGTAGTCGTAAAACCCACGACCCGATTTGCGGCCATACAAACCTGCCAAAACCATCCGCTTGAGTAGCGGTGGTGGTGCAAAACGCTTTTCGCGAAACTCATTGAACATGATCTCAGCAATGTAATAGGTCGTGTCGAGTCCTACAAAGTCACCAAGCGTAAATGGGCCCATCGGGTACCCGCATCCCAACTTCATTGCATTGTCGATGTCTATGATCGATCCCACGCCTTCCTCCAGTGCGCGAATCGCATCGAGCATGTAAGGCACGAGTAAACGATTCACAATGAACCCTGTCTTGTCGCTGGCACGCACCGGGACTTTACCGAGCGCCTTACCGAAAGCGACTGCCTGTTCAAAAACAGCTTCATCCGTCAGAATCGTGCGTACAACTTCAACCAGCTTCATCAGCGGCACGGGATTGAAAAAGTGCATTCCAATGAAACGTCTCTGACGTTCTGCGGACGTCGCTGTCATCATTTCAGTAATGGATAACGATGAGGTGTTCGAAGCAAAAATCGTTTCCGGTTTACATAACTTATCGAGTTGGCTGTAGGTGCTTCGCTTTTCGTCCAGGTTTTCAATGATGGCTTCGATGATGATGTCGCAATCCGCGAGTTCTGCAAATGAAGTAGTTCCCGATAAGCGACCGCGAATCTGTTGCTTTTGTTCGGTTGTTATCGTGCCCTTCTCGGCAAACTTGGCGAGCGACTTTTCAATTCCGCCAAATCCTTTTGCGATCAGATCATCCGAAACCTCTTTGACCACAGTTTCAAATCCGGCGCTTGCCGACACTTGTGCGATACCGGCACCCATCAGACCGCACCCTAACACTCCGACTTTCATTATCTCCATTTCGATCTCCTGCTATTGACTTAAATAAACCGCTATTGATTAGAAGTTTGAACCGTTGTCTTGAGCCACGCATCGTAATCTTTGTTCCAGGCGACAAATTCTGCGATCAGCTTGTCATTCAGTTTCTCCTGTCGTGGCCCGGCTTGCGGCGACGGACCAGGTGATGCCTGTGACTTTGTTTTGACAAGAAGATCAATCAAGTGCTGTTTCAATTCTTGAGCCTTCGCATCAGGTGCAATTGTTGACTGCAACTGTTGGATCGTCTGATCTACATGAGTGAAGTCGCCTTCGTGAACCACCGCCCCGACGGTTTCGTGCGCCTGGTTCATGATATTTACGTAGTTCAGAAAGATATCGCGCGAGGTAATGTGAATCACCTGGGGTAATTGCGGAGCATTGAAATTCTGAGCCACCTTTAGAAAGCTAATCGCCACCAAAGCCAACGCCGCAATCTGCAAAACTCGCCAAACAATGGCGCTGCCCTGACTCTCACCAGGTCGACGGTAGCCAACAACACCTGCAAGTGCAGCACCGGACAACAACCCCCCAAGGTGCGCCGCATTATCTATGAAACCGCGGCCGAGAAACCCAATGAACAGATTGATCATGATCACCGGCAACATCCCGGTTCCGAACGCGCGCTTGAATCCCTCGGGTAGTTCGTGTCGAAACTTTATTCCGAAAACAAACAGCACTCCGACAAGGCCAAACAATGCCCCGGACGCTCCAGCTGAAGGCTCATCCATCGCTTTGAATATGAAGCGAGCCAAACCACTCGTTGCCAGAGCGGGTCGTACAGTCAAATAACTTGCGACGACGCCTGCGATCCCAGTCAAAACCCAAAACACGACGAACTTCGCTGAGCCATAAAGTTTTTCAACGTACGGGCCAATGATCCACAGGCTATACATGTTCACCAGGATATGAATCAGGTTCACATGGATGAACATTGGGGTCACAAAACGCCACCATTGATGATTCGGGACCGCAATCAGCTCATTTAGCTTTGCGCCATATTCGACCAGCACCTGGAGTGAGAAACCGGACCAAAGAACCTGTGAAGTGAGTCCACTCGACTCCCACATCAAAAGAAAGACAAAAAGATTAGCGACCAGGAAAGTGATGGTGAACTTGTAAGGTCGATTAAGGACGGCGCGAGCGAATCTTAATGTTTCTCGATCAGGTATGTTCTGAGATCGTGAGGCCGGCTGAACTGCCGTGGATGCTCCGCAGACACCGCAAGCGGGTTCGCCCGCGCCTACGATTGCCCCGCAATTGCGGCAAAGCGTGGGCCGACCATTGGTTGAGTTTGAAGAGCTTGATGACAATTAGGTAGAGACTAACAAGCGTGATGCTTCGGCTGCAAAGCATCACGCCTGGTCAGGTCGGAGTGTCTGATCAACGAATACGGTAGAGTTGCTAGCCCATCTTCGCCAAAAGGCTCACTAAATCTTCCGCATGTTCTTCTTCCACGGCCAGAATGCCTTCAAGCATTCGCCTCGAAGTCGGATCATCGTTTCCGAAGTAAGTAATCATGTCGCGGTAGCTATCGATAGCTATTCGCTCAGCCACCAAGTCTTCCTTGATCATATCGATGAGCGAATTCCCCTCAACATATTCCGCATGGCTCCGACTAAGTAATCCTTCCGGATTGAAATTGGGCTCACCCTTCAGTTGCACTATTCGCTGAGCAATTTGATCAGCGTGCCCTTGCTCTTCGTTTGCATGTTGCAGAAACTCCGCTGCGACACCTTCGGCAGCAATGCCTGACGCCATGAAATAGTGGCGCCTGTAACGCAATACGCAAACGATCTCAGTTGCTAATGCTTCGTTAAGAAGCTTCACAACTGTTTCTCGATCGGCTTTATAACCTTCCGTGACTGCGCCGTTCTCAATGTGCTGGCGCGCGCGTTCACGCAAAGTTTTGATGTCAGTGAGAAATGGTTTATTAGTCACAGCCCTCACTCCTTAGACTTGAATTTAGGCGAGGTTTGATATTACAAGGCGCTTGAAGTGAGAGCAAGCAGGCGCGAGAATGATTGCAGTACGGTTTCATTCCTGTGCATAACTCGGCCTCCTCTGTGCTTATGAGCCCGGCATTACAGAGATCCCGAAACGTTTCATGGAAACTACAAGACGCGAGCTATCGTAAATTTGATAAGCTTCGTGACAACCCACATAGCGAGGTTCCAACATGCACTGTCCACAATGTGATCAAAAGCAATCCGAAGAAGTTCACTACTGCTCACGTTGCGGTCTGTCGCTTTACGAAATTGGGCCCTGGTTGCGCAACGCCGGCGAACTGATAAACCCCGAAAGCGAAAAGAGGCAGGCTTCTCCAAGAAGACGTCACATCGTCGGTGCTGCAAAAGCGCGTTCTTCAGTGGGATCCTTTGCCCGATTGGTCTGTTCGTGAGCGCAATTCAGAAGGAACCGCAATGGTTGGCGGTTCCCTTACTGGTATTCCTTCCGAGTCTTGTTTGGATGCTGTACTGCCGGCTCTTTATGAAAGGAGGCGAGGATTATGCAAGTCAACGTCGGCGATCGTTGTCCTCGGCCGATAAGATCTATCTACCTCCGTCTCAAAGTTCCGGGACTGTTCTGGAAGCCCACCGCGTGGACACAGCAGAGATGGCCCAGCCTCCAAGCATCACTGAGTACACTACAAACCTATTGAAAAAGAATTGACGGTGCCAACTACTCCGCCGTCAGCTTGCTGTGGACCTTTACTTCGTTGGGAGCGCCGGCATCGTTTGTAACTTTGATAGGTGCCCGCCAAACTAACGTCTTTATTCGACAAGTCCCTGTGTTGTCTTCACGACAATAGAAGAGCGTCACTTGCACTTTCAGGGTTGCAGAACCCACCTCGTTCGCCCTCACTGGTACACGCAGAGGTAAACGCAAATCGTTTCCGACATGACTCTCGTTCTTCGGTTCGATTCCAATAGTCTTATCGCCATCGACAGATACTGCGTAACGTTGAGGTGCAGACGGATTGAGATGGTATCCCGTCGGCAAGTCAACATCGATAAGAAGAGTACTTTCAGTGCCCGCCCGCAATTGTTGAGCCGGTAATTCAATAGTCTCGGCATTAGGGCCAGCCTCGACTAGCGATTCTGCTACTGGTTGAACCGGGGGCGTTAATCCATTGATCCGTAGTGTCGTTGTCTGCTTTGTCTTCAGATCCACAACGCGAATGGCGTGATTGTTAGTATCCGCGACGTAAAGCTTGTCATTCGCTACGCTCAAACCGCCCGGTTCGTAGAACGATGGCGCCGTTCCATCCACCTGACCCGGTTTGCCTGTACCCAGAAGCGTCGTCACTTTCTGCAGTTCGGGATCAAGTTCCTTGATTTTGTGATTGTAAGTATCAGCGATGAGCAGTTTGTGACCAATCGAAATTAACCCGAGTGGATGCTGGAGTCGAACGTTATCTCCTGTTGCGTCCACATCGCCAAACTCAAACAGATCTCCACCAACCAGGGTTTTCACTTCACCAGCCTTCAGATCAATAGCGCGAATGATATTCGCTTCACTGTCTGCGACGTACAGACGTTTACCGTCCGTCGCGAGTCCGGAAGGCTGTGCAAAGCCTGCCTCGCGTAGTGGTCCATCCAAACGAGCCTCGCGGCCTGAACCCGCAAAGGTTGAAACTTCATTCTTTTCAAGATCGAGTTTCCAGATCTGATGTGGTCCGGCCATGGCGATATAAAGGGTCTGGCCGACCAGCTGAAGATCCCAGGGAGAACTTAGTGCGATGGAGCGTGCCGGCCCTTCCTGGAAATATTCGTGTGATTGCGTCCCTGTTCCGGCAATCGTCTCGACTGTTCTCGTCTTCAGATTGACTCGTCGGATCAGGTGATTCTCGGTGTCAGCGACGTAAAGCAAATCGCCCGACTGGGCCAAACCCTGCGGCCGGTAGAAACTCGCCTTTTCAAATGCTCCATCCACGGCTCCACGCTCGCCTGTTCCAATCGTTTCAATCAACGTCCCGTCGAGTTTGGTGATCACCAGGCGATTGTGATTCGAGTCAGCGATGAAGAGCCGATTGCCAGCCGCGTCTGCCAGCACTTTTCCGGGAAAGGCTAATGGCAGGTCGCCGACCTTTGCACGCTCCAGAACCAGTTGCAGTGGTTGTTCGTTTAGTTCACCGCGTTTTCGAAACCCATCGACGAGCTTTGCGATGGTGCTGTCGAGCACGTCGTAGTTTCCTTCGCCTGAAACACCCCCAACGATGTAGCCCTCCGGATCGATCAACACCTGTGTGGGCCAGGCATGAACGCCATAGCTTTGCCAGACTTTGAAGTCTGCGTCGTTGTACACCGGATGTTCAAGTTCGTAGCGAAGAATGATGTGCCGGATGTTTTCGGTATCTTTTTCGTTTTGAAACTTTGCAGAATGGACGCCGATCACAACGAGCTGGTTGGCGTATTTCGCCTCAAGTTTCTTGAGGTCTGGAATGATATGGATGCAGTTGATGCAGCCATAGGTCCAGAAGTCGAGGAGAATGAACTTGCCTTTGAGGGCAGCTATCGACAGCGGCTTATCGGTATTCAACCAGCCGCGGCCGCCGGTGATTTCGGGAGCGCGTACGCGTGCACGATCTTGAACTGACATGAGAGAGCCTCCCCTTGAAAATACCGACGATTGCAAGGCAAACACTGCGAATAACGCAATCAACGCAAATATAAGTGAATAATGGCGTCGTGAAACGAGGGATCGCTGTTCTTCTATCTTCATAAACTAAATACGAGGCCAACTGCCGTCTAGATTTAGTGCTGATGTTCCGGCGGCTTCGGCCCGGAATCCGGGTCTCGTCCTTCAAGTAGTTGATCGACACGATCAATCGCGCGTCGCAGGTGGGGTATCGTAATCGACCCGCCAACCACAAGTGCAACATTGAAAGCATCAAGGAATTCGGCTCGCGTAATCCCAATCTGGACACACTGTTTGATGTGATAAGTAATGCAATCGTCGCAACGAAGCACAGTTGACGCAACCAACCCCATCAATTCCTTCGTACGTTTGTCCAGCGCGCCATCTTCATAAGCCTGGGTATCGAGAGCGAAGAAACGTTTGATGCCTAAATGATCGCTGCCGATCAGTTTCTCATTCATTGCCGCACGATAACGGTCAAACTCATCCATGCGAGAGCCCCTCCTTAGGTTTGTCAGGTATTGTATATGAGCTTGGTGCTTTGAGCTTGGTGCTTTGTATTTTGTGCTTTGTGCTCGGATTTTTGCCCTGAGTAAATCGACGTTCCTTTACAGATCCAAGTACAAAGTTCAAAGCACAAAGTTCAACCGACCGCCTATTTGTGTCTTGCCGACGTGTGGCTGTAACCTTCACACATCGTGACGACTGGAAGTGACAACCTTTCAGAAGACATCCGGAGCCTCAGACTGCTGCGAGTCGAGTCGTTGACGTTGGGAGTGCCTGACGAGATGATTTTGGCGATCTCCGACTGGACCGAACCAGCACCGCTCCCGTTTGCACCACCATCAGTCCTGGGCATAGTCAGTATGCATGGCCGCATGTTCACTGTCGTGGATGTTGCCGCTCTACTTGCACGCAAGGCTGCAACCCAGAGTCGTTCTATCGTTGCGCTTCGAGGGGACGAGCAACTGGCGCTTGCGGTCGATGAACCGCTTGAGGTCGTCTCAGTCAAACCTGATGAAGTTGTGAACGAAACAGAAACAGATCTGATTCAAGGAACAATTCGACTTAACGGTGAGCAAGTTTTGTTGCTTGATGTCGATTCCTTGTTTGCGGGCATCATCCGTGGCAGAGAGCGAAGAAGACGAAGACTGTGAGTGAGCAACAGGCGAGACGCCTACAGTCGCAGCCCTGGCATTTATGAACGATCAGGCATTCAAAACTCTGGAATATCACCAACTGCTCGAACTCGTTAAGCGCGGCGCACAAACAGAAATGGGTCGCGCCCGCATAACAGCTCTAACTCCCCTTGGTGACCTTGAAGAATTGAGACGGGAACTGTCGGCTGTTTCAGAATGCGTCTCTCTTCGAAACCGTGGTGTGAACTGGTCGTTTAGCGAGTTTGCCGATCCCGCCGAGACGATTAGCCGCTTGCGTATCGAAGGGAATTCTCTGGACTCACTGGCGATTCTCGAAACGGCGCGGCTCTGTGAGCAGGCACTATCTGCTCGTTCTGCAATTCAGGCGGAGCGTGATCAAACGCCAGTGTTGTGGCAACTGGTTAACAACCTGCCGCGAGATCTGAATACGCTAATCGCCCGCGTCACAAACAAGATCCTGCCAACAGGCGAACTTGACGATCGCGCGAGTCCGGAACTTGCGCGAGTGCGACACGAGATTTCGGCACTACGATCTCGAATCACACGTTCGCTTGAGAACCTGATGCGCAAGTCTGCAGAGTCAATCCAGGATGAACTCGTCACCATTCGAAACGACCGGTTTGTGATTCCAGTGAAGGCTGATCACCGCGGTCGAGTTCAAGGGGTAGCACATGGTTATTCGTCATCGGGCGCCACCGCATTTGTAGAACCACTCGAAACAATCGAATCAAACAACGAACTCCAAAGCTTACATGAAGCAGAAGCGCGCGAGGTGGCCCGAATTCTTTTTGCGCTTAGCGAGGAAATGCGGGCGCAGTTACCGGCAATTGAAATGGCAGCAGCGGCTGTTACCGAGCTGGACTTCATCAATGCCAAAGCCGGCTTCCACAAGAGATTTAATTGTGTGATTCCTTCGATCGAGCAATCGCATGCTGCAAGCGGGGAACTAGCTTTTGTCGACGCGCGACATCCGTTATTGGAAGAAAACTTGCGCGCATCAGGCGGTACAGTTGTTCCAGTGTCATTTGCTCTCGATGATGAGCGGAATGCGATGGTCATCTCGGGAGCAAACGCCGGCGGCAAGACAGTAGTTTTGAAAACTACCGGGCTGCTGTCGTTGATGGCGATGTCAGGACTTTCGGTGCCCGCGAAGTCAGCGCGTCTTCCCTTTTATGCTTCAGTCCTCGCGGACATCGGCGATCAGCAATCATTGGCCGCGAATCTTTCTACATTTACTTCGCACCTGGCTAACATCGCGCGAATGATCAACTACTGCGAAGCCCCTGCTTTAGTGTTACTCGACGAAGTGGGAACGGGAACTGACCCGGAAGAAGGATCAGCGTTGGGTGTTGCCGTGGTCGATCACTTCCGTCGCGATTGCGAAGCTCACGTTATTGCAACAACCCACTACAGCGGTCTCAAGATGTACGCAGGGAACGAACCCGGAGTTATCAATGCGAGTGTGGAGTTTGACGAAAAGACTTTGCAGCCAACGTATCGCTTGATTGTGGGTGTGGCGGGTGCTTCGTCGGGACTTGAAATTGCTCGGCGGTTTGGCGTGCCGGCGAAAATTATCGATAGCGCGGTTGAATCAGTGAAGGATTCATCCCTTCAAGCCAGCGAATATCTGAAACGAATCAGGCGTGACTCGGAAGAGGCGGAAGCATTGCGTAAAGCGCTGGACGAGGAACGTGCAGCTGTCGCCGAGAAATTCGCATCACTGGATAAGGAAGCGACAAAGCGAGAACGAGAAAGACAGGCGGCTTTCGAACAAACTACCCGCCAGACTGTGGCTGAATTTGAAAAGCGCGCGCGCGAACTCGTTGCCACAATCGAAGATCGTGCTGCGCGGTTAAAAGTCGAGCGCGAGGTCCAACGACAAACTGCGGAGATGAAGCGTGAGGTTGAGCGCGTGGCGCAACACGTCAAACACACGAATGCTGGAACAACGAGGACGGACGACACAACTAAAGGAGTACGTATTGTTCGTGATGGCCAGGTTCTGACCAAACAGGAAGAACCTGTCGAAGAGCCACGGACTTATTTGCCCGTGTCGGATCGAGCGATTGCTGTAGGAGACAAAGTCAAACTCCGTGCGTTTGGTTCGATTGGCATCGTTGACACGATCAAGGATGGCGAAGCTGAAGTTCGTGTAAAGGCACTCCGGTTCCGGGAGAAACTTGAAAATCTGGAATTAGTTGAAGAAGCACCAGAAGCAACGACGCAAAAAGGTAAGCTGGAAAAACTGAAGAGCGCAGCTCGCACGGAGGTTCACTTGAGTGCTACCGAACAGAGCAGCCGGTCTGAGTTGAATGTGATTGGGCAAACGACTGACGAGGCTGTCGATGCCGTGGATAAGTTTTTGGATGAAGCATCATTGGCGAGTCTTAGCCAGGTAAGAATCGTACACGGGCATGGCACTGGTGCGTTGCGACGCGCAATAGGCGATTTGCTGAAGGGTCACCCGCATGTCGCGAGATTTCTCGCGGCGCCTCCTGATCAAGGTGGTACTGGTGCAACGTTGGTTGAGTTGAGACAATAACTGACGATGCGTTATCCACAAACATTCGTTGATGATTTAAAACGCCAGGCAGACATTGTCCGGGTGGTTCAAGACTACGTCCAGTTGAAGAAAAAAGGCGCGAACTGGATGGCTTGCTGCCCATTTCATAAAGAGAAGACGCCTTCGTTTTCCGTTAGTCCAACCAAAGAGATCTTCTACTGTTTTGGCTGTCACAAAGGTGGTGATGTCTTCAGTTTTGTGAAAGAGATTGAGGGCGTCGGATACGGAGAAGCGATCAAGATTGTGGCTGACCGAGTGGGCATACCGCTGCCGAAGATGGTTGATGACGATCGTTTCGCTGTTAAGAGGCAAGAAGCTGATGAAGTCGTTCAACTCAACAATTGGGCACTCGATTGGTGGGAGAAGCAACTCGAAACCAGTGCGGAAGCGCGCACAGCACGCGACTACTTAGAGGGAAGGGAGATTACCGACGAAACAAAGAAAACGTTTCGCCTTGGTTATTCACCAGATAGTTGGGATGCGTTGTCGTCGTATCTACGGCAAAAAGGTGCGACGCAGTTTCAAATCGAAAGAAGTGGTCTGTTAGTCAAACGAGATGATGGTAAGACCTACGATCGATTTCGTGGTCGCTTGATGTTTCCGGTATTCGACACGCAGGGCCGGCCAATCGCGTTCGGCGGACGCACACTAAAGAACGAAGATGCGAAATACATCAATTCGCCTGAGACTGCGGCTTACATCAAAGGACGAAATCTGTATGGTCTGAATCTAACGAGAGACGAGATTCGAAGAAACGGATTTGCGATCCTGGTCGAAGGATTTCTCGATCTGATCGTGCCTTATCAGTTTGGAATTCGTAACGTAGCGGCCAGTCTCGGAACAGCACTGACGTCCGATCAAGTGAAGTTACTGAGTCGGTTTGCGCACAAAGTAGTCGTCAATTATGATGGCGACCGCGCGGGAGTGCAGGCAGCAAAAAAGTCGATCGAAATTCTCCTCGCCGAAGATATCGAGGTCAAAGTTCTCGTTCTCCCGGAGAACGCTGACCCCGATGAGTTCATTAGAAAGTTCGGCGCAAGCGAGTATCAGCAGCGACGAGCGAAAGCACAACCACACATACAATTTGTAATTGAAAACGCTTTGCGCGACCGTAGTCTTCACCGGCCCGCGGAAAAGGCTGAAGCTGTCGATGAAGTTCTCCCGTACATTCGGGCAGTCCAGAGTCGCATACAAAAGCGAGAGTACTTTGACATGGCGATGGATGCGCTTCAGATCAATGACATCTCTCTGAAGCGCGAACTATGGCAGTCGCTGCGCACACCGGCGAACGTCGCTGGGAGTGCTGGTCAAAAAGTGCTCCGGCGCACAGGCACCAAACCTACTGTAGCGGAACAACGATTGTTGGAATTGCTTCTGGCCAATGAGCAGCTCCGCCAGGAATTTTTACCGTTGTTAGGAAAGTCAGATTATGAAGAATTGGCCACTGCTTCGATCTTCACGGCGTTAATCGAGCTGCAGGCTGAAGGAAATGATCCTGACCTTGATGCGCTATCACGAAAAACAGGAGATGACACTTCGGCTCAGGAACTTTTGCCGATGTTGCTCATTGGGACCATCGCGCCTGAAGATGAAAAACCAGAGGATGTGCGACTCGCTGTTGGGAAATGTCTCGACGCCCTGCGGCTGGTAAATATTGACCGCCGGATTCGTGAACTGAGTGCCGAGATTGCCGCTGCAGAACGCAATGGCGAAGACGATCGGCGAGTGGAATTGATCATGGAATATGGTGAGCTGGACCGCCGTCGAAAAAGTTATGAACCTCAAAGCCAGATCGCTCACGCCGAAACCAACTGAAGAATTGAAGGTTGAGTTGTTGCGGGGATTGCGCGAGTCGGGAGTTTGGAGTTGTGGAGTTAAGCGGTGACTAACGACGACAAAGATCGTGACGATGTAATGGAACGCCTGCTCGAATTAGGCGGCGACAAGAAATACCTGACTTTCGACGATCTGAATCGTGAACTGCCCGACAATGTCGTCTCACCTGATGATATCGAGGATGTTCTCCAGAAACTGGAAGGCTCCAATATCGCTGTCGCGGATTCTGACGAAAGACTCCTTGAACAGGCCGCGGCCGTTGTCCCTGAAGACGAAGAAGAGCTCGAGGAAGACGTCGAGCTTGATCTCTCCGCTGGCTCCCTCGAAAAAACAAACGATCCCGTCCGACTTTATTTGCGCGAAATGGGTGTCGTGCCGCTGCTCACTCGCGAAGGTGAAGTCGCGATTGCGAAGCGCATCGAGCGGGGCCAACTCAAAACCCAAAAGGCCATTGCTCGTTCCCCGATCGCTGTTCGTGAATTGCTTAAGATCGGCGAGGAACTTGAGGCGGGTCGAGTAAATATTCGTGAAACAGTTACGTTTTCGGAACAGGCAGAACTAACCGGTGACGAAGATAAAGCCGATGAGTATCGAAGCTGGACTATCGAGGGTATTCAAAACATCAGTAAGATCTACAAGCTTGGTCTAAAAGAGTTTGAAAAAGTTGGAATAGAACAAAAAGCGTCGCGGGGTAAGAAGAACAAGAAACTAACTCGATTACGCCGTCGCGTTGGCCGGCTACGTCTCGAAATTGCTCAAGAGATCGGCCGTCTAAATCTAACCGAGCGCGCGCGCCAGAGATTAATCAATTCAATTCGCGCCGTTCAAAAATCGGTTCGCGAAGCAGATCGCGAAATCGATATCTTCACAGAACGTCTTTCAAAGAAACGATTGCGACCAGACGATCAGAAGGAATTTAAACGTCGAATCCTGGCCGCAAAGAAACGCCTAATACAGATCGAACTCGAAAACCACATTTCACCGGTTGAGGTGAAGCGTTCGCTGCAAGCAATTGTTATCGGCGAGCAACAAACCGGACAGGCGAAGCGTGAACTCGTAGAGGCAAATCTTCGACTAGTCGTTTCGATCGCGAAGAAATACACGAATCGTGGCTTGCAGTTTCTCGATCTGATTCAGGAAGGCAATATCGGCTTAATGAAGGCGGTCGACAAGTTTGAGTGGAGAAGGGGTTACAAGTTCTCCACCTACGCAACATGGTGGATTCGACAGGCGATTACGCGAGCGATTGCAGATCAAGCTCGCACCATTCGCATACCCGTGCACATGATTGAAACGATCAATAAGTTGATACGTACTTCACGATCATTAGTGCAGGAGCTTGGACGTGAACCCACCAGCGAAGAGATCGCGAGGAAGATGGACATCCCAGTGTCGAAGGTTCGCAAAGTGTTGAAGATTGCTCAGGAGCCTATTTCACTGGAAACACCGATCGGGGAAGAAGAAGATTCGCATCTCGGTGACTTCATCGAAGACAAGTCGATACTCAACCCGGCGGATGCAGTGGTCGCTTCGAATCTGCGCGAGATCACTGATGAGGTACTTGCTACTCTGACGCCTCGTGAGGAGAAAGTAATAAAGATGAGATTTGGCTTAGGTTCAACCGGATCGGAACATACTCTGGAGGAAGTTGGACAGCACTTCGCGGTGACTCGTGAACGCATTCGTCAGATCGAAGCAAAAGCACTTCGCAAACTACGCCATCCATCCCGGTCGAGAAAATTGAAAGCTTTTCTCGATGGCGCTCCTCATTCCTAACCTGAGTCTATTTGAAACTAATGAAGGCCACACTCTTTGCAGTGTAGTCAAACTCATACTCGTAGGTGTAACCAGGAAACTCTATCGGCCGCGTGTACTGGACGCGCACCTCAATTCGCTCACTCTGGGCGCCCGGAGTTATCACTGCGGTCGAAGGAATTTCGTACTCAGCCTCACTCTTTTGCAACTGTTCTCCGGCCCACGTCGCCGGCTTGCCCTGGGCTGCGGCCGCATCAGCATAGTGCTGCATCAGATCCTTGAAGACGTAAGCCTGATAGGCGACCGGTATATATTGATAGCCGGCATAAACACCGCAACCAATCACGGCCATCACGATCAAAAACTTGATGGACGCACCTCCTCGTTCGTTTGAGTGATCCTTCTTCATTAGTGGGACTTGTCTTTCCGTCTCTCAGGTGATTTCAGGCCAGTGCGTAGCGAGAGACGCAATAACTTCGCACTTATTTCGCTCCCGGAAACAATCCTCGGAGAGCCAATTCCCTCCAGCAATACCCAGCTGATCTGACCGCCGACGCTTTTCTTGTCGCGCTGCAATGCACGGATGATTTGGTTTATGTCGAGATTGTCGGCCTTTGGTAGCTGACCGCAGTGATGAACCGCATCCTGCAAAGATTCTAACTCCACGTCCGATAGCAAACCCAGATTTTTTGAAATCTCCCCAGCGACGAGGATTCCGTATCCCACAGCTTCACCATGACGAAAGACTTTATAGTGAGTAATCGCTTCGATCGCATGTGCGGTTGTGTGGCCAAAATTCAGAATACGACGCGACCTCGTATCCGATCGATTCGTAGCTTCGCGTTCGTCGTTGGCTACGATCGATGCTTTGAATTCACAGTGAGCAGCAATCAACGCTTCGAACTTCGAAGTATGAATCACGCCGCGATCGTTTTGCGCTTGCGCCAGGAGTTTAGTCGTCGTATTGAAGAGCGCCTTATTCGCTACTAACGATTGTTTGACCATCTCGCAAAACCCGGCAACTAATTCTCGCTTAGGTAACGTCGTCAAGGTTTCAGTGTCAATCAACACGAGAGGTGGCTGATAAAACGCACCTGCCATATTCTTGCCGACGGATAAATTGATGCCAGTCTTCCCACCCACAGACGAATCTATTTGGGCCAACAGCGTCGTAGGCATTTGAATAATGGGGACACCGCGGAGATAAACCGACGCACTGAACCCCGCTAAATCTCCAACTACGCCTCCACCAAGGGCCACAACCAAATCATTACGCTCGAAACTGTTGTTGCCGAGAAATGAAACAGCTTGTTCGAGTACTCGAAATGACTTGTAACGCTCTCCTTCCGGCATCAGAAACTCAAAGACCCGTAATCTATTTCGACGAAGGCTCGCAACTACTTCCTTGCCGTAAAGATCAAACACGCGCTTGTTCGAAAAGATCAAGACGCGCCCTGGTTCGAATTCATCTGAATCGCTAATTAGTTGACCCAAGTCGCGTCTAATACCTGATGCGATCTTGATGTCACTTGTTCTCGAATTAGATTTGAGTGAGATCTGGAGCAGATGCATTGGAAAGTTGAATCGTTGATGAGACCAAAAAGAGACTCACAACACAAACATGTCGATTCTAACATGTAAGTTCGATTCCGATTCCGTTTGCAAAGTTAGCTTGAAAAACTGGTCGGCTAGAAAAGCGAATGGGCGCGACATACGTGGGAGTGCGTCGCGCCCATCCATATTCGTGGTTACTGTCCTCACCCCAGCAACCACTTGAGACGGAGGATCCACCAACCGTCTCTCTTGCCCCACAATATACATCGCAACGTCTGTGCCGTGCAAGACAGTTTTTGGAAGCGGATCAGCTGCGCTAACTTTGCTTTGAGAAACGGTTAAAGTCGAAAGAAGCAGTGAATCTTGCATCACACTCAAGTCTGCTGTGATGTAGATTTTTCTCGGTTGACGGGTGTAGAAATTTCACGCTCTTAAAAAACCTACACGCCGATCTCCGACCTGATTCGACCTGCGATCTCCTCGGCATACTTCTCGATCTCGTGCTGGTCGGCGCCCTCGATCATCACTCGGGCCAGCGGCTCGGTTCCGGAGTAGCGTAAGATCAATCGGCCGTTGTGCGAAAGGCGTTCCTTCACCTCGGCCACAGCCTCTTGCACTGTCGATAATCGCTCAAAGTCCACTTTCTCTCTGACTCTAACGTTAATGAGCACCTGTGGATAATGGCTTAGTTCAGCGGTCAATTCTGACAATGATTGGCGACTCTCGGCGATAGACCTCAGCAGGCACAGCGACGTAATCATTCCGTCGCCCGCAAGGCTCACCTCCGACAGGATAATGTGTCCTGACTGCTCACCACCCAAACTAGCATCACGCTTCAGCAACTCTTCAAGAACATACTTATCACCTACGTCGGTCCTTACGAGTTCAATTCCGCGTGAACGAAGAGCTATTTCGAGGCCTATGTTGCTCATCACCGTAGCAACGACGATATTACTCTTCAATCGATTTTGCCGAAGTAGCTGGTTGGTCAAAACCCATAACGTCGCATCACCATCCACAATGTTACCTATTTCGTCGACAAACAAAGCGCGATCAGCATCACCATCAAACGCAATACCGAGGTTCGCGTTTTCCGCGACAACTCTTGATTGTAATGACTCGATATGAAGCGATCCGCAATTTAGGTTTATGTTTCTACCATTTGGAGAGGCGTTGATTGCAACAACGCTAGCGCCGAGTGTTTCGAATAAGTGAGGTGCTAGCGCCGAGCTCGCTCCGTTCGCACAATCGACAACGATCTTTATTCCGCTCAGATTTAGTCCCGCACCGATGTTGTCACACAGAAATTTCAAATATCGGTTTCTAAGTTCATCTTCCGTAAGGAATGATTCGCGTAGCGCATTGCTCGTTACCGCAGCGGTACTTTGCTGATTGGCGATTATCTCCGCTTCAATGTAACGCTCGACTTCGTCAGGAATCTTTTTACCAGATTGTGCGAAGATCTTAATGCCATTGTCGTGGAATGGATTGTGAGATGCGCTGATCACAACTCCGGCATCTGCCTGCAAGTCGCGAGTTAGATATGCAACTCCCGGTGTGGTGATAACACCCGCTGAAAGACAAGTCGCGCCTGCGTTAGAAGCACCCTCAAACAGCGAACTCTCGAGCCAGTCTCCCGACTCTCGCGTGTCGCGGCCAATTATTATTAAGGGTGATTCACTGGAAACACTCTTGAGATAACGCGCCAGCGACGCACCGATAAGGTTTACTGTAGGGGCATCGAGTGGAAATTTGCCTGCTTCGCCTCGAATACCGTCGGTGCCAAAAAGTGATTTCATTTATTAATCGCAGGAGGAAGGTTTGAAGGGGTTATTTCGTCGACTTGTTGAACTTTGAAGGACTGATTGATTTCAAAACTACGGCGCCTTGAGCTACTGATGGCACATCGACACGGGGCTCGAGCGCATCGTTCAGAACAACTTTTAGCCCGTCGCTATTTAATCGTTCCAGATCCGACGCTGGGCCAAGAATCGTCACTGTAGCAACCCGAGGTGTGAAGTTCTTCCCTGATTGACTAACTACAGGAACGTTAGAAAACGTTTGTTCAATTCGTCGTTCACCTATTGTGACCTGAACATTCACAGCCGGATCCAATGCGTCAACCTTCACATCTGAAATCTCGATAGCGACGTTTGCAGCCGTAAAGCCTTCCTTTTGACCAGCCAACCAGATCGCCTCGGTTGGTAGTTTATCGAGTACGGTCAAGTGACCAGCGGGACCTCGGACATTCACGGCGGCAGGATCTGCAGTCGTCGAATAGATCTCATAACCATCTGCGGGTTTGCCACTAATTTTTGGTTCCACAAGAACTTGTTTTTCGATCATCGGCTCGAGCTGGATTGGAATCGCTGAAGGTGAAAAAGCGGTCGCTCTTACACCGTTCGGCAAAGACAACTGCGCTCTTTCTGACAACCTGATCATTCGTTCACCAGGTCGCTGATCAGTGAGATCGATCGTTGCAATCAAATCAGGCGCACTCAACCTGTCTAACTTGATTCGGCTTCCCACGAGTGTTACGTCAACGGTCTTAGGGGGATCGTTGCTGATCTCAAGCGACTGTGGTCTGACAAAATTCAGTTGTACGTTCACATGAGTTGTTATGGGTTTGTTCTGTCCGGTTACAACCAACCATAACGTTACCGTTATTGCCAGAGACAGAAGTTTCAAAGTCCAGTCTTCAACAAACACTCGACGGAAGATTCTCTCGACACCACTCGGAGTCCGCGTCGGCTCAGAAGTAACTTCGTCTACATCCTGGTAGGGCATACGTAAGACTCAATCGCGGAATCAGACCGGTGCAATCTCCTCGGTCTCTTTGTCTGGTTCACCCTTCTGCGAACCTTTTTCCTTTTTTGGCAGCGCGTCCAGTGCGTCGAAGATCGCTTCACGCAACTTGGTTGCGTCCATTCCACGCTTAATGTCACCCGCCTGAACAAACGAAATTAATCCGGTTTCTTCGGAGACGACAACGGCGACTGCATCTGTATCTTCGGTCACGCCGATAGCTGCTCGATGGCGCGTGCCGAGATCTTTTGAAAGACGCGGATTAAGTGTGAGCGGCAAAAAACACGAAGCCGCCGCAATTCGATGACGACGAACAACCACAGCACCATCATGAAGTGGACTGGCAGGATTAAAGATACTCACAAGTAAATCATAGCTAAGCTCCGCGTCCAGTTTAACTCCACCGTCGGTGACATTTTTCAGTCCAACGTTGCGCTCAATTACGATTAGTGCGCCAGTCTTGGTGGAAGCCAGCGTGGTCGCTGCAAGGATTACCTCGTCGTACACACCTTCACCGAATTGGCCTCGATGCGCTCGCGTTAAAGGCATACGAAAGCGGTTGCCAAAAGTGATCAGCGCTTGTCGAATCTCCGATTGGAAAAGAACGATGATGGCAATGCCGATATAAAAGATTCCGTTACTAAGAACGAACTCTAGTGTTGCCAGGTCCTGTTTTATGGAAAGCCAGTAGAAGAAAACGATGACTGCAATCCCTGCGGCCATGGGCACGGCGCGTGTGCCCCGCAGGAGCTTAAGAACTCCATACACAAGTAAAAAGACGAAAACGATGTCCGCGATATTGCGCGGCTCAACGATACGTCTCAGATACTCGGTGTATGGAAGTAGCAGTAGCATCTTGTCTGGTGTCTCTGGACTGAATCGGGGCGTAACGTAAACAAGTTAATTTCTCCAAGCCCGCGCGAAGTACCCCTTGTTCTTAGCTTGCGTTTTGGGCCAGCGGTTCGCGAGTCGGCAGCGGTTGATCGCGCGCAGCTTCCAGGAAAATCATTTCAACCTTTGGCTCCGCCTGTTTAATTCTAGCTTCAACTTCCTCGACAGTACGCTCGACTTCACTGGTCAAAAGATCCTCTCGCATTTTAACGTGCGCATTGATTAAAATCTGCTTCGGTGCCAGGTGCATTGTCAGCAATTCAACCACTCTTTCAACATTTGGATGACTCTCAATCGCCTGCGTTATGGCTTCTACTGTTTTCGCACTGGCTGCTTCACCAAGCAACAGACCTCGCGAAGATCGCGCCAGTATGAACGCCACAACTGCCAGCACCAAACCAATCACGATCGAAGCAATGCCGTCCCAATACGCTCCTGCAGAGCCTCCCACCTGATATTCAGTTAGAACTAGCCCAGCTGCGGCGATCACAATCCCAAGAAGAGCTGCTGAATCTTCAAAGAGCACTGTCTTCGCGGTCGGGTCTTTCGACTCGCGTAGATACTCACCAAATGTTAGCCCTTCGTGATGTGCTTCTTTTATCTCCTGGTAGAACGCTAACGTTATGGATACTGATTCGAGCACAAACGAAATAGCGAGTACAGAATATGCCCAGTTCAACCTGGTCGGCGCATGTGGATGTGCTATTTTTACGACACCCTCGTAAATCGCATAGGTCGCGCCAACACCAAAGATGAAAATCGCAGCTATGAAAGACCAGAAGAACCGTTCTTTTCCAAACCCGAAGGGATGTTTGCCTGAAGCTGGTCGTTTATAAAACCTTAGACCTAGTAGCAAAAAGACCTGATTTGTTGTATCGGCAATCGAGTGGAGTGCTTCTGCCATCATGCCGGAGGAGCCTGTGATCCAGGCTGCGACCAGCTTTAATAAGGCGATGAGTGCGTTGGCAAAGAGCGCGCCCAGAACGGCCAACATAAGGAAATTCCTTCGAGCACTGATTTGACGATTCTTTGAGGATTATCGCGGAAAAGACTAGCTCTGGCAATGGTGTGATATTTGAAAGGAACCTTCTACAGGCTGCGCAACATGCCTGCATTGCGCCAAGACTCTAGGCCGTTCGTTGCTTTGCTTCCCGAGTGCGTTTCTTAAGCTTCACCGTGCCATTTTGAATAAACCCGACGAGTTCTCCGTTCTTTCCGACGACTGCAAGGGACCCAACGCCATTCCGTTTCATCAACTCTCGCGCGTAGTCCAACGTGGCGCTCGGCTCGACAAAGAAACGAGGTCCAATCGGTCGCATCACATCAACAGCCTTCGTCGAATGCCAACGTTCGCGTGGCAATGACTTGAGATCTTCGAGCGCCAGAATTCCGTGCAGACGGCGATCTCGAGCCACAGGAAATGCAACCTGGCGGTGAAGTGGCAAGACAGAATCGATGAGACAACTTATCAGTAAATCGGGTTCAATCGAAAATGGCGCTGACATCGCTTCGCCAACCACGTGCTGCAGGTGTACTCGCGTGTGTTTGACCACGCCGTAGGCCGCATCGAACAGGAACAAGCCGACCAGGACTGACCATAACCCCATGAAGTAGGAACGAAAGTTTGGCGCGACGATCATATATATGCCAAAGATGATCAGAATCGCGGCAATGAGCATTCCGCAGATACCTGCCAGCCGAGTGGCTTCGCGAATGTCGCCGGTTCGTCGCCACAAGATGGCACGCAAAACACGGCCGCCATCTAAAGGGTATCCGGGGAACAGATTGAAGATCGCGAGCAGTAGATTCCCGGCACTGATTAGTAGGAGAACACCTCCGGCAGTTTCATAACCCAATCTGTTGACTGGCAGGAGCAGGATGAAGGCAACAACACCGAATAGGAAACTCGCGGCTGGTCCAGCGATCGCAATCCGAAACTCAGCTCGCGGGCTTTCGGGTTCTTTTCGCAAACGCGCAAGTCCACCGAAAGGATGAAGCACGATCTCTTCAATTTCGATTCCCTCAGCGCGCGCCATCAATGCGTGAGAAAGCTCATGACCGAACACAGAAAGAAACAATCCGAACGTTGTGACGCCTGCGAGTATCCAAGCTGTTACTTCACTAACCGGCTTTAGAGTTCTGCTCCCAACCCACATGCCGCCATGCGCGAGATTTACAGCAATCAACCAGGCGCTTAGGCAAAAAACAACGAACCATCGAAAATCGATGCGCACTGGAATGCCATAAACATGGGCGACAGTGATTTGACGCTTATACAGCTCAAGGATGTTCATTACGTCTCGAAGGCGGTTGCTTCGGTGTCGATCATTGGATGCGCCTCGGTTCGCGCCACTCGTCGTAACAATAGCGGTTCATCGAAGAGTTGAGACAGTCCACGCACGGATGCAAAACGCGGTTCATCAGCGACTCTCACAGCAACACCTAATTGCCGCTGTAAGTATTGTGGCAAGCCGTCGAGCAATGCGCCCCCACCAGTCAAGATCAAACCACGTTCGTAAATATCTCCCGCAACCTCGGGCGCAAGTCCCGTCAGCATCTGACTGATTCCATCAGCGAGCTGGCGCACTATCGGCACTGTAACTCCATAGATTTCGCCTGCCGTGATATCGACGGCACTTGGACCGCCGGTCTGAACGTCGCGCCCTCGGACTTCGATCTTTTTATCGGGATCTTTTGGCTCAATAGCTGAGCTCAACTCGAGTTTCAAACGTTCAGCAGATGGAATTCCAATGGTCATCCCGTGATGGCGCCGCAAACGATCCATGATGGCTGAATCAATGTCAGAACTGCCAAGTCGTTCAGCGCGTGACGCGATGATCGAACCGCTGACAATCGTGGCGATGTTTGTCGAACCGCCACCAATATCAACTACGGCTGATGCGTGCTCATCTGAAATAGGAACGCCGGCCCCGATCGCGGCTGCCTGTCCTTCCTCAATCATGTAGACCCGACTAATACGGGCTTGCTCAGCGGCAGCCAACAGCGCACGTTGTTCGACCTGCGTAACTTCCGAAAGCACGCTCATGATTGCCCGCCGGCTGAAATGTGAAATTCCGCTCCGTGCCAACCTGACAAAGTGGTCGAGCAAAAATTTCGTTCGTTCGAAATCGGCAACCACCCCATCAACTAACGGCGCGATAACCGCAACATCTCGCGCTTCGCGGCCCTGCATCTTGTGCGCTTCACTGCCGACTGCAATAATTTCACCCGTGATTTTGTTAACCGCAACAACCGATGGTTCATCAACGACAATACCGCGACCACGGACAGCAATAATCGTGTTGGCTGATCCCATGTCGATCGCCATTGAATCGGATACAAGGTTTCGCAGCGCGTTAAGACCAATCAACGAACCTGTCTTGGCGATGATGGACATAAAAACTAAAAAGTGAACAACTACGGACTCCTAGCACTGTCCGTGTGTGTTCACCTTTACTCCTCCCAGATTGAATATTGCTGATTGCTGATTTTACCTGAGTTACTACGTTGCTGCCTCCTCAAATCAGAAATCAGCAATCAGCAATCAGAAATCAACAATCTGCTACCACGCACCGCTTGCACGTTGCCAGTCAACTTCCCATAGCGCAACTGGTTGCTGACGATTCTTCACCATGATTGCTTCACGTGGCTCCAACTTGTAACGGCTGTGAGCGGCCTTCGCTGTGGCATCACTAATTAAGATGTCTCCACCTTTCGCATTGCTTTCAAGTCTTGATGCCGTGTTCACCGCATCACCGATGGCCGTATATTCCGATCGTCTTTCCGATCCGATGTAGCCCACAGTTACTTCACCGGTGTGCAGACCAATACCAACTCCAATTTCCGGCAATCCTTCATTCATCAACTCCATGTTAATACCCAGGACTCGTCGTTGCATCGCGACAGCAGCATTCAAAGCGTTAGACGCATCCTCAGGAGTGGCGGTTGGCGCACCAAACAAAGCCATCAAGCCATCACCAAGGTATTTGTCGAGTGTTCCCCCATGCGCAAAGATAATATCGGTCATTGCCGAGAAGTACCTGTTAAGCAAACTCACGATCTTTTCAGGCGGTGCGTGCTCGGATATGCGGGTGAATCCACGAATGTCTGCGAAGAGTATAGTGATCGTTTGGTTCACGCCGCCAAGCTTGAACGAATCCGGATTCTCGAGCATTTGCTTCACAACGTACTCCGGAAGAAACCTGCTGTAGTTTGCTCGCGCAACTTCTTCGCGAGCCAGACGTTCGTGAGCGCGTGCGTTCTCAACAGCGATGGCGGTCTGCGCCGCAACCGCACTGATCAACTCCAAATCGTCCGGCTTGAAGGCCGCAAACGGATCGAGTCGATCGGCGTACAACGCGCCGTGAACCCGAGTGTCGGCGACTAACGGCGCACAGATGGTTGAACGCACACCTTGCGACACGATTGAATCGACGCCGGCGAATTGTTCATCTGAAGCGGCATCCTGAGATAACAATGCCACTCGGTCCTTCATTACTTTACGAGTGATCGTCCGTCCGATCGACAGCCTACGAGCGTGCGCTTCGAGTTTATTGTCCCGAGCACGCATCGCGATCGGAGTCAACTCAGCATCCTCAGGATTACCGCTTTGTCCTGGCTCCACGAGTAAAGCGACTACACGATCAGCCGGTGTCGACCTAAAGATCACATCGGTGGCCTTTTCAAAGATAGCGTTCAGATCAAAAACGGAACCGAGAGTTTTGCTCATCTCATACAGCGCCGTCAGGATGTTTGCCTTACGCTGCAAAGTGTCGAGCATCTTATCGTGCGCCGGAGTCGCAACGATTTCATCCTTGGAACGCAGCACTGTGCTCATCACGTCGTTTGCAGAAATGAGCAGTTGCGTATGTCCGAGAGGTTTGTCGTCGTAACGAACGTCGGTTGTCCGCTCTTCCGGCGTCTGTTCAAAGCGTAATGTGCTCGCACCGATGGTAACGCGATCGCCATTCTTCAATAGCTGCTCAACCTGAGCATCGCCATTGATAAAGACTTTGTTGGCACTGCGACGAAGCTGACCATTAATCACAGCGCCGTCGACGATCGTATATGAACCGTTATCGTTATGTTTGATGTGGGCGTGGTAGCGGGACGCTCTTGGATCATCTAGAACCACCGTATTGTCTGGAGCGCGGCCGATCGTGCAAACGGCCTGAGGTACAAAACTGAACTGCCATTGTCGGCCACTTGCGTCGGTGATTTTCAGTTGAGCCATTCCGAATTGATCCTAACAGTAGGAACTTAAAGCTGACAACTACGGTCTTTCGCCTTGGACCTCAGTTTCTAGAGTCGCTTCTTCAATAACGACAAACGCTGCTCCGTTGCGCTATCATCCGCGCACCACACCTCGCAAACCTGACGGAGCAACTTTATGAGTTCTTCCATTGTTCGGGTAGTCACTTTAAGCCTTCTGATTCTCGTTTCTTCACTTCTCGTTTTTGCTCAGACTCAAGTCACTTCCAAAACCACCAAGCCACTTGGTTCCGTTTCGGGCAAAGTAACGATTAAAGAAAAAGGCGCACCTGGTATCGCCGTTGCACTACGCAGACCAGATTACTTCAATCCATATGAATCGCGTCCGCGTGCCACCACTGATCAGGATGGCAACTACAAGATTAATAACGTCGCGCCCGGTGCTTATGAAGTTGCTTTTGGAGCGCTCGGCTATATCCCTGCGGACGTCAACTCGAGATCACGCAGCGTTGTAGTTGGTGACGGCGAGAATATCGAGAACATAAACTTCGCACTCGTTCGCGGCGGCGTGATAACTGGAAAAATCACCGACGCCGACGGTCGCCCGGTGATTCAACAAGTCGTTCGTCTTTTCAGGGCTGATCCGACAAACCTTCGAACACCTCAAGGTCAAGTTCAAGAGCGTCCTCTATCGCCTGCCAACACTTCCACGACTGACGATCGCGGCATCTATCGGATGTTTGGATTGATGCCAGGTCGCTACAAAGTGTCCGCAGGACGCGGTGACAACGTTTACCCAGGCGGCAGCGGTCCCTTCGGCCGAGTTTCATATGTTTCATATAAAGAGGTCTTCTTTCCCGACGCAACAGACCACACAAAGGCGACTCTACTCGAGGTAAGTGAAGGAAGCGAAGCAACTAATATTGATATAACACTTGGCCGACCTTTTGAGACGTTCTCGGCACGTGGACGTGTCATTAACGCTGAGAAAGGCGAACCGGTTGCGAACATTAGGTTCGGCTTGCAAAGAGTTGTCGGCGATCAATACGAGTTCATACCGCAGGTTGTAATGAGTAATGCGCTTGGGGAGTTTCGTGCAGAGGGTTTGATACCCGGCAAATACAGTGTGTTGATGATGTCGGATACGAACTCCGACCTTCGTGCTGAGAACACCAACTTTGACATCATCGATGCTGATGTAACTGGCGTCACGGTTCGAGTCGTGAAGGGCGCGTCGATTTCAGGGATCGTGGTATTGGAAACTGAGGACAAACGTGCGTTCGCGAAACTGACTCAACTGCAGATTCAGGCCTACGTTCAAAACCCCAACGCGAAATCGATGGGCTCGTCCTCCAGGGCAACAATTGGCGGCGACGGAAGTTTCCGACTTGGCGGACTAGGAGAAGGAATAGCAAATCTTTCGATCAATCCAGTGAACGCTCTGAATCAGATCAAAGGATTCATGCTGTCGCGAGTTGAACGTGATGGAATGGTTCAACGGCGTGGGCTTGAGGTCAAAGAAGGGGAACAAATTACTGGCGTGCGAGTGATAATCAATTATGGAACGGCAACGATACGTGGCTTCGTTACGATCGAAAACGGACCACTGCCTCAAGGTGCTCGCATTTTCGTTCGATTATTAAAAGCGGGAGAGGTACCAACTATTCGTCCACCGAATGTCGATGAGCGTGGCCGCTTTTTAGTTGAGGGTCTTCCTGCTGGTTCATATGAGATTTCAGTTTCCGTCTCCGGTCCTGGCCTCAGACCGCGACCTGAGGTGAAGCAGGATGTGGTTCTACAGGATGGTGTCGTTAGCGACGTAACGATCACTTTGGATCTTGCGGGACAAACTCCGCCGTGATTGGTCTCGTGAATTCAATGCAGGACAGCGAAGCGATTGTACGAACAACCGGGAGTCTACCTGGGTTCAGTTGCTTCGCGCCGGTTACCTATCGAAACGCTAACTAATTCCTTGGATAGCATCGCGCCATGCTCTACCAAAGATTCCCAAACCCAAACAAACGACGAACTAAAGTTTATCGGACGCTCTTTGTCCTTGCCTTCATCATCCTCACCTGCGCTTACTCGAGCGCTCAACAACCAGCGGAAGAAGCAAGAACAGGCATCATATCGGGAAAAGTAGTCAACGACACTGGTCAGCCGTTAGTCGGTGCCACAATCTCCATCAGACCAGCCGGAATCGTGTCTAGCGGTCGCTCCGCCACCTCTAATCTTGAAGGCAACTTCCAGGTCAGCGGCTTGGATAACGCCCTCTACTACGTAACGGCAATTTCGCCTGCTTACGTAACCGCTCCACTCGATCTCGACAGTCCTATGCCCACTTATCGCGTTGGAGATGCTGTAAGACTGGAATTGATCCGTGGAGGGGTAATTACCGGGAACGTCACGAATCCTAACGGCGATCCAGTATTGGGCGTGCGCGTCCGTGCATTCATGGTCCGCGATGCGAATGGAAAACCCACCAGGGGCCGCGTCTTCTCGTTCTCCGAAGGATCAACTGACGATCGAGGCATCTACCGAATCTACGGCCTCGCCCCAGGATCGTATTTAGTGCAGGCAGGCGGAGGTGCAATGCAAGGCGGCTTGAATGCCACCGACTTCGATGCTCCCACTTATGCACCATCGTCAACGCGTGATACAGCAACGGAGATCCAAGTACGCGCGGGAGAGGAAGCCACAGTCGATATTCGTTATCGGAGTGAACCAGGTCACACGATCGGTGGCAAGGTAAAGGTAAATGGGAATTCTGGAGCCAGTGTAAGTCTCGCTTACGTTCGCGATGGTGTGGTCC
>DATEXA010000017.1:0-6633 GCA_035257465.1 Pyrinomonadaceae bacterium | reverse complement strand
TCCCTGGTCGGTGGGCCCTCAACAAATATGATCGAGCGACCGTCGGGGGACCATCTAAGCTGTCCTGAAATCGGTGAGACGTTGGTGCTGAGAGTTCGCGCAACGTCACCCGTTGATCGATTTACCACTACCAGGGAAAGCAGAAGTGAGTCTTCAGGCATTTGACTCCGAGCGACAACGAGGGCGATTTCGTCGCCTCTCGGAGACCATGCAAATTCATTGATTTCAAAATCCTGTTTTGTGATCTGTACGGCCTTACGATCCGAAAGGCTCACGACCCACAGCCTCGAGTGTTTGAAATTCCAATCAACTTCAATTCCATCGTCACCTGCTGCTTGTCTTTCCTGCTCTTTAGCCGTCGCTTGATCACGTGCGATAAAGGCAACCATCTTGCCATCAGGTGAATACGCGAAGTCTTCCACACCACCTGGAACTGAAGTTAGCCGTTCAGCCTTACCGCCATCGCTACGCAGCAAGTAGATTTGAGTTGTGGCGTCGGGATTATCAACACCTGATTCTTCGCGATCGGAAAGAAATGCCAACCAAAGACCATCGGGTGACCATCGCGGACTCGTAGCATTCTTAAGGTTCGGCATCAGAGGATGCGCAGACTGCTGCCCGTCTGTCGGTACAATCCAGATGTTAGACGTGCGTGGCGCCCTGGGGAGTTTAGGGTCCACAGGTTCCCTGACCCTAAAGGCCACCTGCTTACCATCAGGAGAGATCTGGAGTTCTCTGAGCTCTCGAATAGAAAGGACATCCTCAGGAATTATGAGGTGTATCTCGCGCCCGGTGGTTAGGGGACTCGACTCAACCGGATTTTGTGCTAGTACGGTGCCGACAAAGAGAAATGTCGACAATAGTGTAGAAATCAGATCTTTATTGGTCATGGTCCAAATGTCCCCAGGTTTGATACAGCCTCTTACGTAACACTCCGACTACATAACACCGAAGACACTTTCTTTGGGACAACGGACTTTGTTCTATTCAGAATATGAGGTGCCGGCTCTGCGGTAGACACTTTTTCAACACAGTCAGGTTTGCTGATGACCGAAAGCTACCGATCGGGGCCGTAGCCCCACTGTCAAGGATGGCGTCTGTTGGGTCAAATAATCAGAAGCGCGATACCGCTAATCATCAACGCAATCATCCAAACCACATCAACGTTGAACCAGGCACGACGCAATAACGACAATCCAAGTTTTTCGTAGACCAAAAGAGCAATCAGCAGCGACACCAACAGATATCCCGCGCTATGAACCAAAACGGCCGCCAACCATTGCGATTGATCATTCATGGAAGGCATCTGCTGAGGAGCGAGGTGAGCGTTATGACTTGCGTGTGAACTGTGGTCGGAGCCGAGCAGGACCGGCATAAGCATTAACCCTGCTCCGTGGGCGGAGGCCATGAGAAACGACCACAACGTTAGATCCCGAAACCCCACTCGCATCCCCACCCACTTCGGATGGCGAGAGCGAATAAGGCGTGAAAGGCCAAAAGCAAACAGTATTGCTGCCGCGCCATACCGAACCCACGTCAAAGGCAAGCTCGCCTGGGCCAGCCACAGGAGTCCCACGACAAGCACAATCGAAATCGCATGCCCAATGGCAATCGGTGGTATTGCCATTAACACCGCACGGCGGCTCCTATGCTGTAGTCCTAACGACACAGCGAAGAGCCAACCCATTGCGGGGTTAATTCCGTGATAGGCGCCGAGACCAAATAGGATTAGCCAGGGCCAGACTCGGCTCATGGATAGCAGTAAGAGTCAGATGAGCAATCGCCGCCTTCCAAACGAATCTGGTGGGATCGATAACCGTCAAACTCAACAAAGAATTTCGGATCCACGGAAAGTCCACCTGCAGGATTAGCGTCGAGTTTCGCCATCCAACTACGTATGCCTTCAGGATAGAACTGCTCATCCCAAGCGTGATAGAGCGAGTTTGTGAAGTACACACGTCGACCGTCCCGACTAACTTCGACCATTTGTGGCGCTCCATTCAAAGGTTGGTCTGGGTTCTTCGGATGTGGTGTTCGGCGGACAATTCCTCCAAGGTGAACCGAGCCGGTCAGCTTCGGGTTGAATGGATCAGAAACATCGTATTGACGCATTTCACCAGTGCCCCAGCAGGAGACATACAGTTGGCGATCGTCGAGGGAAAGATTTATATCGGTTACTAACGGCGGGACCGCTTTGAAGCCCTGTAGCAATGGCGGCAGTTGTTCGGCTTCTGCGGGCTCGGCCGGGATTTCGATCACTTTCGTTACTTTCCATTCATCGTTGTCGCGATGCCACAGCCAGATAGAACTCGACAAATCCTTAAGTGATACTACGACGCCGACAAACCCGTAAGCTTTTGTTGGATCATGAGCGGCACGTAACTCCAAAACCAATTGCTGCTCGGCGCCAAGATCGACCGACTGCTGATGTTTCCTTCGGCGTAAATCCCAGAAGTGCAGTTGATGACCGTATTTGCTATTGAGAAGAAGGTCTGGCACCAAACCGTTTTCAATCATGTTTGGCGTGCCCCACTCGCTGGTGATCATCGTGTCGTGTCCAAGGTGCCACCAAAAGTCGTACGCGAGATATTGTGGCCCACGTTCAACTTCCCACTGTCCCAACACATCGAATGAGAAATGGTCCAACAGGAAGACACCACCCGGCCCTTCGCCTTCCGGATTTCCCAAACCACTCACATAGATTCCTTCTGGCCCGCAATGAATGGTGTGAAATCTAGAATAGCCGGTTCGTTTTAAGACTTCCTCCGGTTCAATAACCTTTACGATCTGTGGGTGTCTTGGTTCGGGTTTGGTATCAAGAATGTGGATTCGCGATGAACGCAAGCCGGGCACAACCAGATAGCGACGTTCAATGTGCGGATGTGGCGCGTAAGGACAGAGCGCGGAGCTGCAGGCATTCCAACCAAAGTGATGCAGCTCATCGCCAGGTTTCGGCATGTCTACTTTCCCCACTACTGTGCCGTAAGTGGGAGACGCCGGCGCAAGATCGACAACAGTCATTGCGTCCGGCTTCCGCTCTTGGCCATTTTTATTGGGATTGAAGGCCGCTACGTATGCGAGTGTCTCAGCGGGTGCCTGCATTGCCATGCGTGGCGACGGATAGAAAGTGGGATCGGGTTTCCATTGGACCATAAGAGTTTCTCCTTCCGGTCTAGTTGAATACCGATTTGAATGTCAGGGGACTGGGCAGTCGTTATGCGATTGAAAGTGGTGCTTACGATAATCCTTCTTTCGAAGAATGCAAAGCTGTCCAAGACGCACTTCTCACCTGCAATTTTGCGCATCTTGAGTTTTACCTTGGCACCCACCACCCGCTATCAGGATTATGGCTAATGTAATTTACCTTTTGCATGAAGAGTCCTTCGCCGATGGCGTTCAGCGAACAGGGAATTCTGGGTTAGAATCTCAACTATGACACGACGAGTCCTTTTATATCCCGGCGAAGATGGGTTTATGGTAGCTGAAGTCCCAAGCCTTCCAGGCTGTATTAGCCAGGGCAAAACACGCGAGGAGGCTCTGGAAAACGTACGCGAGGCAATCTCGTTACATGAGGAGGTTTTGCGTGAACGCGGCGAACCAATTCCTGAAGACCGCGTCGAGTTGGTTGAGGTCGCTGCGTGAGTAAGCTGCCCGTCATTTCGGGCGCTGATTGTGTGAAAGCCCTCGCCAAGATTGGATTCGAAGTTTACAGACAACGCGGCAGTCACATCGTCGTGGTGCGCAGGTCCCCACCCTCTCAAACAACGATTCCTAATCATAAAGAACTCGATCGCGGAACGCTCCGCGCCATCATTCGCCAAACCGGAATTACAGTTGAAGAATTCATCTCATTATTGTAAGAGTCGCTTAGAGCATTTTTTCACCATGGATACCGTTGACTTTATAACAACCGAAATGGGTAAGGACCTCATTGTCTCTTTCGCTCTTGTGAGAATTGATGATCCCGAAGGAATCAACAGCCTCGTGCTATTACGCACGCCGATGTACGAGGCTTTCCTCGATCAGTCAGAACGCGGCGTAACGGTGTCCTTGGAATCAGAGGACGATGATGAGCGTGACCTGCTCCGCGAAGTGCACTTTGACAAGGACGCGGCAACCATACTATTGCGTACTGAGTCTCGCGAATACGAATTGGACTTAGGCAACGTCGAGCCTGTTGACCTCGAGCGAATCTGCATTGGTTTCCGTAAGATGAATTTCGATCAAAGGCTACAGCTGTCGGGCATTTGATTGCCAGATGATCGGGGCAGTAGCCCGACTGTCAAGGAGGGCCATAGTGCCTTTTCGAAGAATGCAAAGCTATGCAAGACAGCTTAGTCTCTGTGCAACCTCTTCAAGAAGGCGGCCTGAGGAATTCGTAGGATTCAGATCAGAAGCTCGAGGACGCGGGGCAGTAGTCCGACTGTCCAGGAGGGCAAAATCAGTGTTATCCACTCCCCAACGACCCTAAGCCTTCACTTCGTCGGCAGTCGATTAGTAATGAAGTCTGCAACTCGAGTCGCCGGCGGATCAAGGTTCGACAAAACCGCGACGACATAACCCGGGGCCGGGCAGATTTTCAACTCGCCATTCATCCCGGGCGCGCCCCCGCCATGGCCGAAGCATCGCATGCCGTTCACAGAGGCTTCCTGAAATCCATACGCATACTTACCGCCAAACGTTGTCTCGACTTTCCCCGTCGTGAGCATCTCGGTGTACTGCGGTTTGAGTAGTTTGTTTGTTTGGAGTGCCGTCGCAAACTTCAACAGATCATCAACCGTCGAATAACCGCCACCCGCAGAAGTCCCGCGATACGGAAGCGTGTCAGTGTTGGGCTGCCAACTCGTGCCATCTGATCGCATGTAACCAATGCTGCGATCGGCAACCACCTGGTCTTCCGGCTCCGAAGCAGTAGCGGTCATTCCTGATGGCTTGAAAATATGATCTCGAACATAGTCGTAGTAGCTCTGACCACTAACTTTCTCAACTATCACACCCAACAAAAGAAAACCGTAGTTGCTGTACTTCCACTGACTGCCTGGTTGAAACTCCGGTCCGCGATTGCCGTAGAGCTTCACATAATCCTGTAGTGTCTTTAACTCAAGTCGATTCTTGTCGAACTCCGGACCAAAGATATCGCCCGTGCCTCCAGTGTGCGAAAGCAACTGTTCAATCGTAACTTTCGAGGCAACGTTCTTGTTTTTGTAGTCGGTCAGGTAGTTGCCCAGTGGTGCTTTCAGATCGAGTTTTCCGTTTTGTACAAGTTGAAGTGTGGCGACTGCGGTGAACATCTTGTTCATCGAACCGAGTCGGAAGCGCGTCTTCAAGGTGTTCGGCGTTTTCTTTTCACGATCTGCCAGTCCATACGCTTGTGCAAAACCAGTCTTGCCATCCATCTTGCCAATCATCATGCCAACCTTAGCGACGAGTACTGCGCCCGCGAAAAGATCGACGGCTAGTACTTCATCCAGACGCTTTCGCAATGAGGTGACCAACTCACTCTCGTTCAAGTGAGGAATGGCAAACTCCCCCGTTCGTGGGAGAACTTGAAATTGGAATTGCTTAACAACGTGTGGCGGAGCGGGCTCAACTTCAACGGTAAATTGAGCGAGCTGATCTCCCAGGCGTTCCTGGATCAGCAAGACAATTTTGGTTGGTGTCGACTCTGCGACTTTCACGACGTCGAAACCACCAGTCCCGCGTCGCATTTCTGTTTCGCGATCAAAGCGTTCCAAGCGACTCGGATAATTCTTTTGCAGGAACTCCCTACGCTTCTCCACATCTCCCGCGTTGAAAACTTCCAGCCACCCTTTCGCCTGGTTACCGGCGGGTGTATCGGGCAACTGTGATTGCGCAATGCAAGCACCGTTGATGAAAAATAGAAGTGCGGCAACTGATAGCGAATAGTTTTTGAGCTCCATGGTTTACTTCCTGACTTCTTAGGAATCGCTTTTTAGGGATCGCCCTTTACGAATTGCTTTTTAGTGATCGCTTTTTAGGAATCGATAGCCCGTTAGTTTACCCCGGTTGCCTTACAGGAGGAGTCCTTGTTTTGAATTGTACGAATCCAAGAAATATGTTTCTGTTTTTTAGATGCCCTCTGTTCCTGGGGAGAATGACTTAACGTTACCTATGGACATCCCAAAGGAGGAGCTGCTATCTTCTTTGCAATGGCCAAAGGAAGGGGTGACATCAGCAAAAAATCAGAGGTGCTGCAGGGCACGCTCGATCTGATGATCTTAAAAACGCTACAGGCGATGGGTCCGCTCCACGGATTCGGAATCGCGCGCCGCTTGGAGCAGTTGAGCGAAGAGGTGCTTCGCCTGAACGAAGGAACCGTTTACACGTCCCTCTTGCGGTTGCAACAGGAAGGATGGATCGCAGCGGAGTGGGGCGCTTCTGAGAACAACCGCAAGGCGAAATTCTATTCGATTACAAAGAGGGGCCTGAAGCAACTAGCGAGAGAGACAGAAGACTGGGAGCGGATCTCCGGTGTGATCCACCGCCTCCTGCAACTGGAGGGTCAGAGATAATGATCGCGCGAAGGGTCAGGAAGCTATGGCAAAGAATGCGAGACACGTTTCGCAATGAGCCTCGCGAGTTAGAGTTCCAAACGGAAATCGAAGAACACCT
>DATEXA010000016.1:0-5576 GCA_035257465.1 Pyrinomonadaceae bacterium | reverse complement strand
ACGCCGGTGGCCGCTATAGTCTGACGTTCTCGCTGAACTTTAACAACATACTTAACCACACCAATCTTGCTAACCCGGTTGGCAATTTGGGTTCGTTGTTGTTTGGCCAGTCCACTTCGACGGCCGGCGGTTTCGGCGGTTTTGGCGCCGGCAATCCTGCTTACAATCGCCGCATCGACGCGCAGGTACGCTTCACCTTCTAACGAAGGAATAATCAAGCTGCAAAAGTAAAGGGCATCCCAAAGTGGATGCCCTTTTTGCATTGGATGATGTGCCTGATTGTTCTACGGTGCGTTGGAGCCGTCGATTGATGGTCGCATCTCACCAACAAATTGATCAGAGTTCTTGATACTTGAGATGACAATCTTGATCGCTTCATCCGGGAAGCCAGATTCAAGTGTGAAGGTGTAGCCAGTGAAAACGTCGCCAGTATCGTCGGCGCCCCAAAAGAGAAAAGTTGTATTGTTCAGTTGAGCGATTTTCCGTAACAGCTGTGTTGTGTTCCGGGCCTTGTCGATATTGATGTAAGCGCCCTTGTAATGCGGGAAGATCTGAAAGCCAATCGTATCTTTGGGCGTCACGTTAATAACAATTTCTAAAAAATCTGCATTTTTCAGACCCTCTTTAAGCACCCCGGTAAAAACGTAGGTGGATTTGGTGCTTTGCTGAAAGGCTATGCTTGCGTCAGGGCCAACTCTGGTAAGAAGAGCGTTCAACCTGTCGCGGGTCTTGTCGCGTGTGGTGGTGTCTTGACCGTATACAACAGGAACTGCCATCAGAATGACGACCACTAAGGGTAAGCGAAACAGCCAGGGGGTTTTCATAACTGATCTCCTTCTTTCAACTTCAAACACCGACTCGGGTTTTATTGGAAGTAGAGGTTAAAGTCAATAGATTGATTCCACTCAGTGCAGAAGAGAGTCAAACACCGACACTGAACTAAATAAGGTTGGGAAGGAGGCAGAATCTTAACTCTAACAGTCAACAACACACGGTCGGGAAGGGGGCAGAGCGGCAATATCTTTGAACTGTATATACTCAAACCGAGCGTCTCCCCCGCCGATAATCATGACATTAGAATCAAAGTGTGAAGTCAGAATCCAATCAGAGATTATTGACCTAGCAGGGGCGCGCTAGGTTGGAGTAGGTAGAGTTTATCGAACCTGCCGCTTTGCCCCTTCCCGACCTTATGTAGTTTAGCGTTATAGTGAAGCTCTAAACCCTAAGATGACCAATCAAACAACTCTTCCCTTCCACCAGCAATGTATCGAGCCTGAGTGTGCCGCGAATTACGACCTGAATGAACCTATCTACGTCTGCCGCGCTTGTGGCGGTCTGCTCGATATCGAACGTACGCAGCCGCCTGATCTGCACGCGATCGAATTGCAGAACCTGTGGCGACAGCGACTGACTTCGGGTGAACTGCGTGATCGTAGTGGTGTGTGGCGTTTTCGAGAGGTTCTGCCATTTGTTTCCGATGTTGATCCCGTCACTCTTAACGAAGGAAACACTGCACTCTACGAAGCCCCTCGTTCTGAGGCGTATTGCGAGATAGATTCACTGCAACTGAAGCATCAGGGTCTTAATCCTACCGGTTCTTTCAAAGATACAGGGATGACGGTTGCGGTGACCCAGGCGCGTGTACTCAGGGCCCGTTTGGTCGCGTGCGCCAGCACTGGTAACACGGCGGCAAGTTTGGCTGCGTATGCTGCTCGTGCTGATCTGGCTTGCGCGATCATGGTTCCTGCAGGTCAGGTGAGTCATGCGAAGTTGGCTCAGTCGTTGGACTACGGTGCGAAAGTTTTGGAGATCGAGGGAAACTTTGATTCGTGCATGCGCGAGATTCGTGAACTCTCTGAAGACGGTTCTTTGTACCTCGTCAATTCGATCAATCCGTTTCGCATTGAAGGGCAGAAGACTGTTGCCTTCGAACTTGCGGAACAACTCGGTTGGCAAGTGCCCGATCACCTGGTTGTTCCCGGTGGCAATCTCGGTAACAGCTCTGCTTTCGGAAAAGGCTTTCGCGAGTTGCTTGCGCTGGATCTGATTGAACGCATGCCGAGAATCTCTGTTATCCAGGCCGTGGGCGCCGCTCCCTTCGCAACTTACTATCAGAAGCACCGAGGCACTTCAGCTGAGTTCATCAACGAACCAAACCCGAAAACCCTTGCCTCAGCGATCAAGATTGGCGCACCGGTTTCGTGGAAGAAAGCATTGCGAGCAGTCGATGAAACTGGAGGAGTCGTCTTGACCGTTACGGAACAAGAGATCGCGGATGCGAAGGCAATCATTGGTCGAGACGGTATCGGATGTGAGCCCGCATCGGCGACGACGGTTGCAGGTATTAAGAAGATGAAAGCAGAAGGCACAATTCAGCCAAACGAAATGGTCGTCGCCGTTCTAACGGGACATGTGCTGAAGGACACTGACTACGTTAACAAGTACCACAACAACTCGCTCGAGGCGGACCAGACAAGAATTCTTCCGACGTACGGCAATACGCCGATTAAGGTCTCAGGCGGTCGCGACGAACTTCGCCGTGTAATCGACCAGTTACAGAAAGAATGATCATCTACAGATTACGCCGATTACGGAGCTTCATTTTAGGATGGTTGGGTTAGTATCTCCTTTCGCAAAGAAATCTGCGTAATCTGTGGATTGCCAACATCGTGACCGCTCGAAAAACAAAACCTCGAACTAAACATTTTCAGGTTCAAACACCTGCGTCTACATCCAATCTCGGACCTGGCTTTGATTGCTTTGGCCTGTCCCTGAAACTCTACTTAACGATTCGTGCAACTCCGTTGGCGAAATCTTCAGTCGAGTGTCGAGTGCGAACCACTGGCGCGCGTGAGAATGCTACCCTGCCGCGAAACGCCACGAACCTGATCTATCGAGCGATGGCATTCGCTGCTAAACGCGAATCATTAACTTTGCCTCCCGTCGATCTGGCGGTTCACAACGAAATACCGCTGGCGAGTGGGTTGGGTAGTAGCGCTGCGGCAATCGTGGGCGGGATCAAACTGGCCGGTCTCTTGTGCGAAAAGGATATTTCTGATCAGTCGATACAAAATTATGCAACTGAGTTTGAAGGACACCCAGACAACGTCGGTGCGGCGTTGTACGGCGGATTTGTCCTGAGTTGTGTTGGAGTAGATCGCAATGTCTTGTCAGTGAGATTCGACTGGCCGGCGAAGATTCGTACGGTTGTTGTATCGCCTCATTCTCAACTGCCAACCCATGTCGCTCGCACAGCTCTTCCACGAACGTTGTCGCGCGTTGATGCTGTATTTAATTTGCAGCGGACTTCACTGTTTACAGCCGCTTTGGTAACCAGGCGATTCGAATTGTTTAAGGAAGCCATGAGAGATCGCCTTCATCAACCACGCAGAGAATCTCTGGTTACGGGTCTTGCTGAAGCACTGGCGCTTCCGGATATGAGCGGACTGTTGGGAATCGCCTTGAGTGGCGCTGGTCCGAGCATCATTGCCTTGGTCTCAGGTAACGAAGATGAGGTCGGTGCGCGTATCTCGGAATGTTTTGGCGCGCACAAGATCAGGTCAACCGTTCGCGTACTTGAAGTTGCTAACGAGGGATTAGTTTGGGAAGAGTAAGTGAATTTGGGATTTGGGATTGGGGATTGCGGATTTCTTGCTCGGGAGAGTTCAGACATGCACACTCAACCTACATGCTCAGGAAGGGGGCAGAGCTGAAACTCTGACACTCAACAACAAGTGGTCGGGAAGGGGGCAGAGCGGCAGTTTCTCTAAAGTCTACCTCCTCGAACCCAGCGCGCCCCCGCAGGTAATCATGACTCTAGAATCAAAGCGTGAAGTCAGAATCCAATCAGAGACTATTGAACCTGCGGGGCGCGCTAGGCTGATCTAGGTAGAGGGTAGAGAAACTGTCGCTCTGCCCCCTTCCCGACCGCGCATAGGTGGGTGTCAGAGTTTCAGCTCAGCCCTTTTGACAGCATGTTAGGTGAGTGTCTGAGTTTGAAGTCCCCCGAGCAAGAAATCCGCAATCCAAAATCCCAAATTCTCTTACCTTCTTACCAGCCTGAACAACGGGTAGCTCACTCCAAGCATCGCCAACGCGTAAACACTATTCCTCGTGTCGCTGGCGATTGCTCCAATTAAGAACGCGATTGAGCCAATCAGCGCTACTCCTGTAGTCCACGGATAACCCCACGCTCTATAAGGCCGCTCCTTTTCAGGCTCGCGTCGACGCAAAACAAAAACCGAGATGAATGACAAGCTGTAGTTCGCGACGAAGAAGAACGCCACGACGGTGATCACTTTTTCAAACGTTTGACCAAAGACCACAAAAAACAGTGAGCCCGCGACGCTGAGAAATAGCGCCAACGCTGGAGTGCCACCCTTATTCACGTTTGAGGCCCGGCGCAAAAACAAACCGTCACGACTCATCGCAAAAAGCACTCGTGTCGCCATCAGGTGGCAGGCGTTAATCGTGCTTAGCATCGAGACGATCGTAAGCCAGCGGAAGACGGAGTCGCCGTAACGTCCGAAGATCACATTAGCGACTTCTCCCGCGGCAAAGTCCTTGCCGACGAGTTGTGACATAGGAAGCACGTACAGAAATCCGATATTCACAAGCAGGTAGATCGCAATGACAGCAAGCACGCCTCCGATTATGGAGCGAGGAACATCGACGCCAGGGTTCGTAACTTCTTCGGAGAAATAAACGATCCCATACCACCCGTCATACGTGTAGATAGCTGCCTGCAACGACAGCACAATAGCTGTAACCAGGGTCCAGCCAACCAGTCCGGTTTGTGTTTGCGGTTGGTAAAAGGCGCCGCCACTTCCAAACATGAATGCAGCTACGATCAGTACAACAAAGGCGAGTGCCTTTAGCAGGCTGGTGATGTTTTGAGCAGTGCTGCCCATCGCAATTCCTCGCCATTGCAGCAACCCGAAAAAAACTGTTACCGCGCTCGCGACTCCAAGAGCTGCGATGGAACTACTGAGCCCTGGAAACAGAGCACCGCTAAACGAACCGATAACCAATGCTACGGCAGCAGTACTTCCGACGGTTGAAAGCCAATCGCTCCAACCAACGATAAAGCCTGCGTATTCTCCGATTGCATGACGAGCGAAAACATATTGACCGCCTGAACGCGGAATCATCGCACCAAGTTCGGCATAACTGATCGAGCCAAGTAACGCATAGATGCCGCCCACTACCCAGACCCCAAGAAACAACCAAACGTTCGGCAGGTGCTCCGCAATTGTTCCAGGTGTGCGAAAGATGCCGGCGCCGATCGTGTTGCCAATGATCACAGCGAGGCCGAACCCGAGTCCGAGTACACGCAGAAGATGACCGCGAGTTTTTGGGGGAAAGGTTGTGTCTGGGGTCACGAGGGTTGTTCTATATGCTTTAGAGGCTCTTGCAAAAGTCGTTACAGGGATCTGAGCGCCAACGGCGCGAAATATGATAGCCAGGGGCAAGCGACGAAGGAGCGCCGCCCATGGATGGACATAACGAAGATTTAGAAGCCCTGAAAGGGCGGAATAAAGGTGGGTTCTGAATTCGAAACACCGAAGCTGTTTTTG
>DATEXA010000015.1:0-19718 GCA_035257465.1 Pyrinomonadaceae bacterium | reverse complement strand
GAGCCAAAGCCGACAAACCAGGCATAGTCATATAGAGGTCTCAGCGCTGGCACCACAAGACCAATCCATGCCACTGTGCACCCCACGACTGTGGCCACGATCGCTCGCCAGTTCCAGCCGCTGCTATATGTGTAGACACCTTCTCGACGATAGAGATCACCAAGTTCAAGTCGTTTGTGTCTCACCAGCCAGTAGTCGGTGATTAGCACTCCGGCAATTGCTCCAAGTCCTCCCGAGTAACCAACGAGCCACGCGAAGATGTAACCCGAAGGATCAGCCAGGAGTCGCCAGGGCTGCATGAGGATTCCGACGATTCCAGTAACCAATCCGCCGGTGCGAAACGAGATCCATTTTGGAAAGGCATTCGCGAAATCGTTAGCAGGCGAAACGACATTTGCCGCGATATTCACCGCGAGCGTGGCGACGACGACCGTGAACATCGAAATCGCAATCACTGCGACACTCTGAAACTGTCCGACCAGTTTCATAGGATCCCAAAGCTCGTCAGGCTTCATATGCGGATAGATAACCACTGCCGCTGAAGTAATCATCACTCCCATCGCCGCGAACACTGTCATAGTCGTTGGCAAAGCGACGACTTGTCCTATTGCCTGATCTCGTTGGCTCTTTCCGAAGCGGGTGAAGTCGGGCATGTTCAAAGACAAGGTGGCCCAGAAGCCGATCATTCCTGTTAGTGAAGGAATGAAGATCGGCCAAAACTCTCCGAGTGTGTGAAACTTTCCTTGTTGATTGAGTAGATGTCCCAGCCCGTTAGCTTTCCAGAGTGCCCACGTCAACAACAAAGCAGTCATGACAAGAACGAACGGTGCCGCCCAGTTCTCGACTTTTCTAAGCAGGTCCATCCCGCGATAGATGATGTAGATGTTGATGCCCCAAAAAATCAGAAACGAAAGCCATTCAGTTGGAGTGTGTCCTCCGACGGGACCACCAAGAACAGTTTGCCAGCCGGGAATGATCGCCCTGAACAGAGTATTCAAGGCTTCGCCGCCAATCCACGCCTGGATTCCGAACCAGCCACACGCGACTATCGCGCGCATCAGCGCAGGCACATTCGATCCCAGCGTTCCATAAGCAGCACGCGCGAACACCGGGAAGGGAATGCCGTACTTAGTGCCGGGATGTGAATTGAGAAGGATCGGGATCAGAACGATCGTGTTACCCAGGAGGATAGTGATCAGCGCTTGCCACCAATTCATTCCGGCACTGATCAATCCCGATGACAGCATGTAAGTCGGAATACAGTGAGCCATGCTGATCCAAAGAGCCGCGTAGTTGTAGGTCGTCCAATTGCGGCGCGCGACGGGAACTGGCGCAAGGTCGCCATTGAAAAATGGGCTGCGACTGATCTCAACCCACGCTTCAGGCTTAAGCTCTACTCGTCCGTCTGGATATTCGATGGTTTCAGACTGTGGCACCTATTGATCCTCAAGGTTTCGTGTATCGATTGTCGAGCCCTCCCTCACGGTCGGGCTACTGCCCCGCATGTTCTAGGACATCATCGAGTCATCGAGTCCTGAATAAACTTGTCGACATCAGCATGCAGTTTCCCAAGTGACTTCTCGTCGATGTACATCATGTGACCAGCTTC
Organism: Pyrinomonadaceae bacterium; assembly: GCA_035257465.1. Classification (GTDB taxonomy): domain Bacteria; phylum Acidobacteriota; class Blastocatellia; order Pyrinomonadales; family Pyrinomonadaceae; genus PSRF01. The sequence continues at coordinate 18,109 of DATEXA010000015.1, read as the reverse complement.
GTAGTGACTGGTTGAGAAGTTCTTAAGCAACATTGGATCGATGCTGATGTGGTTGATTGTGTACTCGACTGCGTAGTAAGGCGTGGCCATGTCGTAGTATCCCATTGCAACAAAGACTTTGAGATAGGGATTCTTTGCGAGCGCATTACGTAGCGCGGTGCTCGTGTCGACGTAGTTATTATTTGTGCCCCAGTTCCACGGGCCGATGCCGCCGCCGAGAATGTAGTACTCGAGATCGGTCTTGTATCCCAGTTCAGAACGAACGTAGTTATTGAAGGTTGACGTGTACGGAGGTCGAATTGCTGACTCACTGGGATCGTAATCAGCACTGTCGCTGGCGATGTTCGAATCGTAGCCTTTAAAACGACCATCGAGACGACCTATCGAACGTCGCTCGCTTCTAAGCAGCTCCTTGCGAAACAGGTTCAGGTTCACGCGCAGGTTCGCATAGTCGATAAACTTAGGATCGATACCAGTAAAATGCGCCAGCTGCCTGATTGCATCCTGACGTTCCTTGTCGGTGAGGCGAGCACCCTTTTCCAACGCCGCTGTGTACTCACCCGAAGCAAATGCTTCTGCCTCAGCCGCGACTTTACTTACAGGCTTTGACTGCATGTCTGGAGCTAGTTTCTTGTGATACCAGGCCGTCGCTGCGTATGAAGGAAGATAAAGCGCATATGGAATATCGTTACCGGACGCGAAGTTCGTGGTTTCAAAATTCATGATGGTCGAGATCAATACGATGCCGTTGAACGCGATACCACGATCAATCAAATATCCAGACAACGCCGAGGCTCGCGTCGTACCGTAACTCTCGCCCGCAAGAAACAAAGGTGATGTCCACCGCTCATATCTTGTCAGATACATGCGAATAAATTCGCCGACGGATTCGATGTCACCTTGTAGTCCGAAGAATCTCTGAGCAAGCTCCGGTCGAGCGGCACGACTATATCCAGTACCGACGGGATCAATAAAAACCAAATCAGATTTCGTTAGCCATGTCGCTTCGTTGTCGACGAGTTGATAAGGCGGTGCGGGCATTGTCCCATCTGCGTTCATCTTCACGCGCTTCGGACCGATCGCACCCATGTGGAGCCAAACCGATGCTGAGCCGGGGCCGCCATTAAACGAGAACGTGAGTGGACGGCTGGGGCCATCAACAACGTAACTCGTGAAGAACATCCTTGCTTCCACTTCACCATCGCGATTCTTGATCGGCATCATGCCGGCAGTTGCGGTGTAGTTGAGTGTTTGACCACCAACTTGAATCGAATGCTTGGTGACAACAGGAGGCTCTTCCGGCGTTGGTGTTGCTTGAGGTTGCGGTCTGCCTTGTTGACCACCAGCCTGAGGTGAAGGTGATGCGCTTGGTTGTTGTTGACCTGGGAACTGACCTTGACGTTGACCCCCGCCTTGGAAGAGGAGGGCGAATAGAATAATAGATGCAAACATGTCGTATTAAGCTCCGTTGGGGAATTCTGGAAAGGCGTTCAGGCGTGCGAATAGTAAGCGAAGGGAATTAGGCGAGCAAGAGGTCTTTCACTCCGTTAGGAGTGAGATGTTTATAGCTCAACGCCGAACGAAGAACTTCGCCGAAGGCGCCGGACGGTCTTGGCATGTGCTCCTATTCGTCAGATCAATCTAAAAATTCAAACACGTATTCTTCTTTGAACTCGATCTCGAATTTGCGCAGCAGTGTTAAATACTCATTCCTGAACGTCCTGCGTTGGTGATGTCTCTCCTGATTTTGAATGTAACGAATAATTGTGTCCAACTGTGAATGTCCGTAAGAGAACGCTCCATATCCCTCTTGCCATCCAAACTTACCTCGAGCAAGTTTCTTGCGATTAACCCATTCGGAAGAATCGGATTTGATATCTCTCACCAAGTCCGAGAGCGCCATTGAGGGTCGTAACCCAATCAGTATGTGAAGGTGATCGCTCATTCCGTTGATTGTGATGAGCTTTTGATTTTTCTTTCTGATGATCCCAGTTATGTATTTGTGTAAGTCTTCCTTGAAATTAGGATTGATCAAGGAGAGTCTTCCGCTGACTGCGAAAACTGTTTGGATATAGATCTGTGAGAAATGTATTGGCCATAAGGTGCCACACTTTCTGCTCCTTTGGGAGCGTGAGGTTGAAAAAGCCGAAAGCCAGTAAGAAACAATGTGAACCGGCAACCAAAAGAAGTGAGTGAGAGGTGCAGCCTTCCGGCGCCTGCGGCGAAACCTCTCACGCAGAGCTTGAGTCTATAAACATGTCACTCCTAACGGAGTGAAACCTTTATGTTCAACCCGAGACCTACACCGCCACACACGTCCCACGCTTCAAGAACTTTCCATCACCCGCTTTCCCTTTGAACTCGTTACCATCAACTACAACCTTGCCGCGGGAGAGGACAGTTTCGACAACGCCCTTAATTTTCTTGCCTTCGTAGGCGTTGTAATCACAGTTCATGTGGCTTGTTTTCAGGCCGAGAGTTTGTTCCTTTTTGCCATCGAAGATCACGATGTCTGCGTCTGAACCGACCGCGATCGTGCCCTTCTTTGGAAACAGACCAAACATCTTTGCGGCTGCGGTAGAGGTCAACTCGACAAAACGATTGAGACTGATCCGGTTTTCAACAACACCGCCGTTGTAAATTAGTGGAACCCTGTTTTCGACGCCGGGCGCGCCGTTTGGAATCTTGGTGAAGTCGTTCCGGCCGAGTTCTTTTTGTTCTTTCATGCAGAATGGACAATGGTCGGTTGAGATCACCTGGAGGTCATCCATCTTCAACCCCTTCCAAAGCTCCGCCTGGTTTGACTTCTCGCGCAGCGGTGGGGTCATCACATACTTTGCGCCGTTGAAGTCTTCGCCATAGTCGTCGATTGAAAGAAACAGGTACTGCGGACATGTTTCAGCGAACGCCGGAATCCCACGATCACGTGCCTGGCGCACCTGATTCAACGCGTCTGCGCAGGATAAATGAACGATGTAAACAGGTGACTCGGCCATCTCTGCGATAGCGATGGCACGATGTACACCTTCAGCTTCGGCAACTGTCGGTCGAGTTAACGCGTGATACTTAGGTGCACTATGTCCCTTCTCCAAAGCACGCTTGATAATCTCGTTTATGACGATGCCATTCTCAGCGTGCATACAAATCAAGCCACCGCGTGAACCTGCGGCTGACATCGCGCGAAAGATCGTCGCATCGTCGACAAGAAACACACCGGGGTAAGCCATGAACATCTTAAAGCTCGTCACGCCTTCATCCATCGCGGTGTAGAGTTCTTCAATCTGTTTGTCTTCCAATTCGGTAGTGATGAGGTGGAAGCCGTAGTCAATCGCTGTTTTGCCTTCAGCCTTCTTGTGCCAGTTGTCGATGCCTTCGATCAGTGATTGACCTTTGTACTGAACGGCGAAATCGATGATGCTGGTTGTACCTCCGTGCGCAGCGGCGATCGTACCGGTGCGAAAATCATCGGATGCTTCGGTGCCGCCAAAAGGAAGTTCCATGTGAGTGTGCGGATCGATGCCACCCGGAATCACAAGTTTGCTTGCAGCGTCGATGGTGTTATCGGCTTCCATTTCGAGTTTGGCGCCGATTACGGAGACACGTTCATCTTCGATCAGAATATCGGCTTTGTAGTCGTCAACCGCAGTGATGATTCGTCCGTTCTTGATTAGTGTTTTCATGATGATTGATTCAGAGCCGATCCATTACGGTGCTTTGAGACACGGTTTGTTTGTTGCTTCATCAGCTGACTGTCGTGCTTCCTCGTTTGCCTTGGGGCCCGGCGTAATCTTGTGTGTGACGCATATTTCCGTTGGTGTGATCTTTGTGACTACCAAATAGGACGTTCTGTTGTCAGGATGTTCAATGTCTTCACTCGCGTTGTAACGAACGATCAGCGCTACAGGTTTTTGTCCCTTTACACGCCACTCGGCCTTTTGCCCCAAACTTGAAAATGCCGAACTCACAATCGTCCACAGCTCGAGTGAATGCTGCTTTCCAAGCGGTGTGACAACAGTCAGGTTTTGACGTAAATCACCCTCGGCAAGCAGCAAATGATAGCCGGCTGTGCCCGGACAGCGACCAAAGTATTCCCCAGCTTCCGTGGCATCTGACTTAATCAGTCGACAGTATTTGTCGCCAAGATCTGTGTAGACGCTTCGTGATGTCTGCGCTTTTATAGGCGCGAGCGCCGCCAAACAAACTACAAAAAACAATATGGGCATTCTTTGAATCACTGGTTTAATCTCACTTACATCCTGATCTACTGCCTCGACGTTGGTATATTTCCAAACTGCATCAGTGTCACTCAATATAGATTCCCTTCGCGCTTGCGACCCGTGTAATCGACATAAACCACTTTCAATTCCGTGTAGAAGTCCAACGCCGTCGAGCCCTGTTCCCGATCGCCGATTCCCGTTCCTTTAGTTCCCCCGAATGGGATATGAGCTTCGCCACCAGTCGTCGGCGAATTGATGTGGGTCATTCCTGTTTCAATGTCGTCGACGAAACGGAAGATGCGGGCAGCATCGTTTGTAAAAATCGAGGATGACAATCCATATTCACAGTCGTTAGCCACCTGCATCGCCTGGTCGAAATCTTTGACACGCAAAACAGACAAGACAGGACCAAAGATTTCTTCGCGAGCAATACGCATATCGGGCGTCACATGATCGAAGAGTGTCGGTTTTACAAAGTAGCCTTTGTCGAGACCATTTCCTGTAGCACGCGAACCACCGCAGACCAACGTTGCTCCATCTTCCCGACCGATGTCGATGTACTGCAAGACAGTATTGAATTGGCCTTCGTCAACACTTGGACCCATTTCAGTTTGCGGATCAGAACCCAACCCGAGACGCATGGAGCCAGCGCGCTTAGCAATCCGACTCACGAATTCATCGGCGATTTGATCTACAACAACGGCGCGACTGGTCGCAGTGCATCTCTGGCCAGAAGAACCAAACGCACCCTGGGCTGTCGACTCAACGGCCAAATCCATGTCTGCATCTTCAAGTATGACGACTGGGTTTTTGCCACCCATTTCACATTGAACCTTGGCGCCGCGCCTCGATGCTTGTTCGTAAAGACGTATCCCTACTCCGTTGGAACCAGTGAAAGAAATCGCTTTGACTGCCGGATGGTTAATGATTTCGTCACCCGCTTCGGAACCGGAACCGATGATCAGGTTCAGAACACCAGGTGGGATTCCGGCCTCTTCGAAGATTTCAGTGATCCGCGTTGCGGTTCCCGGTGTGATGGTTGCAGGTTTAAATACTACTGTATTGCCTGCGACAAGTGCTGGTGCGATCTTCCAAACCGGAATTGCTACTGGAAAATTCCAGGGGGTGACACAGGCGACAACGCCAAGCGGTTGTTTGATTGTGTAGGCAAAATTAAGTGGCAGTTCTGAAGGGATGGTTTCGCCAGTCAACCGGCGTGATTCACCCGCGCAGAACTCTGCTACGTTTATGGAACGTTGCAACTCGCCGCGAGACTCAGCGATTGTTTTACCTTCTTCGCGAGTCAGAATTTGAGCCAGTTCTTCTTTGTTGTCTTCGAAGAGTCGTGCTGCCTTGTTAACGATCTTGCCGCGTGTCGGAGCCGGAGTTGAACGCCAGGTTCGAAATGCTTCCGCAGCGGCCTCGACAGCCTCGCGTGCTTCGTTGCGTGTTGCTAAGGGAGTATCGGCAATAACATCGTCAGTGTTTCCGGGATTTATGTTCGCGACTGACTTGCCGGAGATTGATTGAATCCACTTACCATTGATGAAGTTTTTGTAGGTAGTCATAGACAATTCACCCGCTTGGAAGACTCATACTTTAGTGGCAGGAATGATTCAGATTGCGAGTCGCAAATATAGCATGGATCCCCTACCGCCAAGACGCAGAGTACGCAGAGAAGACGCAGAGGTTTTCCCCCTAGATATAATCAAGTTTGAATGTCGAATTCAGCTGTTGTAGCTTATCGTCTCTTCAAACCATGAACACTCATCACAGCTTCCAAAACATTCCAGCTCTGCTTCGCGCGCGCGTTGTTGAAACACCCGACAAGGTTTTTCTCTTTTCCCAAATGGACGGTCGCCACTTCACCTATTCGCAATTCGCAGACGCGGTCGGTCGAACTGCTGCCTTGTTGTCGGAAAGAGGAATCGGAAAAGGCGATGTCGTTGGTTTATTGATGCCCAACAGCGTCGAATACGTGATCGCGTACTTCGCGTGTTGGCAGCTTGGAGCGTTGGCAGGTCCTGTTAACTCGCTCTTGAAGTCGCAGGAGATTACTTACGTAATTTCCAATTCAGAGGCAAAGGCCTTACTCGTGAATTCGGCGTTTCTTCCAGCTGTTGAATTTCTGCGCGATCAGTTGCACTCGCTATCAGCAATCATCGTGTTTGATAACGAAACCGAAGCAACCCAAGGTGTGAAGCAAATCGATGTGGAACCAACTGAGATCTTGCCCGACGATGAAGCGATCATCATCTACACGTCAGGTACGACTGGAAAACCCAAAGGATGTTTGCTGACCCATGGGAACGTTATTGCTAATGCAAGACAGATCAGTGAATGGTTGGGCTTCGGCTTAGATGATCGGTTGTTGACGATAATGCCGCTCTTTCACATGAATGCAGTTTCGGTAACAACGATGGCAGCTCTTTACGCCGGTGGTTCCTCTGTCGTCAGTCCCAGGTTCTCCGCGTCACGCTTCTGGCAGATCGTTTCGGATTATCAGATCACCTCATTTGGTTCTGTGGCGACGATGCTTTCTATGCTATTGACGACCTATCCTGATGGCGTGCCCAATGGTCTCAACACGAGCCAACTGCGCTTTGCCATGTGCGGTTCCGCGCCGGTTCCTGCTGAGACGATCAAACGCTTCGAGGAGAAATTTCATTGTCTCGTGATTGAAGGCTACGGGTTATCAGAATCCACCTGTCGTTCCACTTTTAATCCACCGGATCAACGCAGACGTGCAGGTTCGTGTGGGTTGCCGATTGGAAATGAAATGAGAGTGGTCGACGATTACGATCAAGCGGTACCTGATGGCGACTTAGGTGAAATCGTTTTGCGAGGCGAGAACATCCTGAAAGGCTATTACAAGAATCAGGAAGCAACAGCCCAGGCATTTCGCAACGGTTGGTTTCACACTGGAGACATTGGTTACCGAGACGCGGACGGCTTTTACTTCATCGTTGATCGCAAGTCAGACATGATCATTCGTGGTGGAGAGAATATTTATCCACGAGAGATTGACGAAGTGCTTTATCAACACCCGGAGATTTCGGCAGCGGCTGTCGTGGGGGTGCCTGACGAACTGTACGGCGAAGAAGTAGCCGGTTTCGTTGTGCTGAAAGAGGGGAGTGAAGTGAGCGAGGATGAAGTGATCGAGTTCTGTCAGAGTCGGCTAGCTGACTATAAGTGTCCGAAGACTATCCGTTTCGTTAAGGAAATTCCGAAGGGACCAACTGGTAAACTTTTGAAGCGTGAATTGGTGAAGATGGTTTGAAGTTATCTCGCGCCTTCCAGGTTTGATATCCCCGAAACCCGCGTAACCCTGGCTCGGTCGACGAGCCATGAGACGAATAACCACAATCCGCAGATCATAATCATCAACGGTGAGAACCATTTTCCGTAGAGTCCATCAGGAGAAAACTTCTCAGTCGCAGCATGTAGCACTTCGCTGTTGGGGAGCAAACCAGCTTCTGCGAATTCATGGAACGAATAGATCGCTACCTGAATCATGAATAACAGAAGAAAGATTCCGGTGACCTGAAAAAATCTTCTTACATTTATCAAATGACCGTAACGAGCCCACCCCCAGGCAAAAGCTGCCGCAGCGAGCACACCGAACAACGCTCCATAAACGAGTTGCGAATCGCGAACCTGCATCAATAAGAGAGCCGTCTCCATTCCCTCGCGAGTGATCATCAGGAACGTGAATAGGAATACGCCGGCAATGGCCGCAACACGCGAACTCCTTGAGGATACTGCTGAGAGGCGATCACGCATTTTCTGTTGGATCTTCGGACCGGTTCGCCACATGTGAATCACGAGCGTCCCCACCATCACAATGGCAACGACACCAAGGACACCTTCACGCAGCGCTTCATTAGCAAAGAACTGACCGACATATCCGCCTACTCTGGTGCCAAAAAGTTCTTCAAGCACTGCCTCGTCAACTCCTTTATTAAGGAAATAAGCAAGGCCGAAGCTGATGGAGAGGGCAAGAGCGATTCCGAAATAGACAGCAGAAGACAACCATCTTTGGCCGGCTTTTCGCAGATAAGAAAGTATGACAGCAACGAGAAGAAAAGATTCGAAGCCTTCGCGTAGGACAATTATGAATGAGTTCAGCATGTTATTTGGCAGCCTGTTTCGCTAAGAATGAGATGAAGTATCACCTGTGTGCCTGCCAGCACGAGACGGAGTATAGCCTAGTTGAAAATAGATTTCAATTTCAAACAGGGGCTCTGTCCGATATGCTTTAGCTTGTCGGAAGGTAGTTAGGTTATCGCTTAAGACCGACAAGCTGAAGCTTATCGGACATGTTTACTGTGGGGCTGTTGGGACTATTGCAAGATCAGCCTTTAACGGGCCCAGCTCTGTTTGGCAGGTCATTCGCAAAGGAAGCCGCCTTCGATCGTCGCTGATCCAAACGCGGAATTGGTATTTGTCGCTCTGCGGATCGTCTGTGGTTAAAGAGAGAGCAATTGCCGAAAGTTTCTGTGCGCCCAGCTCGACTGTCTCCCGCTTGCCGGCAGTGATGAACATAGTCTTTGGTTTTCCGTCCACGAGCATCGGGATAGCGCTGCGCTTTGATGGTGACAGATTGAAGCTTCGAACAACGTAAAAGAACGATAAATAGTCGTGGGTGCCAACCGGAATCTCGATCCGTTGTCCTTTGTCAGTCGTGGCGTTGCCACGGTCCTGGTTCACCGTGAGCGTCTGGTTTAGTCGTCTCTTGCCTTCCGCTAAATTCAACACGGTGCGATAGGGAAGCAGAGATTTTGGATCAACGTAACTTTCGATGGTGTCCTTTGCGACAAACAGTCGAGCCACAGCGCCAGTGGTTTCTGCGGTCACCATCAGAAACAAGCCATCGCGATCGAAATAGCGAGAACGGGCGCGCACCTGAAATGTTGCCAGTCCAACTGGTGTTTTGCTGCCGCCAAGGAATACCTGATAGTTCAGTTGCTCACCAATTGTGAAGGGCCAGTCTTCAATGGACGGCGTCGGAGGTGGCGTCGCTTTAGGTCGCGGTGTGGGCGTCGGTGTTGCGACCACTGTTACTGGCGGCGTTGGCGACGGACTAGCCGAAGCGCTGGACTTGATGAAATCCGAACCTGCTAGTTCAACCTTCACATCGCCGGTGCTTACTCTCGCCGTCATCAGGACGGGCACATGACGTACATCGTCGCTGAAGTAAGCCTTTGCATTTTTGAAGGACGCATTTCCGGTCACACGGACCTGCGTTACAATTGTGTTGAACGATCCGACATTTGTCTTTATTACCTCATTTCCGGTTACCCTGAGCTCAACTTGATACGTCTGAGATTCACCGCGCACCGTTAGTTTGTAAATGGCGCCGCTGACGAGGGGCAGTGCCCGAACACGGTAAAAAGCAGACAGGAAATCGTACGTTCCCGGAAACGCTGTTTGCTTCGAAGGGATTGCGTCCGTCCCTGCTGGTTGAGTCAGATCGAGTGAGATGTCATTGGACCTGGTCGCATCGCGAATGGTTTCCTGAGTATGAAAAGGCAGACCCGTTGTGGGATCAATGTACGCCGCATAGTCGTTGTTGATTGAGAACAGTGCGACATTTACCACACCAGTAGTCTGTACGTGAGCGCGCAGTTGAATTGAATCTCTGCCTTCGAAGACACCGCTCGATATCACTTGCACTTCGACATGTGCGACTGACAGAAAGTTTGAGAAAGAAATGTCATACGTCAGATGCTCGCCAACTTTATACGGAGCTGTGGAGAATGGTTGCGAACTAGCGCCATTGCTTTCCTGAGCAAAAACCGGAAATGTAAGCGCGAGAAGGAGGATTGGCAGACTTAGAATGAGCCTGGGGTTCAAACTGAGATTCACCGTCGCATGATAGGTTCAAATCAAAAGTAGGGCAAACAGGAGTTTGCCTAACTCATTTACACGTTCATCGCGTTCGCTTGTTCCGAGTTCTCAACTGCGCCGAGCTCATCAACGATGGCCTGTGCGGCTCGGGCCGGGTCAGAGGCCGAAGTGATTGGTCGTCCCACAACCAGATAATTGGCGCCTGCACGCAGCGCATTTGCAGGCGTGGCGACGCGTTTCTGATCATCAGCATTTGTAGAATCAGAAGGACGGATTCCAGGAGTAACGATCAGGAAGTCCGGTTTCGTTAAGGAACGAATGGCGGCACCCTCATTCGGAGAAGAAACAACGCCATCGACACCTGCCGTTGCGGCAAGTCTTACAAGTCGTTCAACCACTTCCGTTGGACTACCGTTGATACCAATTTGTGCAAGAGTAGTTGCGTCCATGCTGGTCAAGACAGTCACTGCAAGGACCTTCGAGCGCGTCGTTCGCTTTTGTTCGGCAACCTCAGAGACAGCATCAACAGCCCGTCTCATCATTTCTGTTCCGCCGCTCGCATGCAAAGTAAACAACGATACGTTTAGTTCTGCTGCAACTCGCGCGGCTCCCGCGACCTGGTGGGGAATGTCGTGGAATTTGAGATCCAAAAAGACCTTGTTATCGCCGTCTATGATTGATTCCACAAATGTTGGTCCGGCAGTTGCGAACAGTTGAGAACCTACTTTGAACATTCCAACGACGTCTTTCAATTGTGAGATCAACTTGTTCGCCTCGGCGACTGTCGAAACGTCCAGAGCTACTATTAGTTTATCTTTAACGTTCAATCCCTCTTCCTTTCGAGTGCTAGTTGTTTGAGCTCCTGTAGCCAACTGCGTCGTCCAGGTTCCTGAAACCATGCCTGCTCATGATATCAACAAGGCCCTGGTTGATTCGCTGCGCCACACGCGGCCCCTCGTAGATGAATCCAGTATATAGCTGTACAAGACTGGCGCCGGCGGCGATTTTCTCCCACGCATCCTCCGTCGTAAAGACACCACCAACGCCGATTATTGGAATACGACCCTTTGTCTGTTGATAAAGCTGAGCGATCATTTGCGTCGACCGGGTCTTTAGCGGCAGTCCGCTTAGCCCACCTTCGCCACAATGAGCCACCTCCTGACTGGGGGACTGCAGGTTGTCACGACTGATAGTTGTGTTTGTGGCAATGATTCCGTCAATCTCGCGACGGTTGACTACATCTACAATGATCTCAAGCTCGCTGGTGTTCAAATCGGGGGACAGCTTAACGAGTAATGGCATTGGCGCCGCTCGGTTCGAGCGCTTCTGAAGTTCCAGGTTTTTGTTTTGTAATGAACTCAACAGTGAGTTGAGCTGTTCTGACTGTTGTAGTTCACGCAGTTGTGGAGTGTTTGGAGAGCTGACGTTTACAGCGACATAGTCGGCGACTGCGTAAACCAGTTCGAAGCTTCCCAGGTAATCTTCAACGGCATTCTCGAGCGGTGTGATCTTGCTCTTGCCAATACTAACCCCCAGCACGCTGTTTGGTCGGCTGGACTTCACACGTTGTGCAAAAGCGGCTGCACCATCGTTGTTGAAGCCGGCGCGATTTATCAGGGCCTGATCCTTTGGTAAACGAAACAGACGAGGTCGCGGATTTCCAGGTTGCGCGTGATATGTGACGGTGCCTGCTTCTATGTGACCAAATCCGAGCGCAGACAGCTCGCGCAGCGCAATCCCATTCTTGTCGAAGCCGGCAGCCAAACCGACTGGGTTTGGAAAAGTCAATCCGAATCGTTTCACAGGAAGTGATTGGTTCGTAGTGAACTGGCGCGCGACAAGCTGATGGACAGGTTTTATTAAAGACAGTGATGACAGTGCCAAATGGTGAGCTGTCTCGGGCGGGAGACTAAACAGGATCGGGCGCAAGAGTGATCTATAGACCATGAACGGCCGTGTCCGGCTGATGTTTGCAGACTATCAGAGGGAAGTGTGAGTGACAATAGCCCCAAGCGGATCTCAGCTAGCAGATATAGCAGATCTCAGATCTCAGAAGCGGAGACAGGGAGACTAGGGTTTGGCTCTGAGATCTGCGATCTGAGATCTGAGATCCCCCTGGGTCTGAGATCCGCTTCGGGCATTTGTCACCTCAATAATCTTCTTGCTAGTATCCGCGCACATGGATTTCGTCGAGAGAGCGCGAATAATGGATGCGCCGCGAATCAATCGCGCGCTTGCCCGCCTGTCTTCGGAAATCGTCGAAGAGAATCATGGCGCGGGTGATCTGTTTCTCGTCGGAATCAGAAGGAGAGGCGTACCGCTGGCTGAACGCATGGCTACCAAGATCGCGGATCTTGAGGGCTCCCGGCCGCCGGTTGGCGTTCTCGACATCACACTTTATCGTGATGATTTATCGACCGTCGGCGCAAAACCTGTAGTTAACCGCACAGAACTTCCGGGAGATATCGAAAATCGCAACATCGTTTTGATTGACGACGTGCTTTACACGGGTCGCACTATTCGTGCGGCGCTAGACCAGTTGATTGACTTCGGACGACCTCGACGAGTGCAACTTGCGGTACTGATCGATCGGGGCAAAGAACATCGAGAACTTCCTATTCAGGCAGATTACATTGGCAAACTAGTGCCTACTAAGAAGAGCGAGATCATTAAGGTGATGCTGACGGACTTCGATGAGGAAGAAGGCGTGGTAATCGTCGAGCGGCCGTCTGAGACGGCATAATGAAGCGGCCAGTTGGCCGCTTTTTTTTTGGAAGAATGGCCTTGGGTCTTTGGCCTTTGAGTCAACTGGAACTCAATCTGCCGACCAAAAACCAAAGTCCCAAGACAAAAGACCAGGGTTCACATGCAACAAACCTTCACACGTAGGCACCTGCTCGGCATTCGTGAGTTAGCTGCCGGTGAAATAAACTATCTCCTCGACACTGCCGAAACGTTTCGCGACGTTTCGAAACGCGAGATTAAGAAAGTCCCCGCGCTGCGTGGCCGAACTGTTATCAACCTTTTCTTCGAACCTTCAACACGCACGAGAACATCATTTGAGATTGCTGCTAAACGCCTATCAGCCGACGCCGTCAATGTGAGCATTTCGACGTCAAGCGTTACGAAAGGCGAAACCCTGCTCGACACAGCCCGCAACCTCGAAGCAATGTCGCCCGATTGCATTGTAATCAGGCATTCGATGGCCGGAGCGCCTCAACATCTTGCAAAAATGTGCAACGCTCCGATTGTCAACGCCGGCGACGGTTCGCACGAGCACCCAACTCAGGCTTTGCTGGATGCACTGACCATTCGACAATTCAAGGGGAAGATCAAAGGTCTCAAGGTTGCGATACTCGGCGACATTCTCCACTCCCGCGTTGCCCGATCAAACGTTTACTTACTAACGAAACTCGGAGCTACGGTAAGTGTCAGTGGCCCGGGGACATTGGTGCCACAGGAATTTGTTGAGCTTGTCGACGGCGGGTTGAGTATCGAGAAAAGACTCGAAGACGCAATTGAAGGCGCTGATGTAGTCATGATTTTGCGGATTCAGCGCGAAAGGCAGGACGCGGCGTTTTTCCCTTCGATGCGGGAGTATGCAATTCATTACGGGTTGAACCTGAAACATCTAGAGTCGGCCGCGCCGGATGCTATTGTCATGCACCCAGGTCCGATGAATCGTGGTGTCGAAATTTCTTCGGAAGTTGCTGACGGAAGTCGTTCCTTGATTCTGGATCAGGTAACGAATGGCGTTGCTGTGCGAATGGCTGTTCTCTATCTTCTGGCTGGTGGTAACCACTCCGATGGTGAAAAGACTCTGACGCAGGATGAGTAAATAATGAAGTTGGTAATCGTAAATGGATACGTGATTGATCCGGCGCAGGAGATTAACGCCGGTAGAAACCTTCTTGTTGAAGATGGTCGTGTCGTTGGTGTGCTTGACCGATCGGAACCTTTGCCTGAAGACGCGCAGCTGCTTGATGCGACCGGATTGATTGTGGCGCCGGGCTTTATCGATCTTCACACTCATTTGCGCGAGCCCGGACAGGAATACAAGGAGACGATTGCAACAGGTGCAGCGGCTGCGGTGGCGGGTGGATGGACGAGTGTCTGCGCGATGCCCAACACTGATCCGATAAACGACAATCCAGCAGTCACTCGTTTCATGATTGAACAGGGCCAGGCTGCTCAACTCGCAAACGTTTTTCCAATCGGCGCAATTACGAAAGGAAGTGGCGGCAAAGAACTTGCTGAAATGGGTGAGTTGAAGAATGCGGGTATCGTCGCAGTCTCGGATGATGGCCGTCCCGTCCCGTCAGCCTCGATGATGCGACGCGCGATGGAGTATGCACGCGGATTTGACTTGACTGTCGTCGACCATTGCCAGGATTCGTCATTAAGCGCAGGCGGCGTCATGCATGAAGGTCGTTGGTCATTGATCCTTGGCTTGCGAGGAATGCCTGCGGCTGCTGAAGACGTTGATGTGGTTCGTGACTGTGTTTTGGCAAAACTCACCGGCGCAAAGATTCATATTGCGCACGTCTCCACAATCGGTGCTCTTGAAGCTGTTCGCACCGCGAAGCGTAACGGCCTGGCAGTAACCTGCGAAGTAACACCACATCATTGGACGCTTACGGACGAGGCAGTGTCCGACTACGACACGAATACGAAGATGAGCCCGCCGTTGCGAAGTCGTGAGCACATTGAGGCAATACTCGAAGGCATTAAGGACGGCACCATTGACGCGATTGCCACAGACCACGCTCCGCATCACATCGATGAAAAGGGTTTGGAATTCGACCAGGCTCCGTTTGGTATTACTGGACTGGAGACAGCTGTTGGCTTGGCCTTCGATCTAGTTCACCAAGGCCAAATTGACTTGGAGCGCATGGTGCAAATGTGCTCGACGAATCCGGCCCGCGTATTTGGGTTGAGCGAACGCGGGTCGTTGAAGGCGAAAGCCCACGCCGACATCACAATCCTGGACCCGCAATGTGAATGGGTATTTGACGTAAACCGGTCCAAATCGAAGAGCCGAAACACTCCATTCCATGGTCGCTCAATGCAGGGTTGCGCCGTTGCAACCATTGTTGGTGGCCGTCTCGTCTACCTGCATCCCGACTATGGCCGCATCACTGAGATGAAGCAGCGTGGGGCCTCCGCGAAATAAAATTCGAAGTTTCGAAATAGCAGTGTGACGGGTCCAATCGAATATTCCCGCCCGCAACCGTAAAACTATTGCGTATCAGCGAGCATCACTCTAGAATGCTCCAGTTCCTTTTCCGGTTGTCATAATCATCAGCAGCAGAATCCGGGCTTGTCCTAAGTCCTGCCCCACGGCCTATTAATTCGGATTCGCTTGTTTCATTCGGACGAATCGGTGATAAGCCGGTTCGGCCGCTCGCGAACATTTCGGAACAACGGAGGTCCAGATGAAACGTACTTTAGCTAGTCTTACCATCATGGCCATCGTGATGTTTCTGCTCACTCCCATCGGTGTGGCCCATTCAAATTCCTCGAGTGTTTTGAAGCAACAAGAGCGCTATACCCTCTCACTTGAGTTGGAGTTTACGAAGAAGGAGCAGAATCCTCTCGAGCATGCCATCTCTGTGCTATTCGATGTTGGCCCTAACGGTTACGCAACGGGTTTCCTCGTAGGAAATGGACTCGTAATGACCGCCTACCATGTAATATCCGGCAACTTGAGCAATACAAAGAAAATCATGTTGGGGTTTAGGCCGGATGACGAGCTGAATGTGCGCGTCTACGTCGAGGGTTGCCGGGCCAAGGTGATTAAAGTAGACAAGGAATCCGACCTCGCGCTGTTGGAGATGTGTCACACCTCCAGGGAGGCAAAAGCGCCGACGTTTCAAACGTCACCTACGAAGGACGATAGGCTCTTTCTGATCGCCCGACCGCACGGTGACAAGGTCGTCAGTCACGGCAGCTTCTATGGGAATTATATGTTGGGCAATCAGGAGTACTGGTCCGTCAAGATCGACAGTCGCGACGGGTTTTCCGGCAGTCCGGTTTACAACTCAAAAGCTGAAGTTGTTGGCGTGTTCAGCGGTTACGACTGGTCACAGAAGCTGGCTTTAATCAGTCCAAGCTTTCGTGCTCAAAAGTTGCTGGAGGATTACAACTCCACAAAACCTTAGTGACCCTTCCAATCGAATCAGCCGCGACTGGATGAACTTGTTAATCCAGTCGCGGCTTCCACTTGAAACGAACTACGACTATAACAACGCCAAACGGCGAACGTCTTGGTGGACTAGTAGACTTGTCTGTGCTGCACAGTTTCCTTTGTCTTTAGAGCAAATCTTGGTTCTGTAGTTGCGCTACCGGAAATCATTGATAAGACGTACTCGGCGACTGCCGGCCCATGTTTGAATCCATGCCCAGAGCCACCGCCCACGAACCAAACGTTTTCAAAGTGCGGATGACGATCGATTAGGAAATCTCCATTGGAAGTGTTTTCGTACTGGCACACACGGCTTTCAATAACCGGAGCATTCGCCAGATCAGGAACACGTTTGGTCAAATACGTACGTGCCGCTTTGATCCCAGCCTCAGTTCCCACTCGTTCACCAGCGTCCGGGTCAAACTCGGGTCCGTGCGCATCGATGGCAATCTTAAAACCACGTTGCTCCAGATCCGGTATCGCGTATGCCTGGTCATTAAAGTCTACCCAAATGGGTGTTTCTTCTGGACCGAAGCGTTTGTCGCCTGCGGGTGTGCCAAAAAAGAATAATTCCTGACGTGTGATATGAATCTTCTGCCCGAGAAGGTCCGGAAAGAGTTTCGGCAACCATGGTCCACAGGCGAAGACAAACTTGTCGGCCAGGATTCGAGGAGACTGAGCCGTTGAAATGAAATCGAGTCGACTCCCATCACCTATCGGCGCAACGCTTTCCCGCTTGATGGTCGTGCCTTCAGCTTCAGTTTGTGAAGCAAGCGCTTGCACTGCGCGTCGAGCCATCAGGGCGCCGCTGGTCGGCTCAAGAATTCCCCAGCCCACGCCCGCGAAACTGATTTGCGGATAGCGTTCTTGTAACTCGCTTGGATCAAGACGTTCGACGTGAATGCCAAGACGCGTGAGTATCTCGAGTGTCGACTCGCAATATGAATCGGATTCTCTCGCCAGCCACAGAACCCCGGTCTGCCGAAAGAGCCTTTGGGAAGTGGGCATGGTTGGCGATTCTATTCGCGCGAAGAACTCACGCCACAAGCTCGACGACCGTAATGCCGACCTCGTATAGATTTCATCTGGTCCGTAGCCCATACGAATGATTCGCGACTCGCCGCCTGAACTGGCTCGGCTGTTTCCCGGACCATGCGCGTCAAGCAAAATGACTTCCGCGCCTGACTGCCGAAGAAGATAGGCGGTCCAAACACCAAAAACCCCGGAGCCAATGACAGCAACATCGTAAGTGTCAGTTCGCATCAGGTCAGATTGTAGCCTTGGAATCAGTGAATGCTAATGGCATTCTTTCGTGCGCTCTCGGTGATCTCGGTGCCTTATTAGAACTCTCTGCGCCTTCTCTGCGTCGGCGGTTAAAATGTGTCCCAGTCCTTTACGGTCGAGACGCAGAGTACGCAGAGAAGGCGCAGAGAGTCTCTTGTCTTGTTATATTAACTGCCCGGTATTCTAAAAGAGGAGGATCGACAAATGCGGCTCTTGCCCGTAGCAGTGATTTCGTTGGGTCTACTTTTAATGATCGCCTGCTCAAATCCCGCTGACGACAAGTCAAAGGCGGTCACAAGAGAAGCTACTTCCGCAACACCACAATCACCTTCGCAGGGCGCGAAGTACTTGATAACGCCGCAAAACTCCAGGGTCGAGTTTGTCGCTTCCAAGGTAACGGGCAGCCACAATGGATCATTCAAAGACTTTTCGGGAGAAATTGATTATGCGGGCCAAGCTGAAAAAAGTCGTGTTACCGTGACCATCAAGATGGCATCAGTACAAACGGATACTGATGATCTCACGAAGCACCTGCAGACACCGGACTTTTTTGATGTCGCGAAGTATCCACAGG
>DATEXA010000014.1:0-5821 GCA_035257465.1 Pyrinomonadaceae bacterium | reverse complement strand
CCGCCAATCTCACCGATCATCACAATTCCTTCAGTCTCACCATCCGCCTGAAACAGACGTAAAGCATCAACGTGGGTTGTTCCCACAATTGGATCACCACCGATTCCAATTGCTGAAGATTGACCAAGTCCAAGCGCGGTTAATTGTCCGACTGCTTCATAAGTTAGCGTGCCGGAGCGAGAGACAACGCCGATGTTTCCCTCTTTATGAATGTGACCCGGCATGATTCCGATTTTGCAGCGGCCAGGAGAAATAATTCCGGGACAATTCGGACCGATGAGACGAGTTGACTTGTCACTCAAATGTTCCTTCACCTTCACCATGTCGAGGGTTGGTATTCCTTCGGTGATGCAGACCACCACTGGGATGCCAGCATCTGCTGCTTCCATAATTGCATCGGCAGCAAAGGCAGGAGGAACGTAGATTACAGTGGCATTAGCGCCGGCCTCTTTGACTGCATCAGCGACAGTGTTGAAAACCGGGATGTTTTCGTGGGTGGTTCCACCTTTCCCAGGTGTTACACCTCCAACAACGTTAGTTCCATACTCGACCATTTGTTTGGTATGAAACGTTCCTTCTTTTCCGGTGATGCCTTGTACAACGAGGCGCGTAGATTTATCGACTAAGACACTCATGATTAATCAGGTTCTTGTTCCTTTTTTTGGTCTTTGGTTTTGGGTCTTTGGTCTTTGAAATCTTTCAAGATGGCGTTCGTTTGAAGCGCTACTCGAATCAAAGAACAAAGACCCAAGGCCAAAAACCAAATGCCCGCCTACTGTACCTTTCGCGATCATAAAAGTTCAAACGTCTCTCCATACTGCGGCACTTCAACAGTCCAACCAAACTTTTCGATGATGTGTCCTGCCATCGCTTCAGCAGCTTCGGGTTCGCCGTGCGTCAAAAATGTGCGACGCGGTGGCGCGTTCCGGATTCCTTCCAACCAGTTCAGAATTTCCTGCCAATCAGCATGCGCAGAAAAACCGCCAATCTTTTCTATTCGACACCGAACAGGAATCCATTGACCGAGAATCTTCACTTCAGGCTCTCCATTTTGAATCCGGCGTCCAGTTGTGCCCGCTGCTTGATAACCAACGAACACCAAAGTGGCCTCAGGATCGGGAACAAGACGTACCGCGTGATGCAACACGCGACCGCCGGTCATCATTCCCGAAGCACTGATGATTACTCTCGCGCCCTTCGCTTCGTTCAACCTTTTCGACTCTGCTTTCGATGATGCGGTGCTCATCGAATGCGTTCGTAGTGGATGACGTTGACTTGCCAGTATGCTCGCATACTCTTCATCTTGTTCTTCTTTGCGATTGGCGTACGCTGTAGTCGCAGCAGCTGCCATCGGTGAGTCGACGATTACCGGTAACACTGGTATTGCCTTCTCTTCCTCCAGCTCACGAATCAGATAGACAATCTCCTGGGTGCGACCCACCGCAAATGCCGGAATTAGTACGACAGCATCGCGCTTTGCAGCGTCGTTGATGATGCGAGCCAATGCAATTTTGGGCTCCTCTGGATCGTGAAGGCGATTGCCGTAAGTTGATTCGACGAGGAGGTAGTCACACAGCGGTGGCGGTGACGGATCTTTGATTATCGGTTGATCGTAGTGACCAAGGTCACCAGAGAAAAGTACGCGCCGTCCCAGACGGTCGTCACCAGCGCCATCAATTTCGACGAGCACCAAACTTGAGCCAAGAATATGACCGGAGATACTGAAGCTCGCATGAATCCCAGGCGCTACTTGAAAGCGCTCGCCAAGATTCGAGACCGGTCTAATCAACTCCAGACTAGCGTCCGCGTCCTTTTCTGTGTAGAGCGGTAGCGCCGGTTCATGCTTCGTGAGCTTGTGACGATTCTTATAGTCAGCGTCTTCTTCCTGCAGTCGTCCTGCATCGGGAAGCAGAATTTTCAGCAAGTCCGCCGTTCCACGTGAGCAGTAAATTGGGCCATGAAAGCCTTGACGGACCAGTCGTGGCAAATAGCCTGTATGGTCGATATGCGCGTGAGTGATCAGGATTGCATCGAGCGACCTCGGATCAAATGGTGGTTCGCGCCAGTTTCGCTCGCGGAGTTCTTTCAGTCCTTGAAACAATCCGCAGTCGACCAGGACTTTGGCTCTTTCAGTCTCAACCAAATACTTTGAGCCTGTGACAGTGCCGACGCCGCCCCAAAAAGAAATTGTTGCCAAAAACTACTCCTTCTTATGCGAGAGTCGGCACGGGTTCAGGACTACGCGCTCTGCGCCCATATCCAAACCAGACGAACACTGCTGGAATGATCAACGCAAGATTACGCAGTGCAGTGGTGACGCCAAGCTGACTCGCGATGATTCCACCAAAGCATCCACACTCGAGTGGCTCACCTTTGAGAACGTAGACGTAATACAGCGCGTAACCTGCAAACGTCAGCAACAAGAGTCCCGCAAAGAACGCCCCAATACGAATTGTGCGTGGCCACAACAACAAGATGGCAACAGCAATCTCAATTGTGATCACGGCGACAGTGGCTGGCCACGACCATCGCTCGTAATTGAACCCCGAAGCGCTTAAGAGCTGAGCCATGTTTTGCGCGAAGCTCTTCACGATCGCCAACTTTGCCACAGCAGTAAACAGGAACAGTGCCGCCAGGAGGAAGCGACTGATGCGTGCAAGCCAGATGAAGAGCGATTTGGAGACGGGGCGATGGGGGGACGCGGGGACGGGGAGATGGGGCGACGAAGTGCCCTGTGCTTCAGAATTATCCAGTTGCTCGAATTCTTCAGAACTCTTCACTTATCTCCCCGTCACCCTGTCGCCTCGTCACCCCGTCTCCCGTCCCGCCGTCTGCCCTTTCCCACTACGCCGCTGATGCCACCACCTTCTCTGCCGCGTCCTGCATTCCGTTGGCGACTGTGAAGTTCAGTCCCGACTCGCGAATCACACGCTGACCTTCCTCGACATTAGTACCTTCCAGGCGAACAACAACCGGAACCTTTATACCCAGGTTCTTCGCGGCTTCAACAACACCTCTTGCCACCATGTCGCAACGAACGATGCCGCCAAAGATATTGATCAGCACGGCCTTCACATTCTCATCCGCTAACAATATTCGGAATGCTGCCTCGACCCGCTCCTGTGAAGCACCGCCGCCGACATCAAGAAAGTTCGCCGGTTCCCCGCCGGCGAGCTTGATGATGTCCATCGTCGCCATTGCGAGACCGGCGCCGTTCACCATGCAGGCGATGTTGCCGTCGAGCTTTATGTAGTTGAGATCAAACTTCGACGCTTCAATCTCGAGAGGCTCTTCTTCGTTCAGGTCGCGGAGTTCCATGAACTCCTTGTGACGAAAGAGAGCGTTGTCGTCGAAATTGATCTTGGCATCCAGGGCGATCAGACGATTGTCTTTGGTTAACAGAAACGGATTGATTTCAACCAACGATGCGTCCATCTGTTCATTCGCGGCGTACAAAGCCTGCATGAACTTGACTGCCTGTCCGATCAAATCGCCGGGGAT
This sequence comes from Pyrinomonadaceae bacterium, assembly GCA_035257465.1. Classification (GTDB taxonomy): domain Bacteria; phylum Acidobacteriota; class Blastocatellia; order Pyrinomonadales; family Pyrinomonadaceae; genus PSRF01. The sequence continues at coordinate 2,320 of DATEXA010000014.1, read as the reverse complement.
TCCCAACCCAAACGCAAGCTTTCTTGCTTGAAAAGATCGGAAACCGACAGCGGGATCGATCGTCTCTTTCATGATCTTTTCCGGAGTGTTCGCAGCAACTTCCTCGATATCCATTCCACCCGCGGATGAAGCCATGAATACCGGTCTTCCCGATGCGCGATCCAAAACTATTCCCAGATAGAATTCCCTATCAATGGGCAAGCCTTCTTCGATAAGCAGAACGCGAACTTCCCTGCCCTCGGGACCGGTTTGATGTGTTACTAGCTTCATTCCCAACATTTGCTTCGCGATTGTTTTCGCTTCGTCAGGACTCTTAGCTAATTTTACGCCTCCGCCTTTTCCGCGCCCGCCCGCATGAATCTGCGCCTTCACCACGACTACGTCGGTGCCTAATTCCTTCGCGGCGCGTTCCGCCTCATCCGGAGTTCGCGCAACAATGCCGCGTGGAACTGCCACGCCAAACTTCTTCAGCAGTTCTTTTCCCTGATACTCATGAATCTTCATGTATTAGACCTCAGAATGATCCGCATTGATTTGGAATTACGGAATCTGTATTTGGTTGGAACGCGGTTGAGTTTAGCGGCGCACTGTTATCACTGCAAGCGTGACATACTTGGTAAGCGAAGGAGACTCTTGATTTCGGTTTTCTCTGCGTCACCTCTGCGAACTCTGCGCCTCTGCGGTGGATCGTCAGGCATACTCTTACCGCGAGACGCCGAGAACGCAGAGGATGCGCAGAGGAATACACACTGAACAGAGGAATATCACAATGAGCGATGTCGTCGTGACCTCAAAACAAAATCTCCAAAACGAAGTTCGGTATGGATCCGGCCACACATTTGTTACTGATGAACCGCTCGAAGTAGGTGGTGAAGACGCCGGACCAAATCCTTACACGCTTATACTCGCCGCCCTCGGCAGTTGTATCTCAATGACTGTCACGCTCTACGCTCGGCGTAAACAGTGGCCCCTCGAACAAGTGACTGTTCGCTTGCGTCAGAATCGAATCCACGCGAAGGATTGTCAGGACTGTGACCAGAACGTTGAAGGGTATGTACACCGAATCGAACGATCAGTGAGCTTCAAAGGTGATTTGACTGAAGAACAAGTTGCGCGCCTGCAGGAGATCTCACACAAGTGTCCGATACATAAAACACTCAGTTCTCAAATTGTGATCGCTGATTTAGTTGACGGGTCGGAAGGTGAATGATTTCAAATCGAGGTCTTTGGCCTACGGTCTTTGGCCTTTACACAAAACCAAAGACCTGGCCCTGGAACTGGTCGGGACGGCGAGATTCGAACTCGCGACCTCACGCACCCCAAGCGTGCGCGCTACCAGGCTGCGCCACGTCCCGTCTCCCTGACTTAGTATCCTGCCAAAGAACAATTGTCAAACGACACGCACAAATCTATTTGGATTTGTTCTGATTCTCTTTTTCGAGGAGGCTAAGCAACTCGCGGAGTTCCGCTGCCAGCTGCTTCAACCCCTGGCGCTCTTCCGCGGTTCTTTGCACAACTGCAGAACGCGCAAAACCTGTCGTCTGGCCGAAGCCGTCATTCGCCGACAAATCCAGTTGTTGGGTTATTGCTTCGCTTGTCTCCTCTTCAGAACCGACCACCTTGAGTTTGCCGCCACCCCCACGAAGATCGTTAGTGAGCCTTTTCTTGGCTCCTGCGATTGTGTACTGATCCTCGTAGAGTAGTTCCTTAATTCTTAAAGCCATCTCGACGTCGCGCTTTCGGTAGACACGTTGGCCGGCACGATTCTTTTGCGGAGCGAGCATTGAAAATTCAGATTCCCAGTAACGCAGCACGTGCGCCTGCACACCGGCAAGTTCGCATACTTCGCCGATCTTAAAGAAGAGTTTTTCGGGGATGGCTACAGCAGGACGGCTCATTATCTTAAGGACTTGCCGGGAAGTTTGAGCTGGCTTTCGAATACTGGGAAAGTTTTTGGCAGACTGTCGGTGATCTTGCCAGCAACTGACGACGCTCGTCATGTTACTCGGGCGACTTTGACGTGTCAATACTTACACTTAGGCTGGCTGAGTTGAAACTTTGTCTTAAAAGTATAGGGTGAAGTGCATTGCCGATTTCCAATTGGCGATTGCCGATTGTTCCGAAGGTCGCGCTGCCAACTTTCAAATTTGGTTTTTAGAATCGGCAATCGGCAATTGGCAATCGGAAATCACTCGTTGGACTGACCAAACTTCGCCCGCTATAATCCCGTTTCCCCACGTAAACATTCGGGAGGATTCTTCTAAACAGTGACAACCTTGCCAACGGCGCTTCGCCTGGCCTCTCGGCTCGATGCAGTCGG
>DATEXA010000013.1:0-5604 GCA_035257465.1 Pyrinomonadaceae bacterium | reverse complement strand
GTGGGTGCCGCTCCACAGGGCGGCGGCGGTGCGCCGAGTGAAAAGAGATTTACCGTTAATATGTCACTTAACTTCCAGAACCTGCTGAACCATGTGAACCTCGCGCCACCGGTTGGCAATTTGTTGTCACCGAATTTTGGTCAGTCACTTGGGCTAGCCGGAACCTTTGGTGGTTTGGGCGGCGCGGCAGGTGGAAGTAACGGCGCCGGCAATCGTCGAATTTATGCCCAGGTGCGATTGAATTTCTGATCCCGAGTAAAGGAAATACTGCAATGAGAAAGACTTTAATGTTAGCTAGTGCTTTTACATGCCTGGTTGCCATCAATGGGAGCGCCCAGGAGTCCGCAACCAAGAATACAAATGGCGCGGCGGCCACAACAACTTCGGCACCTCCAGCCATTGTAATTAGCGCAACAAGCACACCTGCTGAACTAGCAAAGGCTGCATTCCTGGCCCAGGGCGGAGAGAAGTTTCGCAACGTTCAGAACATGATCCTGCGCGGTTCGGTCCAACTGTACGCGCCGAACAGTATTCAATCGATCCCGGGATCATTTTCGATCGTTACCGCAGGCGACAAGCTGCGAATGGAAATTGATGCGCGGCCTGCAGTCGTGTTCAAACAGATCTACGATGGTCAGAACTCATATAGTTCGATGCCGGGGGTTGAAGTACCACCGCTTACGAAATTCGGGATGGGATCACTTCGACGTTACGATCAACCAGGCTATAAACTTTCAGCGATCGCCGACAAAAAGAAGCAACGTGGTTTTCGCATTGAAGATCCTGAAGGTTACACAACAGACTTTTACATCGATTCGACGAACGGCCGCGTAATGAGTTTCCTGATGTATTACCAGGGTTACACCTTTGGAACTGAAAACAATAAGTTCAAGGAAACGGAAGGGGTGCTTGTGCCGTATAGTTTCTCACAGCGATTTGAGATGCCTCAGGGAGCATTCTTTGCGGAATATAGTGTCAAAGAAGTGAAGCTGAACCAGACACTGGCCGAGGATGCTTTTGTAATTCCTCATTAGTCCGTTTGATCATATAAAGAAAAAGAGGCTGCCATCTCGGCAGCCTCTTTTAATTTGTAATGAAGTAATGATTAGACGCTCGTGATCTCGATCTCTTTGGTTTTCGAAAGCTCGTCGATCTTGGTGATGAAAGTGTTTGTGAGTTTCTGTATCTCGTCTAAACCATCGCGTTCAGCGTCTTCTGAAATTAGTTTGTCTTTGAGCATCTTCTTCAGCTTTTCATTGCTGTCCCGGCGCACGTTTCTTATCGCTGTTCGATGATCCTCGGCGATATCGTGCACTTGTTTCGCCAGTTGTTTCCGTCGCTCTTCGGTAAGTGGTGGAATTGGAATGCGCACGAGTTTGCCGTCGTTGGAAGGATTGAGACCGAGATCCGCAGTACGAATTGCTTTTTCAACTGCGGTAATTTGCGACTGATCCCAGGGCTGGACAGTTAGCATTTGTGGTTCGGGAGCGTGAACCGAAGCCAACTGGCTGAGCGGCGTCAGGGTGCCGTAATAATCGACCAGGACTGTATCCAACAAGCTAACAGCGGCTCGTCCTGTGCGGACAGTTGCCAGTTTGCGCTTGAAGTCTTCGATCACTGTTTCCATCCTCGGTCGCGTTTCTTTTAAAACGTCTTTGTCGCTCATCGCCTTTCACTCCGCTAATCATCTTTTCCAGGATTTGCTCCGTGTATTCGGAGTCTCGAAATTCTACCTTCCGAGCCATACTCTCGTGCCTACTCCAGTTTCACCGAGGACAACTCTTTTGATGTTGCCTGGTTCTCGCATGTTGAAAACAACAATTGGTAAGTTGTTATCCATGCACAGCGAGATGGCTGATGCATCCATCACCTTCAACTGTTTTTCCAGCACTTGTTGATAAGTAATCTCATTGAAGCGTTGCGCTGTTGAGTCTGCCATGGGATCCGCCGAGTAAACACCGTCGACCTTTGTAGCCTTAAGAATGATGTCGGCCTTGATCTCGAGAGCTCGCAACGCAGCAGCCGAGTCCGTAGTGAAATAAGGATTACCGGTTCCAGCTGCGAATATAACAACCCGACCTTTTTCGAGATGCCGAACTGCACGACGTCGGATAAACGACTCGGCCAGTTGTGGAATGTCCACCGCCGACAACACTCGGGTGTCGACGTGAATCTTTTCCAGGGCATCCTGAAGTACGACAGCATTCATCACCGTTGCCAGCATACCGATGTAGTCAGCGGACGAACGATCCATGTTGCCGGCACTCTTAGAGACTCCTCGAAAGATATTTCCGCCGCCGACAACGACGGCAACCTGAACGCCCATGTCATGAACGGCCTTGAGCTCTTCAGCAACACTACGAGCGACGTTGACGTCAATTCCGTAGTTCTGCTCGCCCATCAAGGCCTCACCCGAGATCTTTAAAAGAACCCGGGCGTAAGACAGGGACCTGGAGTCAGTCTTGTTATTCGAATCGGTCATGAACTGAGTTCGAGTGAATTAGCTCAGCAGAGATGCGACTTCGTTACCGAAATCTTCGCCACGGCGTTCCAGGCCTTCACCCATTTTGTAGCGAGTGAAACGTCGCACAGTTATGCGCTCGCCGGTCTTGGCAGTTTTCTCTGTAACCAATTCGCCGACAGTTTTCGAAGAATCCTTAACGAACGGCTGGTCAACCAGGACGCTCTCTTCGTAGAACTTATTAAGTCGACCCTCAACGATCTTGTCGATCACCTGGTCGGGCTTGTTAGCGTTCTTCGGATCGTTTTTCGCCTGTGCTTTGGCAATCTCGCGTTCCTTGTCGAGAACACTCGCCGGAACTTCATCACGCGATACAAAGCGTGGTTCTGCCGCTGCGATGTGCATAGCGATGTCCTTGACGAGTTGTTGGAATTCGTCGCCACGTGCAACGAAGTCTGTTTCGCAGTTCATTTCCACGAGGACTCCGACCTTACCACCCATGTGAATATAGGAACCAACAATTCCTTCGGCCGCGATACGACCTTCGCGCTTCTTAGCCGAAGCCAAGCCGCGCTCGCGTAGGATGTCAACCGCTTTATCCTCATTCCCGGCTGCCTCAACAAGCGCGTTCTTGCACTCCATCATGCCGGCTCCGGTTTTCTCTCTAAGCTGCTTCACGGCAGTTGCAGTTATTTCCGCCATAATTCCCTAATCTCTCCGAATCTGTGTTAGTAGGCAGATCGATGTTCTGCCTGAATTCAATTTCAATGAAAAACGCAGCCCGGCGGATGATCCGCTAAGCTGCGCTCGCCGAAGTGGAAGAATATCGCTTAGCTGGCGGCTACGACTGACTCAGCGCTTTCATCAGGCGCTGCTCCAGTTTCGGTGCTTTCGGCTATCTCTGAAGTCGTCTCGGGTTGCGCGCCATCGTTATCCACCGATTCGGTATCTTCCGAAGCAGAGAGTTCAGAACTCCCTCCTTCTGACATCGCAGTCGCTTCTCCAGAAGTATCACCGGCTTGGGCAGCAAGGCCACCCTCAGTTGCAATCTGGTTACCTTCAACGATTGCGTCTGAGATCCTTGAAGCGAACAGTCGCACAGCACGAAGCGCGTCATCGTTTCCAGGTATGACGTAATCGATTCCTTCAGGTGAGCAATTGGTGTCGACGACGGCTACGATGGGAATGCCGAGGCGATTTGCTTCGGCGACGGCAATCTCTTCTTTCTTTACGTCGATGATAAAGATTGCATCGGGAAGGCGAGTCATCGACTTAATACCCGAAAGGTTCTTGTTCAGACTGTCGCGCTCACGATCGAGTTTGATGCGTTCTTTCTTCGTCAGCTTCTCGTAGCGACCGTCCGTTTGCATTGCTTCGAGATCTTTGAGGCGTTTGATGGACTTCTGAACCGTCTGGAAATTGGTCAGCAGACCACCCAACCACCTTTGATTAACATAGTACTGACCGCATTTCTCTGATTCTTCACGGATCGCATCCTGAGCCTGCCGTTTAGTTCCGACAAAAAGAACCGTCTTGCCCTTGTCTTCAGCGATCAGGTTAGTTACAAAGGCAATTGCCTCACGAAACATTCGCTGCGTTTTCTGCAGATCGATGATGTAAATTCCATTGCGCTCGCCGAAGATGAATTCCTTCATCTTGGGATTCCAGCGTCTGACCTGGTGACCGAAGTGAACACCGGCCTCCAGCAATTCTTTCATGGTTACCGAAACCAAACTAAATTCTCCTTCTGCTAATTGGTTTAATGTACTCGCCGCAGCCTCTCGACTCTCTTAGCGTAAGCAACCAATCGTGCTGCGACAATGGATTAAGATAATTTCGAAATGCGAATTTCGGATTTCGAAATTAGACAATCGTCATTTCAAATTCGCAATTCCGAAACTCTTATCGTTTCGAGAATTGGAAACGTTTCCGCGCGCCCTTTTGTCCGTACTTCTTTCGTTCCTTAATTCTTGGGTCGCGGGTCACCAGACCGGCATGCTTCAAGGCAGGTCGCAAATCAGCATTGAATTCCATCAGCGCTCGAGTGATCCCGTGACGAATTGCACCAGCCTGTCCGGCAGGACCTCCGCCCTTTACGTTGACGATCAAGTCAAACTTACCCGCAGTTTCGGTCAACTGTAACGGCTGACGAATAATCATGCGCAAGGTTTCGTTTGGGAAATAACGATCAAACGGCTTTCGATTGACCTGGACCTCACCTGAGCCTGGCCGCAAGTAAACTCGGGCGGTAGACGTTTTGCGCCGCCCGGTTCCATAGTACTGAATATCTGCCACAGTTATCTTCCTTATTTCTTAGTGCGGTTATGAATTCTAAGTGAGGTTGTAGACTTGCGGGCGCTGGGCTGAGTGCGGATGATCGGCGTCGGCGTAAACCTTAAGCTTCTTTGCCATTGCCTTACCGAGTTTATTCTTCGGAAGCATACCTTTTATGGCTAGCTCAATAACCCGTTCTGGCCGCTTGGCAATCATCTCGCGGGCAGTGGTTTGTCGCAGTCCACCTGGATAAAGCGTGTGGTGGCGATAAACCTTCTGCTCAACTTTGTTCCCCTTCAATACAGCCTTACGAGCGTTAATCACAACTACGTGATCGCCTGTGTCCAAAAACGGAGTCCATTGGGGGCTCCGCTTACCTGTAAGTATTGAAGCAACCTCAGACGCCAGATGTCCGACCGTTTGGCCGGCTGCGTCTACCACGTACCATTTTCGTCTTCCAGCGAGCTCTTTGCCGCTGGGGAAGTATGTCGACATAGTTAACTATCTCTGTTTTCAGCGAGTAAAACGCGAACGGCTAGAATACAAAAAGGCCCAAATTAATGTCAAGCTGAGGCGAATTGCTTCGCAAATCTACAGATACTTTTGACTTAGCGTGATTCGATTCATGCAAAAGGCTCTTTGGCACCGACGCCAAAGAGCCTTAGCGTTTCAAATGACGTTACGGAAGTTACGGCTTGTCCGGTGGCTTAGTCGTGGTTGTGGTGCCGCCGTCATTCCTCTTTAACTTCGGCGGACCCTGCTGTTGCTCAGCTGGTTTTTGATCGCCGTCAGTTGTTGTCGTTGTCGAATCGTCGGGAGTTGGTTGTCGACGCTTCAACGTTGGACGTCCAGGCGCACCCCCCTCGTCT
>DATEXA010000012.1:0-5661 GCA_035257465.1 Pyrinomonadaceae bacterium | reverse complement strand
CAATCCGAAATTCGAAATCCCCAATTCCCTTTCCCTTGACACTCCAGGGACGCAGCGTTAGCCTCTTCCCCAGATAATCTAGGGGAAGCCAATGAGACCTAATCGCACAGATCTAATGCAGGGCACGCTCGAACTTCTGATTCTGAAGACTCTCTCGCGCAAGTCCCTGCACGGCTATGGCATCGCACAACAGATTCATCAGGCAGTTGACGATTTATTAAAGGTGGAAGACGGTTCACTCTATCCAGCGCTTTATCGCATGGAAGAGCGTGGCTGGATTAGTTCTGAGTGGGGAGTATCCGAGAACAACCGGCGCGCCAAGTTTTACAAACTCACAAAGGCGGGTCGGAAGCAACTCGCAACTCAATCCGAGAATTGGGAGCGTGTATCTCGAGCAATGGTCAGAGTCCTGGACGCAACATGAGAGGTGTGTCGTGAGAAATATCCTGAATCACATTCGCAAACGAGTTGACAAACCCTCCATCGAAACTGAAGTAGACCAGGAGCTTCGTTTTCATATCGACATGCAGGCGCTCGATTACGAGCATAGAGGTTTGTCGCCTACTGAATCGCGCGCCAGGGCCGAGGCCCGATTCGGAGACGTTGAACGAATCCGAAAGGAATGCATAAGAATTGGTTCGGGCAGTACAGTCCTGGTTTGGATCCTGAACAGCGTGTTTATGTTCTGTCTCACAATGGGCTTACTGCTTCGAACTCTTGTTCCCGAAATGCATGTCAATCGTGTTGGCGATGTGATGATGATGATCGGCGGACTTGGAATACTCCTCGTCTACGCCAGGCAAGCAGGATCAAAAGTATTCAATCCAAATTCCAACATTCGTTTAGGCCTCAAGAATAACGTCCCGCCAACTGCTTTTGATGAACAAGGCAGGACGCCGTTTGATAGGGTCCGCGCTGACGATTAAGTCAGATCAAGGCAGTAGCCCGACTGTTAAGGAGGGCTCTGGGTCTTAGCATGTGCTGAGAGCCCTCCTTTACAGTCGGGCTACTGCCCCGACTATTGAATCCCACTTCAGAACTGATAACGCAAAGCAAACTGCATTACCCGTCCTGCCTTTGTTTCATTCAAGGGTGTCTGAGTTGAGGTAAACCTGCCAAAGTCAGAGTTGGGGCTACCTCCCTTATACGGATCTTCGCCCAAACCAAGGTCGGCAATCGTTAGCCCTTCAAACTTTTGCGTATTTGTAACGTTGAATACTTCCCAACGAAACTGCAGAGTCTGACCTTCCCAGGGTAGATTGAAGGTTTTGTACAGACCGCTATCAAGCGAAATGTAACTCGGAGCTCGGAGGATGTTGCGGTCACCAACTTCACCCGGACGTGCATTGCGAAAACTCTGGTATGCCGCCTGCGGGTCGCTGAAGATGTTTGGAGTCCCAACCTTCGATGGTGAACTCACCAACGGTTGAGCGCGAACACCAAACGACTGCACGTTCCAGTTCGTTGCCCATACACAGCAATCATTAGGACTTAGAATTGGGAGTCCACTGTTCCAACGGAAGATCCCGGTTAACTGCCAGCCGCCAAGAATCCCGTCAACAATTCCGTGCGAGTTGTTCAGAAACTTCTTGCCACGTCCAACGGGCAATCCAGCAACCCAATTCGCATTAATGATGTGTCGAGAGTCGAAATCTGAAGTTGCATAGTTCTGGTTCGGGAACAAGGCGTTGACGATGAACGCGGTTCCGTAACTGGTCGAGGACTGCAAGCCAGAAGCATTATCCAGGGAATGACCGTAGGTGTAGTTAAAGTCGAACGTCACATCCTGACGCAATCGTTGACGAAGGCTCAGCTGCAACGAGTTGTAATTCGATCTCGCCACGGTTGAGAACGCCGACAAAGCGCCGAACTGTGGTTGATAGAACATGTTGTTGATCTTGGCCGGACCACCACCAAAAGGACACGTCGTGCAGTTTGGGCTATCGTCCCAAAGCAGTTGCAGGAATGTGTAGTCCACGGTGTCCCCTCCACCGACGCTGGCCGGCGCCACAAAGGCGTACGCCGCCTGAGTTGCGCTTAGCGAAGAATCGCCCCACCAGGCCGGCATGTTGGGAAAGAGGTTTTCGAAGAAGGGAATTGACTGGACCGAGTTGATGGCCCGGTCTTGATTCCTGTAATCCACCAGCTTGTTGACGGCTTCGTAGTAAGTCATCCCTGACTGGGGATCACGGATGTTATTTAGTTGCATGATGTCGCGGGACGCCAGAAGTTTTCGAGCGAAGCGACCGACATAACTCGCTTCGAACGACAAGCCTCGACCGAGTTCACGACCGTATGACAAGTTGACGCTGTAGTTGTAGGGCGTCGTGATTCCCGCATCGAGAGATGTCTCGATCCGCTGGTCTTCGTCAGCAGGTACCGTGAGTGGAAAACTCAAGTTCGTCGGAATCGGTCCACTAGCACCCGGGAAGGGCAAACTGCGAATGTCAGGATTGAACCCTGTGAAGAGTGGACCCAGTTGACCGGCCACTACGTCGAAGGTGTTAGCGTTGATGTTTTGAGCTGAGGTGAAGCCCGCAAGGTTGTTGAGATCGAAGTTGACGGCGAGTTGGCTTCCAATTCGATCGTAGGACATTCGGAAACCACCGCGTACTACGCTTTTGTTGTCCCGCCCGAAGACTTTACCAAACCAGTTATTGCCAAAGTCGGGTGACCAGGCAACTGAAACTGACGGCGCGAAGTTGTTCCAGTCCTGCTTGTAGTAACCCGGAGCGTTGTTGACCTTGCCTCCGAGAATGAAGCTGATCGAGTCAGTAAATGGAACACCGTTATTTGCACTCGCAACGCGTTGGTTGAAGTAATCGGTCAGGTTCACGTTCGGAACCACCTGTAACCCATTTTTCTCGTAGACTGGAGTTGAGGTTGACCAACGCACTCCATAGTTGATCGTCAGATTCGGACGCATGCGCCATGAGTCCTGCACATACCCTTCGTATTCCTGAGTTGCAAACGAACGATCACTTGGTGTTCCTACCGGCTGTAGCTGCCCACCAGCGTCATAAACGAGATTCGCGCTGTACTCCGAATAGCGACCTATGACCGAAGTGAGGGCATCGCGCAGGTCGTTCCGACTCGCGAAGTCGGAAAACGGATCCGTGACGACAGCTCCGGACGCGTTATAGAACGACGGATTAACGATCGCCTGATCGAAAGAAGGAGTTTGTGAGATTCGGTTGTTTTGAATGAGACGGATGTTGCCGCCAAAGCCGTAACTGTGGTTACCGCGAACCCACGAAACGTCGTCGACAAAATTGTGCACCGGAGTCGTGCGACTCAATGTGCGGTGGAACGAGTTGGGCGAAAAGATAAAACGGAAGTTGACGCGATTGTCATTCGAGTCGCCAGCCTGGGTAAACGACGCACGGGTCAGACCGTAGTTGAATCGATTGACGATTGCACTGGTTGCAGTCCAGATGTGACCAAACGCCAGACCTTTTGGATGGTTCCAGGTCGTGAGCGGAGGCGTATCAGGTAAACATTGAATGTTATCGCCTGGAGTACTGCAGTCCGGACTGAAGTACACGGCACGAGTAATCGTGTCGTTCTGATAATTTCCACGCACGAACAGCGTCTGCCGGTTGGTGAGATTGAAATCCATTCGACCGATGAAGGTGTCCAGGTTGGTCGGCGTACGAGCGTTGAAACGAAAGCCGCTGGTGTTGAGCTGATCGCCAACCGTCGTGTCGTTCGCCGGATAACGCCTTGCAGCTTCCGCAAGGACCGCTAGTCCAGCTGGATTAATGCCGGGAGTCGATCCATTGGCAGCAATGTAAGAGGCGTTGATTTCTGCAGGGGTCAAACAGCTTACTCCTGCGGGAGTTCCTGCAGGACAACCCGGGTCGCTGTCGCCGCTCTCCGTTCGATAACGGACCAATCCCTGGCCCAATGTCGGCAGTGGAACTTCGCGAACCACGGAAGTTGCTGTTGCTTCACGAAAACCTTCATAAGTGAAAAAGAAGAACGCTCGATCTTTCTTGACTGGCCCACCGACGTTACCGCCAAAGATATTTCTGAGCAGTTGTGGGCGTGGAACACTGGCCGCGTTGTTGAAGAAATCGTTGGCGTTGGTAACAGTGTTGCGGTGTGTTTCAAAAAAGCCACCATGCCACTGATTTGATCCTGAGCGAGTTACCAGAGAAACCTGGGCACCCGATGAACGCCCCTGCTCTGCATTTGGGTTGGTGGTGGTCACGCGGAACTCCTGCAACGAATCACGAGTGACACGTAAGACACTCGCGAAGGCTTCGTCGGTAATAACGTCGAGACCATCCTGCTGCTCATTAACGTCAACACCGTCAAGCGTGATGTTTGATTGGTCAGCACGCCCGCCGTTTACATAACCGCTGCGACTCACGCCCGGTTGGAGTGACAACAGACCGACTACGTTGTTTGCATTTAACGGCAAGTCGACAATGCGCTTCCGCTCGAAGGAATTTCCCAGGCTCGCATCGCTCGTGTTGACCGCTGCTTCGGCGCCCGAAGTAATGTCGACTGTTTCAGAGACTGCGCCGATTTCGAGTTGGACATCGCGAACTGTTGGCGTGTCCACCAATGCCACGAGACCTGAGGCCGATGCCGTCTTAAAGCCGGCAGCTTCGACTTCGAGTTTATAAGTGCCGGGCGGAATAGCAGTGAAAAGATAGACACCTTCCTGGTTTGTCGTCTGTGTACGGCCGAAGTTCTTCTCCGGATTCGTAAGGTTCACCGTCGCGCCGGCGATTACATTGCCTTGCGGATCTTTAACGGTACCCCGAACGTTTGAGCCACCTGATTGAGCATAGGCAGTGATCGTGAGAAGAGTGAGCGCGACAAAGGTTGCGAATAGTAGCTTCATCAGACTTGTTGTTGCACGGTCTCTCATAACACCTCCGAGTGTCTTTTGGTCTCGTGTTAACTGTTGCCTGGTGCGAGCATCACTTATTCGTCATGACTCCAAACGAACACATCGGGCTGGGCTGCTGAGTGGAATCTTTGCAGTGATGTCGAACAATTTTTTGAATGCGTATAAATCGCATTTGAGGGGGAGACAAAGCCTGGTTTCTTGAAGATGCAGTTACTGTTCCAACAAGGGTGCGTGCAGAGAACCGACAACTGTTGAAGGTGAATGTGAGTGAGGCGGAGAAGTTGGGCGCTCTGATCCGAAACGAGCGATTCAAAAACTCATTTGTGTTGCTGATTATGAACCGCGAAGTTTTGTAGAAAAATCCGGCGCGTTAGAGTTAGACAATTCTTTGGAGTTGAACCACCGTAGGTGTTCGCCAATTCCAGCCAGTGTTGCGCTTTGACAACCCTGGGGAAAGAGATTTCTAAGATTGAAAGGAGCAACCCTGAAAGGGTTGCGTCGCTCGGCTCGAATCACGAAAAGTCCGCAACCCTTTCAGGGTTGCGACCAAACGTCAGCGTGGGTTTAGCCCAGGGTTGCCAAAGCGCAACCCTGGGCTGGACTTGTCCAACACCTTCGGCGTTTCCAGCAGGTACTTAACTGCCCGGTGATTCGCGGGGAGTGATCTCCAGCGTGAGCTTTTGAGTGCCGCGAATGACTGTGATCGGTGTCTTTTGTCCGATCCGTTCGTCGGTCAATAACTTATGCAGATCGTCGATACCCTGAATTGGATGCCCATCGAAGTCCACAATGAGATC
>DATEXA010000011.1:0-14968 GCA_035257465.1 Pyrinomonadaceae bacterium | reverse complement strand
CGCGTGTGGGTGACTATCAGAGTATCACCGTAAGGCGCAGTCACTTTATTTTTAACTCGATCACAGAAATGCCCCCCGGTGCGACCTGAACACTCAACCCGTCACCACTCAACGGTAGTTGCTTGTCCCCCATCCAATCTGTGGCGCTTTGAATCTGTTGCCCACGCAGCGTGATGTTTACCGTTACATAAGCGCTGCGATCAACTGTAGCCATTCCTTGCTGCGGCTTGAACACCCCGTTGTTGTTCAGCAGCGTAACCACATAACCAGAAGTGTTCCGATTGATCAAATACTCCACATCACCGCGCACAGAGACCGGAGACGCATCGCTAAACACGTGCGCTAAGGTGTGAGCAGCAAACGGAACCATTCGTTCGTCCTCGCCCAGCAGATCCGGCACCGCTGCGAAGATGACGCTTCCCTTTCCAACTTTATTGATGGTGACGAGAGGATCGCCTGAGTTCGTCGTAACCAAGAGGCTGGCCCCTTTCAGCTCCACCTTCTCGTAACGAAAGAGTTGCCCCGCCAGGTCCTGGCTTTCGTCCCCCGGCGAAAGACATCGTGCGGCGTCGGCTTCAGCAGTTTCATTGGTCAGGTGAATCCCGAAAAGTGATTCGGGTATGCCTTTAACCTGAGCGGCGTTGATGACGACCGTCCCTCCACGTCGAACATAGTCGGTCAATTTCTGAGTCCACTCTGGAGACCACTCGATGCGACCACCAACAACGACGGCCCGGTACGATGACAGTAGATAACGAGAGGAATCTGCATTGACCTTTTCGTCGCTAGTCGCTGTTAACACATCAAACACATCACCAAAAACACTCGAGACAAACGGTTGCCGGTCGGCAATCGCAGGTTCACCTTCGACAACAAGTCCGGGATAGTAAGCGACTCCGAAAAGCTCTCTCAGCGCTCGATCACCTCGATCAATCTGCGAAACTTCAAATGGCCATTGTGGATAGTCAGTCATCTCGAAGCCGTGTGCCGGATCGAGAAGAAAAGCTATCGGCGTGTAGGGCGAGCCGCGGTCAGGATGCTTTTCAGCAAACTGCATAAACTCATCTGTGATTCTACCCAGTGGATTCAACTGTAGTGGATTTTCTCCCGGGCCCGGTTTAAAAAACTGATCTTGACCCTGTTCGAGGTAGATCGCCGAAGCGCCTGACATGTAATAAAGGAAGTAGCTCTTGCGATACCAGGAGAGCGAAGGACCCATCGATGGACCGTAACGAGTGTGATAGAAGAAGTCAGGACCGGCAAAATTCTGTGCTTTCGTAAAAGTGGTTGCCGTATCACCAAAGTTAGGAGCGTGATAGTAAAGAAAGTCTCCGCCAGATTGCCGTGCAGCGCCTCTTGTAAATGCGATACGCATACCTGTCATCGGCATCACTGCAGCAGTCTCCATTCCAATTAACTTCACACCCCATTGAGTAAGAGCATGCGCGAATGAAGTGCTGGAGGTGGATTGCGCTGGTATCAACTTGTCCCACATCGCGCCGGTATCAGTTTGAAATGTCTCCCGCCATTTTCGCGCTATCGCGTTGGTATAGAACTGCCGATGCGCCTCGAGTAATTGACTGCGTGACTGTGATGACGAAATCTTTAGTTCTTCAGGTGCGTGCTCCCAAACGTAGCCGACGCTTTCACCTGAAATGAACCCGAGGAATTGGTCCTTCAATTCTCCAGTCAGCAACTGAAACGCAGCTTTTCCATCTGCTTCAGAAAACTTCGCCCCGCCATAGTTAATGAGAATCGCAAACGGACTTTTTGTCTCACGAAGATACCCCAGAAAGGCTGAGCCTTCTTTCAAGTATTCCGGAAGATTGTTTATGTGAATGACCGGACACACGAGCTTCGATTGAAAAAGGGGAACATCTTTGGTGCCTTTGTATTTGGCGACGAATTGATCGATGGGCTCGGCGTTGAAAGGAAAAAGTACGCGTTCGGCAGGTGGCTTGTCGTGCTGATCCCAGTACTCCCTGGCAATGTTCCAGGGCATCAGGAAGTCACGTCCGGCAAGCTTAGGCCGCATCCAAAACGGCGGAACGGTCGAGCTCGCTTCTGATTGAAGAAGTGAAGTGAGTAGCTTGTTGGAACGTGACCAGGTACGAAGGTAGCGAGCGGCTGCAAAGTCTGGTTTTTGTCGACCGGCCGGTTTGTAGTCAGGGTCAGTCGTCAAAACAAAACAATCGACATGACGTCTTGCCTGTGCAGCTTTAACGATTTCTATCGAGACTCGTGCAGGACCTTTTTTTAAATCCCCGGAAGCGCCGTCCCAGACAAAGGCCCAACCCCAGTACATGCTGACCTCATCATGAGGATCGATAATGTCTTTCGTTCCGAACTCGTGCTCAAAAACCTGCGTTCCGTTTTGGGCTATGCGAACGGTAAAGTTCTCGTTCTTGTTGGCCCAGTCTGCATAGCGAATCCAAAGTACATACTTGCCTGCGCGCGGGATCTCGAGATCCTGATAGAGAGTTGCATTGGTCTCGTCGGCCGCAGCAGCAGCAGAATTCCATTCACTTTCGCCGCCTTGTGTCCATTCCGCTGAGACGCCTGGCCCATTGATTCCCCAACCGGGAGCTTTGTCTTTCGAATAGTTCAGATACGACGGGTTCAACAAGGGGACGCCAATCGGACCGGTGGTAAAACCGCGCATGTTCTCGGCCTCGTACCAGAGATATTCAGCGCCTTGTTTGGTTTGAGCGGGAAGAGAAGGTCCAAGGAGGGTGAAGAGCAGAAGGGCCAGCATTCGAACTCTAAGCTGCTTCCTGTCGGACCTTATTCTTAAACGGTTTAGCTCCGATGGGAGCGAGATGTTTATAGCCGTCGAACTCATAAAGATTTCGGCGCAGCCGCGAGGAGTTTTGTTAACTTCAAGCTATAAACATGTCGCTCCTGCCGGAGCGAAGATATCACTCAGGCTTAACGAGCTAACCTAAAGCTTCAAGACACTCGGCGAGCGAGCGCTGACGACACGTAAACATCGGGGTATCTCGTAAGGTAAACGAGCTAGCCTTGGTCTCGCGAAGCTCCTGAACAAGATCGAGGAAATCCGACGGGTAGTCCGTCTCAAATGCAACAACGAATTCCTGGTCATCCAATCCAAACGAATACGTCGTGTGAAGTTTTACTGAACGATACTTGGAGCCGATTCGAATGTGCTCGTCCATCATTTCCTGACGCGTCTCAGCCGGACGTGAATACCACTCGCGTGTTTTCACAAACGGATACACGAAAAGATACTGGGATTTGCCGGGCACGATGTGCAGACGATCTTCGGCGTGCTCCGGATTATCCTTGTCGATATACATTGAACGTTTTGTCATCGAAAGAAACGACTGAGTCGGCTCGATGTACTTTGCCATCTCCGTCTTATTCAGACGAGCGGTCATTTCCTGAATCGGATCGAGTTCGTGTCCGATTCGCCAGATCATGAAATCGACATTTGTGCGCAGCCCGATCGTTGAATACGAGTGCATCAACAGCAAACCGCGAAACTCGTCGACAGTTTTGACGAAGTCCTCGCGACAACGTTGCTTGTCCTCAGTCGATAGCAAACGCCACTCTGGTCGCGCATGATAAAAAGTGAAGTTGACGAACTGTCGTGGGAGTTTGGCTTTCTGTTCTTCTACCTCTGAGCAAGTAGGGGCAAGACGAAGAGCACCGCGGGTATTGGGGGCCTGTTCCTTGTCGCTGCTCATTTTTTGTTACCTCTAACTTAAAGCGATGTGACTTTGAAAGATTGTGCGAAGGCAAAGTTATTCTGCCCAGTATGTCTACCGTTTGCAACTCGGGAAGAAAGACAAGGCTCTAAACGTCTCATAAACCAGTGAGACTCCGGGGTCGGGTTCGAACCCGAAAGTAGCAAGACCGAAGATGAGGACTTGCAGTGACTTGCCACTCCCCTTCTTTGTATAGAGAATGACAGGCCCATGCCCAATGATCAGATAACGAAGCAAAATCGACGTCGGTTTCTCTTCCTATTTCCCTTTGGCATCTTTGGCGGGGTCTTCACCTCGATCGCAGCGGCCGGCTTTCGCTTCCTGCGACCACGGATAGCTCAAACCGGGAGCGAAAACTGGACTGACATCGCACCCGTGTCAGAGTTGCAGGGCAATTTACCTGTGCCTAAACGGATCCAAACAGAACATTACGCAGGCTGGGCAATTACAAGTGAAGAACGAAAGGTGTATGTATTGCCCGCCAGAGGCAATCAAGTCTTATCGGCGATTTGTCCGCACGAAGGATGCGAGGTGTTGTGGGAGAAAGATAGTAATCAGTTTTCCTGCCCGTGTCATGAGAGCTACTTCGCGGCCGATGGTTCTCGACTTAGTGGACCTGCCCGCCGTGGTCTCGATCAACTGCCTTCTCGTGTGGAAGATGGCAAGCTGCAGGTGCTGTATCAAGCCTTTGAAAACAACAGCGCAGAGCAAATCAAACGAGCATGAGTGATTTCACTAGCGTGAGCCTTAACGATTCGGTTAGGAATGGTAACAAAGGGTTCTCGCGTTGGCTCACAACTACAAGCGGCGTAGTGCTGATGCTTTTGTTTGTTCAATTCGCCAGCGGTTTGCTGCTGAGTTTTTACTATGTACCCTCAGTCGATCATGCCTACACCACTGTAGCCTTCATTGAAAAGGCAACTTCATCGGGATCCTGGATTCGTTCTCTTCATCATTACGGCTCACAGTGGCTTCCTTTCTTCGTCCTTCTTCATGTGTTTCGCCTTGCCTTCTGTGAGGCCTACAAATACCGGAAGCTGCATTGGATTGCGACGGTGATCCTGCTCGGTCTGGTGATGGCTGCCGGTGCTACTGGTTATTCATTGCCCTGGGATGCACGAGCTTTCTTCAGCACACGCGTCGCTGAAGGATTGTTGGGGGGACTTCCAGTCATTGGGCGCATGGCCAGATTGTGGTTACTCGGTGGCGGTGAAATCTCGACGTTGACGCTGTCGCGATTCTTTGCCTTGCACGTACTCGTAACACCATTCTTAATTCTGTTGATCGTGGGTGTTCGTCTGGCAAAGCAGAGTGGTGGAAATGCCGGTTGGGAGGCACTTAGCCGAAACGCAATTGCTGCGGGAGTTGTGTTCGTGGTACTCGCGTTATGGACTCTAAAGTTTCACGCGCCGCTTGGCCCATCAATCTCAGACGCAACCGCTAAGTATCTGCCGCGACCCGGAGGTCAGTTTCTTTGGTTGTATCAAACTCTCAAGTATGTTCCTGGAAGTTTAGGGTCGATTGTAGGAGTCGTAATTCCAAGCCTGGCGCTGCTCGTTCTATTGACACTTCCGTGGCTCGATGGAGCGATGTTGAAAAACCTGTCTAGCCACCCGCAACGACTGATTGCCACATTGATCCTCGGAGTAGCAGCTGTCTGGATCCTGGGAATGACCACAGCTTCTTATCTTAGTGATCGAAGAGATCCGCGAAGTCGACAGCAACTGGCAAAGCAAGCTGCAGAGGAAGATACGTTTCGGAGAGCACCTTTTAGGCAGGTCGCATTGAATATGAGTGCCGAAACCAGTCGTAACCCTCCGCCTCGCGCTTATACGACGTTTTGTGTGATGTGCCACGGTGAAAGGGGTGAAGGGGCAACGCAAGCGAAGCTGAAATTTCCGCCACTGATTGGTGTCGCGTCAAAACCCCGTCGCACGCGCGATGACATCATCGGATTACTAAATGACCCTGCCGCGTATGGTCTACAGCCCCCGATGCGATCCTTTGCTACAAAGTTAACGGAACAGGAGAAAACAGAAATCGCGGATTGGGTTGTGACGTTGAAGTAAAAGATGTCTGCTAACCCTGGGTCTTGTTAATTTAAGCCAGCAAGAAGAACTGTCGAAACTAAAGACTGGAGAACACTACATGAAACTTGTCGCGCTCGCTTTGGCTTGTATCGCACTAAGCCTGGTGATCATCTCATGCACTGAAACTGTGCCACCCACTAATAACGCTGCGCCAACCACCGCTGCTTCCCCGGCAAAACCTGTCGATGAATTTGCCGCGGCACGAGTCAATTATCAGAAGAACTGCGAAGGGTGCCACGGGGAAACGGGTGAAGGTGGACTCGTGAAGGTTGAGAACAAGCAAATCAAAGTTCCTTCGTTGAAGGCCGACCATGCAAAAAAGCACACGGACGAACAAATCACCAAGATGATCACCAACGGAGAGGAACAAATGCCATCGTTCAAAAACAAACTCAAGCCGGCAGAGATAACAGAATTGGTGAAGTACGTGAGGAAGCACTATCAGGGGCAATGAGAGCGGAATTTGGGAATTGGGATTTCGAATTTGAGCTTGGTGCCTTATTTGTATTTCATTGATCATCAAGCTCACAATGCACGAAGTCCTAAGCAGCGTTAGTACCAACCGCGGAAGAGGCAGTGTCAAAACTGGGACTGCAAAAGACTTTAACCACCAAGTCACCAAGACACGAAGTCACAAACTTAGATTGTTGAAGTATTTCTCCAATTCGTGTTTTGGTGTCTTTGTGTCTTGGTGGTTTATCTTTTTTCAATTCGGAGTTCTGACACAGTCTCGGCAGCGGGTGGGTTAACTACGAAGTACAAAGAACAAAATACAAAGCTCAAAGTACAAAAACCAAAAAACCTTCTTCCCTACTTTACGAGTCACCCACCCTGCGCTTACCATTCCCCGCGTGCACTCGTAGCTCAGTTGGATAGAGCGTCTGACTTCGAATCAGAAGGTCGCAGGTTCGAGCCCTGCCGGGTGCACCAATTTCCTTTTCTTTGATACCCCTGCTTAGAAATCACGTCCGCTTACAAAGGAACCTAAATGGCAGATGCTCCCACAAGCATCGAAGACCGTGCTCAGCTAGCGCTAATTGGTTTTCGATACGATGAGAATTCCTCATACATGAAAGGAGCATCCGACGCTCCCCCACAGATTCGCGCCGCCTTACGCACGGAGGCGTGGAACCTGACCAGTGAAAATGGTACTGAACTGGAATCGGTCTTCTTCGACGCCGGTGACGTGGAAATACCGGCAAGTGGCGAAATGTTTTCGTTAATAGAAAACTCGGTCATTACGTTGCTCAATGACGGCCTCACGCCGATAGCGTTAGGTGGCGATCACTCAATTACGTATCCGATTGTTCGGGCCTTTGCCAGAAAATACCGTCATCTGAGCATCCTGCACTTTGATGCTCATCCAGATATCTACGACAGCTATCAGGGCAATCGACTGTCGCATGCAAGTCCGTTCGCGAGGATTATGGAAGAGCGACTCGTGAAGAGATTGGTCCAGGTTGGAGTGAGGACGACAACCGCGCATCAGCGTGATCAGATCAAGCGGTTTGGTGTCGAAGTGATTCCGATGCGGGACCTCAAAGACGATCTTCAGCTGGAGTTTGATACGCCTGTTTACATCTCGTTTGACGTTGATGGACTTGATCCGGCGTTTGCTCCTGGGGTGTCACACCGAGAGCCTGGCGGTTTGTCGACAAGACAGGCGATTGATCTCATTCAGCGACTGAAGGCCAAGGTTATAGGCGCAGACATCGTTGAGTTCAACCCACGCATGGATCCGCTTCACATAACGGGAACAGTTTGTGCGAAGATTTTGAAAGAGATTGCAGCGCGGATGCTTGAATAAGGATTAAAGATCATTGGTCAGTTGTCATTTGAGATTTATCATTTATCAGTTGAAAAGCATCCAGCACAGACAGCGCCTCCTCACCAAATGATAAATGTCAAATGACAGCTGACCAATAATCTCTCCTAGCCTCTCGCCTCGATCGCTACATAGTCCCTGGTCCGTGCACCCAGATAAACCTGTCTCGGTCGAGCGATCTTCTGATCCTCGTCCTCTAATAACTCAACCCACTGAGCTAGCCAACCCGAGGTGCGAGGTATCGCAAACATCACAGGAAACATGTCGACCGGAAAACGCATTGCCTGGTAGATGATCCCGGAGTAGAAGTCGACGTTTGGATAGAGCCGGCGCTTTACAAAGTATTCGTCTTCCAACGCAATTCGCTCCAACTCCAACGCGATATCCAGCACCGGGTCTTTCCCCGTCACTTCAAACACTTCATAGGCCACCTGTTTAATTATGCGTGCGCGCGGATCGTAGTTCTTGTAGACGCGATGTCCAAAACCCATCAACCGAAACTCACCAGCCTTCACCCGTTTGATGTAATCAGGCACTTTATCGACGGAACCGATTTCCTTCAGCATTCGCAGCACCATCTCGTTAGCACCACCATGCAGCGGGCCATAGAGCGCGGCAGCAGCACCAGCTAACGCCGAAAACGGATCAGTGTGGGCGCTACCAATGCTGCGCATCGCGTTTGTGCTGCAGTTCTGTTCGTGATCGGCGTGAAGAATGTAAAGAATGGTTAGCGCGCGTTCGAGAACCGGGTTGGGCTTGTACCTCAACTCGGTCGTCTTAAACATCATGTTCAGAAAGTTACCCTCGTAACTCAGATCGTTATCGGGATATGAATACTGCATTCCGATGCGGTGACGAAAAGCGAAGGCTGCGATCGTTGGAACCTTGGCGATCAACCGGTGAATCTGTTTCCAACGATACTCAACATTGAAGATATCTTTGGCATCAGGATAGAAAGTTGAAAGCGCTCCAAGCATCGCTTCAAACATACCCATTGGGTGTGCGTTGTAATGAAATCCGTCAATGACTGTCTTGATATTTTCGTTAATAAAGGTGTGATAAGTGATGTTATTGGTCCAGGCGTCTAACTGTGACACGGTGGGTAATTCGCCGTGCAGTAGAAGATAAGCAACCTCAAGATACGTACTTTTTTCGGCGAGCTGCTCAATCGGATAGCCGCGGTATTCCAGAATTCCCTTGTCGCCGTCGATGAATGTAATGCGACTCTTGCAAGATGCCGTGTTCATGAAAGCCGGGTCATAAGTCATTAGACCAAAGTCGTCGTCGCCCACTTTAATCTGGCGAAGATCCATTGCTTTGACGGTCCCGTTTTCAATTGACACCTGGTACTGTTTTCCAGTCCGGTTATCTGTAATCGTTAGGCTGTTTTCGCTCATGGTTCATCTCTCCCGAAAGTGCGACGAGTTGGTCCTCGTATGAGAGCAGATTAACGCGGTGCGGGGTTGTAATCAAACCCAGCCGAGTTCATGAGTTTCCGATTTTGGTCTACTGAGGCGTCGCGGGAATGCGATGAGGCTTAATGAGAGATCGGACTGCGGATTCCCGGTTTGCAGACTCGCAAGCAGGGTAGCTACAGCTGCAATTCGGAAATCCGCAGTCCGAACTTTTGCCGTGATTACTTCGTTTTTTTCGCCTGCTTGATCTCTTCGCGAGCCCGCTTCTCGGCGTCTTTTGCTTCTCGGTCACTCAAACCGAGATCATGCAGTGTACTTCCGAAACTTCTCCCCGAAGCTAAGCCGGCGAGAATGCGATCTCGTGTGATGTTCGGAAATCTTGGAGAGAGATTCTGAGCTACTCTTGTCGCAGCTACGTAATTGCCAAAAGTTAAATTCGGGTTAGTGGTTAACGCTGTTTGATAACCATTTCTCAAGCTGTTGGCACTGACGTGCAACGTCTGGGGTAGTCCCGGATGATCTTCGAGATCTCGATCGGCGTTGCGCATGTTTTCGTGCGCTCTTCGTGCGCGTTCCAATCCGGCATCAGACCTTCCATTTGAATTCGTCGACGCGTTTTCGAGCCCGTTGTCGGAACGTCCGCCCGATTTTGCAGATGCGTTGCCAAGGCCCCGATCAACGCCAACACCAGAGGGCGGTCCTCCCCCGTTACCCATCCCTCCACCATTACCACCTCCTCCTCCGTGGCCTTTTCCTTGTGCAAACGAAGTTGATGCAAGCATCAAGATCGCCAAGCTTACCAACGCCAGGTACGCTCCCCTTCGAAGTGACTTTTGCATATGGAGAGTCCTCCCATAGATGATGTCGTTAACGTGAGATGCCGGGCAGGAGAGGAGGTATTTTACGAGACTACGGGCATGCCCGATAGTACTTCAGGCAAAACGCAAGCGAGATGTAATCGAACCGTTAGGAATCGAATCTACTTGATCCCAAGCAGCTCCACATCGAATTCGAGAGTGGCATTGGGTGGAATGTTGGGTGGTCGGCCTGCTGCGCCATAAGCGAGTTTGCCCGGTATGATCAGCTTTCGTTTCCCGTGGAGCTTCATCGTCATCAGGC
Source organism: Pyrinomonadaceae bacterium (assembly GCA_035257465.1). Taxonomy (GTDB): domain Bacteria; phylum Acidobacteriota; class Blastocatellia; order Pyrinomonadales; family Pyrinomonadaceae; genus PSRF01. The sequence continues at coordinate 4,791 of DATEXA010000011.1, read as the reverse complement.
CTTCGTCCCAGCCCGGAATAACTTCACCTACTCCGATTCTGCAATTGTATTTGTTGGAACTATCGAATTCTTTACCCGTGCTTTGAGTAACGCCGCGGTAACTGACCGTAAGGGTTTGCCCGACCTGCGGACTAGGTCCATCGCCAACCTTTTCGTCAACGTACTGCAGACCGGAAGGAGTCGTTACCAATTGATCATTGGCCTTCGGTCGTGACGCGATTAAATACCCAACGGCAGAAAGCGCGAGCACTCCCGCCAAAATCATCACGCCGATTCTAACGTTACGATTCGTTTTGGCTGAGGAACCACGCTGTGAACTCTGACGGGTACTGCGTTGTTTCTTCCGCTTGTTTATTTTGCGGTGACGGCTCTGGGGCACTAATTAGATCCACCTTCCAATGAGTTTGACCGGGAGTCTTTCCGGGAAATGGGAGTGTCCTTATACAAAGATTAATTCGCGGATTCAAGTTGTCCAGATGTAGGGGCCCACCAACGCGCTGTTTGTTGGCGAAAAGCAAACTCTATGACTAAGCACACGAGCATTCGTTTACGCCGAAGGCGTTGGCTAATTCCAGCCCAGGGTTGCCACAACCCTGGGCTCCCTGTTCATACATATCAAAACGCAACTCTGAAGGAGTTGCGCGGGCGCGAACAAGATTGCGGTTTATGAAGGTCCACGCAACTCTTTCAGAGTTGCGACAATGAGCTCGGCCATCGCGAGCCCAGGGTTGTGAACAACCCTGGGCTGGAATTAGCCAACGCTTTCAGCGTAGACCGTGAGGCAAGAGCTTTTCCGTTAAGGGTGGCCACGAGTGCCACCCCTACAAATTCTTTCCACGTTCCACTATGCTTCCGCAATGCCAATTGTTGCTGTCATTCCTGAGCCCAACACACCGGTACAACTACGCGAGGTCCCGGCGCCAGACCTGGAACCCAACTCAGCGCTACTTAAAGTTGAACTCTCCGAAGTTTGCGGAACTGATGTTCATCTGCAGCGAGGACTTTTGCAGGGTGTGCCTTATCCACTCATCCCGGGTCACGTTTCGATTGGGCGACTACAAACGATTCGTGGCGAGCTGCTTGATGTCAACGGACGACAATTCAAAGAGGGCGACCGCATTACTTTTCTCGATGTACACAAAACCTGCAATGCTTGCTGGTACTGTCTTGTTGCCAAAGCGAGCACACGCTGTCCACATCGGAAGGTTTACGGAATCACCTATGGACTCGACGACGGACTATGCGGCGGTTGGGCCAGCCATGTCTATTTGAAGCCGGGTACGCGATGCATCAGTGTTGCTGCTGAACCGGAAACTTTTATGGCCGGCGGTTGTGCGCTGCCGACTTCTCTTCACGCGGTGGAGCGGGGTGATGTACGAATCGGCGATACGGTTTTGGTACTTGGATCCGGTCCCGTCGGAATTAACGCGATTCTGCTCGCTCGCATGAGCGGAGCATTGCGAGTGCTTTGCATCGGTGCTCCCCAGGCAAGACTTGAGGCCGCATTAAACGCTGGAGCCTCCGCTGTTTTGAATATTGAAACTAACTCAGAAGATGATCGGCTGGACTGGGTGATACAACACACTGAAGGACGCGGCGCCGACGTAACTATCGAAGTAGCGGGCGTCGCTGAAGCTGCAGTTCAGGCGATGAAGTTCACGCGTGATGCCGGACGAGTCGTGGTCGTTGGCCAATACACCGATCACGGGCCGATAGAGTTCAATCCACACACTCATCTCAACAAAAAACATTTGGATGTGCGCGGTTGTTGGGGGTCAGACTTCTCGCATTTCTATCGTGGTGTGCAACTGCTGTCGGAAACAAGCAGATCGTCGGCGTGGGAAAACATGCAGCTAACAAGTTTTGGTCTGGCAGGTGCAAATGAAGCGCTGGAGAACGTAGCAACTGGAAAAGTACTGAAGGCGCTGATCGATCCGAGTAAGTAGTGCCGGGAACCCTACTCGCAGTCGGGAAGGGGCGGCCGGATTTCAGATCGCAGATCGCAGATCTCAGATTGAAGAAAACGGCCGTTTTCCAAACTCCATCCGTTATTACAGGAAATCTGAGATCTGCGATCTGCGATCTGAAATCCGACTGCCCCTTCCCGACTGCTTCTATGCGAAGTTTGTAGCACCAGCATTAAAGATCGCGGCCGGGGTTGTCTCTTTCTCTTCGCTGGCGCATCTCGTCTCGTACTTTTTGAAACTGTTGCCACTGCTGTTCAGTTAGAACCTGTTGCAGTTTCATATCCGCCTGTCGCCGAATGTCGTTAACTTTCGGTTCTTGCTCTTTTCGCAGCACGCGGAGTTCTTCACGCGTATCACCAAAAATCTGCTGCACCTTTGTCTTCTGATCAGCGTTGAGTTGCAGTCGTTGCGACAACTGCTCAAAACGATCCCGCGGCGCAATATTGCGAGCCAGTCCACGATAGACGTTGACCGCAAGAATGCCGGTCGTAAAGCCGAGTGCAAAAACAACTGCAGCCAGAGCACGAACCTGCCATCTATTCTTAGTACTGATGTTCATAATTACTTCGCCTCATCGTCCGCATAGATTGTGCTGAGCACCTGCTCATAACTCATTTGATCCTCGCCTCCTTGATCAAGGAGCACAGACTCAGCTGAATACGCCGAGGCTGTTTGTTCAGCAGCAGGTGCGACTGCTGGCGGGACCATAAAACTCAAACCTGCGAGAGCCGCAGTTGTTACTGCCATGGAAGCCACGAGCGCTCCGGCGGATTTCCAGAGCCTCGAAAACACCGGCACGTTCTCCAACGTCTGTTGCTCTCTTAATGCTGCCAGCACCTTCGTCTGAAAGAAGGGAGCCGGCTCAATGACGACTTGCGCGCGTTCCTTAATCACCGCACTCGAAACTGAGAACGCCCGGTAAGCGCTGGCACATGACACACAGTTCCGGCTATGACTTCGTACCACCTCAAGCTGCTCAACAGACAACCTGCTCAATGGCGCGCCATCCAAAATTTTGATGATGTGTTCATCCTTCATTGCCAACTGCACCTCCTTTTCGAGGTCGTAAGAGCTTTTCCATCGCTTCACGTACTTTCTTTCGAGCTCTGAAAGCTCGCACCTTAACTTTCGATTCGGACCACCCAGTCGCTTCGGCTACTTCTTTCACCGAGGCATCTTCACCATCCATCATCAACAAAGCCAACTGATCCTCAGGAGACAAAACATTAAGTACTCTATCGGCCAGATCAGCAGCTATCAAAGTCTGTTCGACGGAATGCCGCGACTCACTTGCAACGTCCGAAAGCTGAGCATCCAGCCACTTGTTTTCATCGTCCGTGAGATCCGAAACGGTCGACTCCGGTCGTCGTTTGGCACTTCTTATCAAGTTCAAGCAAGTGTTAGTTGCGATACGCGTAAGCCAGCCTTCCATCGAACCGCGTCCTTCAAAACTCTTAAGCTGCGTAAATGCTTTCAAGAAAACCTCCTGTGCAGCCTCTTCAACCGAGCTTCGCTGGCGAAAGAACCGGCTTGCGACACTGAACACCCTTGGACTGTAACGCCTGACTATCTCACCAAAGGCAGACTCGTCGCCTTCTTGCGCATGTCGCGCGAGTTCCAAATCTGAGGCGTGTTCGTGCCCGTTTGTCAGAATCGGTCCTCATGGGAGTGACGGATGGCGGACCTTAATAACGTTGTGGTCCGCCGTTTCCGTGTGGGAGACGCCTTACTCCTGATTGCCGCCACGCCGTTCGGCGTGTCGAGCTTTGAACTGCGCTCTGGACTGTTCCAGCTGGGCCTTCTGCTCAGCAGTTAAAACGGAAAGCATATCCTGATGCATCTTGAATTCCGCACCCATGAGCTTGGCTTCAAGACTCGCCATGTCCGTCAGTTTCTGAGTAGCCAGCGCTTCGTTGAACGTACCGCCTTCACTTGCCTGATGCAACTCCTGCCGTTTGGCACGCAACTGCTCACGCAGGGGCTTATTCTGCTCGGCAAAGCCTTCGCGGATCTGTTTCAACTTAGCTTTCTGGTCATCAGTTAGATTGAGCTGTCGGAAGGCGCCACCTTGCATTCCTCCCCAGCCATGTTCTCTTCGTTCACCTCGACCTGGCCATTCTTTCTTAGGTCCTTGTGCATTGTCCTGGCCAGTTGAGACTGACTGGGCAACGGCGATCGAAGTAGCCAAAGCAATTGCTGAGAGAGTAGCTATTGCCAACGTTTTGATTCGTGGTCTTTTCATCGTTTCTCTTCTTACTCCTGATTAACCTTGTTCTAATTTCGGGGAGCCTTCCGAATTGCTAGACACCGGGTGTAGGGGGATTGGTTACACGGCGAAGCGCATTTCAGATTTCAGATTGAAGATTTCAGATTGAAGAAGGCAATAATTGAGGAAGAGTAAAAATCGTCGGCAAACAGAACAACCCGTCGCCAAACAGAACGACGCAATCTGACATCTGAAATCTGAGATCTGCAATTCCCCTTAAGACTTACGCAGATCAACGTGATCGAAGGAATGGCCCAAAATTAGCGTCCACAAATGTGTTTTTCCCAAGTTTGGCTGTAACCAAACTCCAAACAACAGTGTCTGGATTACTAGGTAGGAGAAACTTTGTTCGAGGAGTTGATAAGGTAAACCGCATGTCGACACAAACAATAAAAGATCGTCCGCTCGTTACCGGGCTCGGTGGAGGAAGAAGCATCGGCTGGGCAAAAGATGCGTGGACGAAAATTGTTCTTGGAAAGAAGCAACTGCTACTCGGCGGTGCGGCTATGGCTCTAGTGGTACTGGCCGGTCTTTATTTTTGGGGTGGAGGCTCGTCTG
>DATEXA010000010.1:0-9661 GCA_035257465.1 Pyrinomonadaceae bacterium | reverse complement strand
TTGAGTGTCCTGTGTGACTCGAGGCAGAACAGCGATCGACTTAGCGTTTTTTCCGCGCAGTGCACGCACCGCCGTCCCCGCCATATTAGATACACTGGCAGTCTTGTAATCTTTGAGTTCGCCAACACCAACCAACAAAAGACGCCTTGCTTTCAGTTTGTCGTTTCCTACCAAATGAAAATAAGCAGTCTCACCTTCCTTGCCGGAAAACTCTTCAGCGTCGATGGCCGACTTGACCAACCCGTTCGATAGCTCGTCGAGCCTTTTAAGAAAGCCCTCTTCCGGCTTTTCATCTTTGAAAACGGCAACTGCGATTGCTTGAACCTCAAGTTGTTCTAAAGGACCCTGGCTGGCTTCAACTTGCATGTGAGTGTCTTCTCCTGAGCTTTGGGATATCAGAATCTATTCAACTTCGGTTAACGATTACGTTCCTTCAATTGCGCTCTCGTCTCTCGCTCGACGGTTCGCTTCATTTCTGCTTCTCTCTTGTCGTAGAGCTTCTTGCCACGCGCTATTCCCACTTCGATCTTGATGCGGCCATTCTTCAAGTAAACCTGAGTCGGCACTAAAGTCATTCCTTGTCTTGCGGTCGCCTCGTCGAGACGGGATATTTCACGCTTGTGAAGCAGCAGCTTTCGCGTTCGCATTGGTTCATGATTTTCGCGATTCCCATGAGAATAAGGCGAAATGTGAGCATTAAACAACCACGCCTCTCCGTCGCGAATTGAAACGTACGCCTCTTTTAATTGAACCCGTCCGTCCATTGCGCTCTTCACTTCGGTACCTGTAAGTGCAATCCCGGCTTCGTACTTATCAGAGATGTGATAGTTGTGAAACGCGGCGCGATTTGCGGCCAGAACTTTTTCTTCTTTCGCCATGCTTGGCAACTTGTTTCGCTACTGACCAGCCCCCTTCAGTTTGAGATCCAGCACGTCATGTCTTGTTATGATCCCGACGATGCGTCCGTATTCTTCAACCAGCACTGCAGGACTGGTCTGCAAACGCTTGGTTACTTCAGTTGAACTCACATCGACATCGACAATTGGAAAACTTGATTCCATTACCTCACTCACCGGGGTGTTCAGTAATTCTCTGTCACGAACTACTTTTGCCAAAACTCGATTTTCGCGCAGAGCACCAACGGCGCGTCCTTCCTCCAACACAGGTATCTGCGTCAATCCCAGCTCGTCCATCTGCGCTAGCGCGTCACCGACCGTGTCTGTTGGTAGGACTGAAACCAGCGACTTCGGTGCTTGCGGCTTCTTAGTACCGCTGATAAGTCCAGCAGTGATCCGTTTTGGTTCGAGCAAACGTTTTTCTTTTAGCCACTCGTCAGAGTGGTGTTTAGTAAGGTAGTGCTCTCCGGTATCACAAACAATAAAAACCACAACTGCGTCTTCGTCGAGCTGCGAAGCAACTCGCAACGCCGCGGCGAGATTCGTTCCGGTCGAGCCTCCGCAAAAGATCCCTTCCATTCGTCCTAGCATTCGCGACATGTCAAACGACTCGCGATCCGTGACATTAACAATTTCGTCGACGTATTTGATGTGCACGTTTGGCGGCACAATCTCCTGGCCAATACCCTCGACGAGATATGGCGTTGCCTCAATCAGCTTTCCAGTTTCCTTGTAGGTCTTAAAAATTGAGCCGTACGGATCAGCTCCAATGATTCTGATCGCAGGATTCTTCTCTTTTAAGTAGCGACCGGTCCCCGAGATCGTACCGCCAGTCCCGAGTCCGGCAACAAAGTGTGTGATCTTACCGTCAGTCTGTTGCCACACCTCAGGTCCAGTTGTTCGATAGTGGGCCTCTGGATTCGCAGGATTCGAATACTGATCTGGATAGAAAGAGTTTGGGGTCTCCGAGGCGATACGACGTGCGGTGGAAACGTAGTGATCAGGAGTTCCAGGCTTTGCGGAAACAGGTGTAATGACGACGTCGGCACCAAGCGCTTTCAGATATCTCGACTTCTCGACCGAAGCTTTATCAGTCATCACAAAGATGCATTTGTAACCTTTAACAGCTGCAGCTAATGCCAGACCGATCCCGGTATTACCTGAGGTAGCTTCGATCACTGTTCCGCCCGGCTTCAGGAGTCCCTCTCGCTCAGCCGCCTCGATCATGGCAATGCCAATACGATCCTTGACCGAGTAACCCGGATTCAAGTTCTCCATCTTGGCCAAGATTTTTGCTTTTACGCCTTTGGCAAGACGATTCAGTTTGACCAGCGGCGTGTTCCCTATCAACCCGAGAACATTCTCGTGGAATTCCATCACTGTCTCCAATTTGTTTACTGAAGAGCGAAGACTATCTATAGCAGAAAGCAGTGCGCGCCGCTATTTGAGCCAGCCCTCATCGCATAATTTCCTGCTGAGGATTTCACCCGCCACCACATGTCCCTTCTCATTCCAATGTCCGGAACCGAGGTCCGAACCGAAGCCATGCAGCAATACGTTGTTTTGTTCGGCAAAGCTCAACAGTTGCGGGGCCAGATTGAATACCTCAAAGCCTTCTCTGTCTCCCACGGCTTTCACTCTATTGTCTGCATAGAAGAGGTCTTTTGATCCCACGCGCTGCATGAAGTCAGCTCTAGTCTTTGGATTCGGCACGACTTGAATTCCATTGCTCAGCGTCGCGACAAGAAGCTTTGAATGATGTGCGTCAACCTCTTCGTGAAATTGTTTGAGCAAAGCTTCAGTCACACGCCACGCTTCGTTCCAGTCTTTATCTCTTGGCTCGACGTAGACGTAGTTTTCGCCGCCAAGCTCTTCCGCTCGTACTTGACCTTGAGTCCCGGCCGTTTGCTTTGAGGGCTCATCATGAGATCGCCAGGAAGCCAGTTTGAGTCGCAGCGCTCGATGTCCTTCGAGGATTGCCTGAACAACGCGGAAGTGATCGCGTAGCCATCTTCCGGTACGACCGATTGCTGATTGTCGCCAGCGAAAATCAGCGGAGTTGCGAAAAGAATCATCGAGAACAAGTTGGTCATCCTTGAAGACAAAATAAGGAACATCTGTCGCCTTTTTGAGTGCACGGCAGTTATCCATGATGTCGTTGTAAGTGGTGAAGGCCAGAAGGACAATGTCTGGCGAATATTTCCAAACTTGTTCGCGTAAAGTTATCAGCTCTTGCGTTGTACCATACCCGGAGACACCAAAGTTAATCACTTCAATTCGTTTGTTTGGAGAACATTCATTGAGGCGTTTCTCCAGAATTGACCAGAAGGTCGCTTCCTGAGGTACCTGTAATGCCTCAGCATAAGAATCACCGACAATGGCAATTCGAAGGGTATTAGACGGTTTGTTTATTTCATGTTCGCGATCGCGCAGGCCGTCGCTGTTAATCTGTATATAGGCGTCGTTTTCCTTGTGGTACCAGCCCGAAATTCCGGGACGCAAGGCGTAACCGCGTGAGTTATCAGGAACGTAAAACTCTAAGAAAGAATAACCGATCACTCGCAAAGCCATTTCGGCAATAAGAAGGCCGACGATTGTGCTAAAGAGCATCAAGGCCAGTCTTCGGAATCGAGTACTCCGTTTCGAAAATGTCATCTAGTCGATTCCATACATTTGTTTCCCGGTCTTCGGCGTGGCTACTTTAGAGAATTCGTCTGACAGATCAAAATGTTAGAGCCCGGATGTGCTCTCCCCTTCACATCCGGGCTCCACAAGGCCACTCATTTCGCAATGCGTGACCGATCTTATTTCCACCCTGCTTTTGGCAATGAGTGTGCCAAAAGGAACAACGCAACCGAGTAGGCAAATTGTCCACGTTTCGCAAGACTTCCGAATCTGCTAACTCGCATAGCTATGACCCGAGTGAACGATTCGGTGCGCCTAGGTTTACAAGACTTACCTTTTGGGGTATTCACAGAACACGCCCATGACAACCACGCCCGAATCACGACAAATACTTGTTCTTACTTCAAGTGAAATAAAACTATTGCTACCGATGACGGAGTGCATCGAGCTTATGAGCGAAACACTCAAGGAATTGTCTCGCGGTGACTTGATGCAACCCCTACGCGTGGTCGTCAGACCTCCTGAAGCACTCGGAGTGATGGCAATGATGCCGGCATATCGACGCGGGCCCGGAAGCGTGTTCGGATTGAAAGCAATGTGCTTCTTTCATGGCAACCCTGCTTTCGGAAAAGATGCACATCAGGGCTGTGTACTTCTCTCCAGCGGCGAAACAGGCGAACCGCTCGCAATAATGAATGCATCCGCCATCACGGAGATTCGAACAGCTGCAGTATCGGCGGTAGCAACTAGATTGTTATCGCGTGAGAACGCCAGTGAGCTCGCGATCGTCGGTTCGGGAATTCAGGCGCGCGCGCACCTCCTCGCCTTGTCCGCTGTAAGACCAATCGAGCGAGCTCGAGTGTTCAGTCCGAACCATGAGCATCCAAAACAACTGGCTGAAGAAATGCGAACACAACTCGATTTTCCAATCGAGCCGACTGTCACCGCTGAACTGGCGTTGAAAGATGCTGATCTCATTGTGACGGCAACGAGCGCACGACAACCAGTCATTGAACGTCAATGGGTTTCACGTGGGGCCCACATCAATGCTATCGGCACTTATTCACCCCAGGCCCGCGAGATCGACGGTGCGACAATGACTGCGGCGCGAATCTTTGTGGATCGTCGCGAGTCGGCATTGAGCGAATCCGGCGATTATTTGTTGGCCGTGGAGGAAGGACTGATTACGGCGGAGAGTCTGCAAGGGGAAATTGGAGAAGTGCTCCTTGGGGAGAAACCCGGGCGTACTTCACAAGACGAAATTACGTTATTTAAGTCGTTGGGTTTGGCCGTCGAAGACCTTGCCTGCGCAGAATATCTTTTTGCGAAAGCAAAAACTGAGAAAGTTGGAAAGTGGATTCAGTTCTGATCTCAGATCTCAGATTTCAAATCTCGGATTTAAGATTTAAGATGATTTAAGATCTCACATTGAACATCACGGCTTCGATCTGAGATCTGAGATTTGAAATCCCTCGGTTTGCTATCCTTTTCTTGAATGAATGATTCCCAACAAACCCAGATCCTTCCGGAAGAACTCCGCAGTTCACTAACAATCTCGCCAGGAACAATTCTGCGCGATCGTTACCGGTTGGATAGTGAACTGGGTCGCGGTGGTATGGGTATTGTCTATCGAGCGACCGACCTCGAACTTCATCGACAAGTCGCAGTAAAAATCCTATCCGCAACGGGTGCGGACGGGCGCCAACGCTTACTTCGTGAAGCTCGCGCTACTGCCGCTCTTAATCACCCGCACATAGTTGCGGTGCACGATGTCGGCGAAACAGGTGGCCAACCATTTCTCGTGATGGAGTTGGTTCCGGGACCAAGACTTTCACAGGCACGTCCTCGCGATCTCAAACGGGTTGTTGCAATCGCCTCACAGATATGCGACGCACTTGAACATGCTCACTCGAATTTGATAGTCCATCGGGATTTAAAACCTGACAACGTTTTGCTTTCCGATTCGAGTGAACTCAGCAATGTAAAACTAGCGGACCTGGGCCTCGCATTGCCCGCTGACGCCGCACGCATCTCTCGTGCTGGTTTGATTGTCGGCACCGCCTCTTATATGGCTCCGGAGCAGGCATTGGGCCAACCCGTAGATGGACGCACGGATCTATACGCTCTCGGCGTCTTGTTGTATGAACTCACAACTGGCCGCGTCCCGTTCACCGGCGACGATCCGTTAACAATTGTTTCGCAACATGTCCATGCGCCCGTCGTTCCCCCGAGAGTTTTACGGATGGATCTTCCTCGCAAACTCGAGGCAGTGATCCTTCGTCTTCTTGCAAAAGATCCCAATCAAAGGTTCACTTCGGCAAAGGAAACTCAAGCAGCGCTTCTTCAATCGCTCGCTGACATTGATGAGCCTGAGGATCCGACTGCAGCAAGTAACGTTGCGATCCTGGATGCTCTTTCACGTGGACGCCTGATTGGTCGGGCAACGGAACTCGCCGAGGCGCGAGAACTATGGCAACGCGCTCGTGAAGGCCACGGTCACGGTGTTTTCCTAAGTGGCGAACCCGGTGCCGGAAAGACCCGACTCGCGAGAGAGATCACGATTCAGGCAGCAGTGGATGGTGGACAAGTTCTCAGCGGTGGTTGCTATGAGTACGAAGCGACGACTCCTTACCTGCCTTTCGTGGAAGCATTCCGCTACTGGGTGCGGGAACAAAAGGACGACGCAAAACTCAGAGACATTCTTGGTGATAACGCAATGCAGATTGCGAAACTCGCTCCTGAAATCGAAACACGACTCGGACCATTTCCCGAACGTCATCAACTCGCACCACACGAAGAACGACTGCTTTTCTTTGACGCGGTTGTCCAGGTTTTTTCCAACATTGCCAAGCGTCAGTCACTTCTCTTCTATGCTGACGACTTGCATTGGGCCGACCGCGGAACACTCTGGTTGCTCGGACATCTGCTGCGCCAGCTTCGTGAATCGCGAGTGCTTATCGTCGGCGCCTATCGCGAAACGGAACTTGATCGCGCGCATCCGCTAGCCAAGTCACTGGTGGATTGGAATCGTGAGAGGTTGGTTACTCGCATCGTTCTTCGTCGCTTTGATGCTACGGAAACGGGTGCCCAACTTGATGCCCTGCTCGGCGAACACGTAAGTGGAGAATTTGCCGCGGCGGTACATCGCGAGACCGAGGGCAATCCATTTTTTGTCGAGGAAGTTCTCAAGGCACTTATTGAGCAGGGCTCGGTGCGGCGTGAAAGCGGTCGTTGGCAACGCTGCGAACTGGAGCAGTTGCTGATACCACAAAGTGTGAAGGAAGCGATTGGCCATCGACTTGATCGAGTTAGCCAGGAATGCAACGAGGTTCTCCGCGTCGGCGCAATCATCGGAAAAGTCTTCACGTTTGAAGAACTGTCAGCTACCGCTCAGCAAAGTGAAGACAAATTGCTAGACGCTCTTGACGAAGCTTCAGGGGCACAATTAATCGCCGCCGCCAGCGACGACTCGTTTTCTTTCACGCACGACAAAATTCGTGAAGTTCTCTATGAAGAACTCAATCCGATTCGGCGTCGCCGTTTGCATCGACTGGCAGCTGAAGGGTTGGAACAAAACCAGGAGGCTACACAGTGCGCAGTCGAGAAGTTAGCGCATCACTACATTCAAGCAGGAGATCATGAGCGTGGTCTTAAGTATGCGAAAAAGGCGGCCCATGAAGCGGAACGTGTTTTTGCGTTTGACGAAGCGGTGGCTGCGTATGGGCGCGCCCGCGACTGCGCCGAGGCGTTAGGGTTAACCGATGAACAACTCGCTCAAGAGGAAGCGATTGGCAAGGCATATTTATTACATGGTGAAGTCGTGGCCGCTGGCGAACACTTTGAAAGAGCCCTTGAACTCGCAACCGAACCTGCGGTGCGCGCGCGTTTGCAATGTGAAGCAGCGGCCTCGTTGGTGACGACTGGAGATCAAAGAGGAGTGGAATATTTGCGTCAGGCGCTTGAAGTTCTTGATGCAGTGGCGAATCCTTTGGAAACGGCGAACGCCTTATCGATCGAAGGCCGATTTCATCATCTTGCCGGTCGTCATAAGAAAGCCCTCGAGTTGTTATTACGTGCGAGTGAATTGGTTGAACCGACTGCAAACGGAGACAAGGTAACTTCGTTCGCAGCGCCCATAATCTCGCAAATCTACGCCTACACTGCGGGCGCTAATCAGCATTATGGGCTTTATAACGATGCTGATAGTTGGGCGCAGCGCGCGCTCGATTTCGGGCTGCGCCACAACATCCTCTTTGCCCAGGCGGCAGGTTACGAATTCCATGGTGAAGACGCAGTTCATAAAGGCGAGTTCGAAAAGGGACTCGAGTGGGCGGAAAAGGAGTTTGAGATTGCAGCGAAATTGGAGTCGCGCGAGCGGCGAGCATGGACACTCTTTTTCGCCGGTCAGTGTTATCTCCATCTCGACAAACTGGAAGAAGCAGAACGAGACTTCACTGAAGGACTGTCGCTGGCCGAAGCGGTCGGCGAGGCGCGTGTAAAGTCACTCCATAAGCCAAATCTCGCGTGGGTCCAGGCACTCCGTGGTCGTTTTGATGATGCGTTGAGTCTCGCCCTCGAAAATGCTCACGAAGCATCCGCAAGCATGATTTACACGCGATTCGAAGCGCTGCGTTGTTTGGCGGCAATCAGATTTCTACGTGCCAAATCAAGTGAGTTCGATGATCGTCTGATTTCCGGCACCGTGTTTGGTACCGAACTGGATGAGGCGGCTCGTTTGTGCTCTGACGCAGAACAACTGGTCAGTCAAAGCGAATCGCGTGTGAGTCAACTTTGGCTTGGGCCGCTTTACATCGAAGTGTTGCTGGAACAAGCCACTCGTGCTGAGGCAGCAAACGAGCTAGCACTCGCTAATGAAAAACGAAGTCAGGCCAAAAGTTTGTTGGAGGCATATCAACGACTTGTCAGTGAATGTCAGTCTCCACGCTTCAAGAGAGAGGCAACCCGGCTTGCAACGCTGATGGCATGATTCGGGGCAGTGGCCCGACTGTAAAGGAGGGCTCGATGTCGTCATAAAGGCCCTCCCTCACGGTCGGGCTACTGTCTCGAGATTACAAATGAACATTCGCCCCGCTAAGCCAGCCGACGCTCCGACACTCGCACAACTCCGTTATGCGTTCCGCTCCCTCACTGATCAAGACATCGAGCCGCACGCCGAATTTGTGCAGCGTTGCCTTACGTGGATGACAGAACGCCTACAAAGGCCCAACTGGCGATGCTGGATAGCCGAACAAGAAGACGAGATTATTGGCGGGCTGTGGTTGCAGTTGATAGAAAAGATTCCAAACCCGACGTCCGAGCCTGAATTGCACGCCTACATCACAAACGTGTTCGTCAACGAATCGTCACGCGATCAGGGTGTAGGTTCACGACTGCTCACCGAGGCACTTACTTTCTGTAAGGAACAATCGGTCCATGTAGTGATTCTCTGGCCAAGCGAAAAAAGCCGCACGCTTTATGAGCGTCACGGCTTTGCAGTTCCATCAGATCTGTTTGAACTCGTGCTGGAGGAGTCCTTGGGCTAATCAGTTTCGTGAAAGTCAGATCAACCGATCGCCTTGCGCCTCGACCGCATCCTGCCGATAGTGGCAACCTCTGCTCTGTCGATTGTGTTGCGCTGCCTGGGCAACAATCAGCGCAACTTCAACTGCATTGCGTAGACCGATCAAACCATCTGACAATTTAGTCGTGCGATAAAACGTTTCAATCTCATTCCACAAGTGGCGCAACTCGCGAATAGCCCGCGACAATCGATCGGCGTTCCTTACCAAACCAACGTAGTGCCACATAATGTTTTGAATAGTCTGCATGTCGCCCTGAATCAAAGCCGGATCCGAATCCGAACTCAATCCACTTTCGTCCCAACGTGGAATGTCTTGAAAAGCTGGTTGGTGACCGTTTAAGTCCAGGTTGCGTTCAATATCAACTGCAGCTCTGTTACCCCAGACCAAACCTTCCAACAACGAAGTCGAGGCAAGCCGGTTCGCACCATGGACTCCCGTGCAACTGATTTCGCCAACCGCATAGAGGTTCTCGATGCTTGAACGACTCCACTCGTCAACCAGTACTCCGCCGCAGAAATAATGCGCAGCGGGAACGACGGGAACTGGCTCGCGCGAGAT
>DATEXA010000009.1:0-3924 GCA_035257465.1 Pyrinomonadaceae bacterium | reverse complement strand
AAAGTCGGCCAGCCAATACCATCCATTCCACGGGTGCCGGGGATTGGCGGAGGTGTACGCCAAACCTGCGTGCAGTCTTGCAATAGCTTCCATAGAAATGAAGCACAGATTTGCAGGGGCAGAACTGGGTCTGACCGAGCTTCATGCCAGCGGTCGATCAACCAACAGCACCGCCTTTGTATTCAATCCTGCCCAACATAGAGTCCCAAGTTATTAGTCGGGGTGTAGTAACAAACGAGGCTAGCTATGCTGGCCTTTTTGGTTTATCGGCGTAGTCTGCAGATGCTCACTTCACTTGCCTCCATCCCTATGTTCCCCTCAAAATCCACAATCTCTATCCATCATCCGTCGGTGAAGCTATGAAAACAAAAACATCAACTCAAAGACTGGTCTTGTTAGCGGTATTTTTCATTTGCGCCTTTTTCTCCGCGGTAGGCCAAACGACGATCACATTGAACGTTGACGCTACTCAGGCTTCGCGCAACATACTCCATACCAAACTGACGATCCCAGTTGCCCCTGGACCGCTGACGCTCTTCTATCCGAAATGGATTCCAGGTGAACATACCCCTACTGGCCCAATCAACGACCTCGTTGGCTTGAAGTTGACCGCAAATAACAAATCAATTCCCTGGCAACGCGACGAGACGGAGATGTTTGCTTTTCATTGTGAGGTTCCTCAGGGAGTCAACCATCTCGAAGTCAGCTTCGACGATGCCTCTCAATCCGAGACAACGATGAGTGCGAAAATCGCGCGCATCAAGTGGAATCGAGTGGTCGTTTATCCGCGCGGAATGAATAGCGATACGATCCGAGTTCAGCCTTCACTGACACTGCCGGCAGGATGGAAGTTTGCAACTGCACTGCCGCTGTCGAGTGAGAACAAGGACGAACTTCAATTCAAAACCGTCACCCTGACTGAGCTCATAGACTCTCCAGCAATAATCGGTGCGAACTTTCGCAAGATTCCTCTCACGCAGACAGGCATCATGCATGAGGTTGATGTGGCAGCCGACACCAATGCCTCGTTGGAAATGAAACCGGAGACACTGACCGGCTTGAAGAATCTCGTTGGGGAAGCATATGCACTCTTCGGTGCGCGACACTACCGGAGTTACAGGTTCCTTCTCACGCTCAGCGATCACGGCGGCAGCGAAGGTCTCGAGCATCATGAATCTAGTGAAGATGGCGTGGGCGAGAAAGCTTTAAGTGATGAACTCGAGTTGCTCGACTTCGCGGACTTGATGGGCCACGAATACACCCACTCCTGGAATGGCAAGTACCGTCGTCCTGCCGGCCTTTTGTCACCTGACTTTGAGCAGCCGATGAAAGGCGAGTTGCTATGGGTTTATGAGGGACTGACTCAGTATCTGGGTCACGTGTTGCCGGCAAGAAGTGGCCTGTGGTCGGAAGATGATTTTCGTGAAACGCTGGCTGCGATCGCCGCGGAGCTTGAGAATCAGGCGGGAAGACAGTGGCGTCCGCTTGTTGACACTGCTGTTGCTGTACAACTGACCTATCCTTCGCCGCGAGCATGGATGAACTACCGGCGTCAGGTCGATTACTACGATGAAGGTTCATTGATCTGGCTCGAAGCCGATGTATTGATTCGCCAACGCAGCGGCGGCAAGCTCTCACTCGATGATTTTTGCCGGCGTTTCCATGGCGGAGAAGATACGCCTCCCACAGTTAAGCCCTACACCTTCGACGATGTCGTAAATACACTCAACGATGTCACTCCTTACGACTGGCGGAACTTTCTGAACGAACGAATCTACCAGGTGGCGTCGCATGCACCGGTTGGCGGAATCACAAACGGTGGTTGGAAGATCGTCTACAACGACAGACCAAACACTCAAATGAGAATTGGCGATCATTCGCGCAAGAGCATCGACCTCTCATTTTCAATTGGAGCGATGTTGAAGGAAGACGGCACCGTTATGGATGTGAATCCGAACCTGGAAGCAGCACTAGCAGGACTCGCGCCCGGGATGAAGATCCTGACCGTAAACGGGCGCACATGGTCCAGCGACATACTTCATGAAGCAATCACAGCCGCGAAAACAACAACGACTCCAATCGAGTTGAGCGTCGACAACGGGAGCTTCACGAATGTTTACAGACTGAATTATCACGACGGTGAGCGCTATCCCCACCTCGAGCGCGACCCAACAAAGCCGGACTTGATCGGAGAAGTGATCAAGTCGCGACGAAGATGAAATGCAGTCTCTGCGCAATGATTGTGAAATCAAGTATCTCGAAGTTCATTTCTGTGTTTGTGATGATGGTTTGCTGTTCAATGATTCTCACGGCGCCGGGTTCCTCGACTGGCGATTGGCGGCTGATCGATGTTGAAGCCTTATTTACTTTTCGATTGCCTAACGATTTTACTAAACGCGACACTGCTGCAAGTCAGACTCCGGTTGGCGAATATCGTAAAGGCTCCACGAATTTAGTTTTCAGATGGCGGCCAGCAACCGCAGTCACTTTTCAAGAGCGAAGACAAACGTGGATGAACGATTACGAGGAATTGACTTCCAGAATTCGAGGCAAGCAAGCAAACATACGTACGTATTGGAAAATGACTAACGGAGTACGGGTGTATCACGCTGAATTAAATGTAGGGAACTGGGAGCACGGCGAGCTTGAACTCTACATGGGTCTTGAGAGTACTGGTGAATCCGCTCTTCTACTTGCGGCTCAAATTTTCAAGTCCGTAACCTTTCCTACTCCGATCCCGGAACGGCCAAATGCTTACCAAAGGCGAGTCGGTGAATTAAGCTAAGCGCCGAAAAGGACAAGCCTATTTGGGATCAGAGGAGCCTCAAACCTAGCCTTTGCGCTGCTCGAGAATTTGTATTAATCCACAGACTACGACGATTCCAGAGACAGTATTTCTACCACTCAAGCTCAGTCCCGGTTCATTCCAGAATCTGCGTAATCGGCGCAATCTGTGGATGTTTTGTTTTTTCTCTACTCGTTCCTAAGAGCCTTCGTCGGATCTAATCCCGCTGCGCGAAGAGCCGGAAGCGACGACGCAACTACGGCTATTAACAGAAACAGGAGTGCCACTGATACGAAGGTAACAGGATCTGTAGGTTTGACATCAACGAGCATCGTCGTCAGTACACGGGTAAGCGCAAACGCCGCGAGTAGGCCGATCGCAATCCCGAACATGCTGAGCCGGAGTCCTTTTCCAACCATCAAACGGAAAATGCCGGACGGTGCAGCCCCCAAAGCCATTCGCAGTCCGATTTCAGCCGTACGCTGCCGTACCACCGTCGCGAGCACGCCATATAAACCCACAGCAGCGAGAAGTGCAGCAATGGTTGAGAAAACTCCGATCAGCAACAGCGAAAATCTTGTCTGGGCCTGAGCAGCGACTACGAGCTGGTCCATCGGCTGCATCTGGTTGATCAATAACTCCGAGCCTGACTTGTGGACCACGTCGCGGACGGCAGTGGCTATGCTGCCAGGATCTCCGTCAGTTCGAAGCGCCCACCAGGAAGCAGCCCTGTGGTTCACATATCCGTCGGTAACATAGAGTTGCTCGCGACCCGGTTCTATCAGCGAAGTGTTGCGCTGGTGGGCCACCACGCCAATGATTTCACCCCATTGAGCCTCGGGAGTACGAACTCGAAAAAGAATCTGTTTACCTATTGCGGATTCATTTGGAAACGCCTTCGCGGCCAACGTCTCGTCAACTATAAGAAGGTTTCGGTCGGGCGTATTGTCGTCTTCGGTAAATGTACGTCCGCCAATTAGCTTGTTACCCATCGACTCGAAATAGCCGGGCAACACGATCTGTAGATCTGCCGCCTGGAACTTGCTCGGATCTTCGAGAGCTTCCCGCCCACCCCAACGTACAGGACTAAAGCCGCCGGCAAGCGGCAAGGGAAACGAGGCAGTGACGCTTCGCACTCC
>DATEXA010000008.1:0-5105 GCA_035257465.1 Pyrinomonadaceae bacterium | reverse complement strand
GCGCCCGCAAAACCGAGTCCGTGCAAAAGACCAAAGCTAAACGCTATCACCCACGGCCACGTTTCCAGGGAAGTGTGCCGCACAATTGATGATTCCCGTGAAATAGAGGATGGTCCGTCTTGAATTCGACGTAGGTTGCGTCATGTGCAGGCTTTAGCGTGGTCGACTCGAACCGGATTCCTTAGCCGCCTCGCGGCGCTTGATCAAGTTTTGGCGCGCCCTACACAGACCTTGTTGCCAGACACCTTGTCGAATATAGCGGTGCCAGACGAACGTGAGGTCAAATAGAATGATTGCAAGCCACCACAGGTAAAGAAAGGCAGCCGCACTTAGAACGACGGGCCAAAAGGGTGTTGAAGTTTCCAAAGGCGTTTCCAAAGGGTGATGTGCTACGTCCTCACGATAACGATGGATCATCAAGTTCACTGCTGCCAATCCACCCGAGACAAGCAATGGTCGCGCGCCGCGGATAATTAACCGGATCGGCGGAAAGCGTCGCAGAAATTGCTTGCTTCGGTCGGCAGTAACCGAAAATGCGACTGCAAAAACCGTAAGCAATAACGCAATGACAACTGCGTTTGTATCCGCCAAGAAACGATCGCTCCACTTCACGTACCAGTCGGTGCGGAAGATGACATAACCAACGACCCCCAACAAGAAGGCCAAAATCGCATTCAGCTTAAAAGAAAATCGCCGGGTCAGGCATAGGATTCGACTACAGGCAGTCGTGCCGCTGAGGAGACAAGTTACTCCAGCAACATCGCGAACCACCAGGTATAACGGTTCACGAATGCTCAGATAGGAGTTTAGGGCGGCAAACAGCAGGTAAACCCCTGCGAAAATAATCGCAATAATCAAAGTGAAAGGCGTGACATAGCTCGAGACACTTGCGAAAGGGCGGTTGGGTGGCTGCGCGGGGGGTCTTTTTAGCTTCACGCCGTCGACGACCGGCTCAAGCCTCATCACGTCGCAGATGAAATGTCCAAATACGTGCGGGTCGTTCCAATAATCGTTGTGCGCTTTCCCAGGCAAGAAATAACGGGCGAAGCCGAAATCATGACCCTTCTCGAATTCAAAGAATTTGTCCCAACCGTGTCTCTTTAGCCACGCTCGTGCTGTGTCCAACTCGAAACCCACCGGGTCGCCGTAATCGTAATAGTTCCGCCACGCAATGCGTTGATCCTTCGGTGGAATCCAAGTCGTATTTGGGTTTTGCACAGGATCCCACATGTCAGGCCAGAGCGCGATATGTTTGTCGATGGGCGACCCGATCGTCATGAGACCGCGGACGTTTCGGACCCAGGTGCGCTGCTCCTCGTCCTCGGGCGATGCAATGTCTGGCGACGGAATCGAAAACGCTTGAAGGAGCCCGAGCAATGCTACAACTGTGCCTTCGCTATGCGCGACGATGTAAATGTCAGCTTCTGGATTGCATTTGAGGATTGGTTTGAGAACTTCACTGAGAATCCTTCGAAACTTCCTCAGAATGCGCTCGCGGTAATTCGCGAAGTCGGCGACGATCTGCACATCGCCAACAAAACTGGTTAGCAAGTCGTCGAGATCGAATTTGGCCAACCCGGCCTTTTCGGCGAGAAAAAGCAAGTTACCTACCACTGTGATCGCGTCGATCATCTCCTCGATGGTCGCAGTGGCGCTTAAATAATCGCGTTCTCGGAGCGGTAGATCTTCATATGAATACCGCGCCCGCACACGTTGAACTACGGTGTGCGCCCACGCTTTTGTTTCTTCAATCGTGTATCCATGACGTTGAACTCGCCGCGGGATATTAGCCCAGTAAACTTCCACGAAACCGATGTCCTTCATTTGCGGCTTCACGTCCGGTGGCGACCTGAGCTGGTACGCCTCTAGCTTGCCATCCGCGGTATAGAAGCCTCCGAGGGGAACCGCTACAGCCTGCTCAAAGCAACGGCTGAAAATCTTCACAACCGACTGGACTGTCGCATTATGATATTGGTTGCCGATACCATGGATGGCGACGACGATCTTCCCTACGCCGGCCAGCATCGTCGGTGTGCTGGCTGACGCTGACGTCGCATTTACTCCTGTCATCTGGGTCACCTCCCTTCGTTTACGCAGTTGTTTTTGCGTTAGTTGTCATTCGTGACCTCGCTCTCCCTAGTAGATTCACGATGACAGCGAGCAACGCTAGGATTACCGCGTTGACGCTGATAATGCTGTAAGCCAGTTGTAGCCACTTCATTGATTTGGGGTTTTACTGAGTTACTGCAGGAAATCCGGCGCGAGGTTACGCAGAAAGTTTGAGAAATCCGCCTTTGCCGCTACGCCGTTGCGGCGCGAGCGAGACAGCCCCAGCTCCAACCGGCTTTGCTGAGATTGTCAGCGATGATTTCCCAGTAATTCACGCGGAAGATTGTGTCTCTTTTGCCCTCCACGCGGCAATGACAAAGTGATATGAACAGGCGCAAATGATGCGGGCGACGGTCACGATTGCCGCAGTTGCGTTTCTTTGCAGCGCGGTAGCGGCAACGTCGCCGCCAGTCACGTTTGAGTCACCTTGCGAATGTCGTGACGCTAGTACGGCAAGCTTCAATAAAAATATTGAGTTGATGTTCGAGTTGGAGGTTGATAAAAGAGAGTCGTGTCTGACTCCCCCGGTGCCGACGCAAACTCTGTTGGTCGCAATCTGATCATCTGTTGCGACGGAACGCACAACGAATTTGGGGGATAATACAAATGTCGTTCGCCTTATTCAGGTATTGGACCGGGATCCCAATAATCAGCGCCTATTTTACGATCCGGGCTTGGGACGCTACCGGAACCAGTTTCATGGGGAAGAATTAAGAAAATACTTTTCGAGTGTGGAGGAGGAAATCTTGTCCCTTATGCATATCGACTCTTCAAAGCGGTTAGAAAGGCGATCAAAATCCAAGAAAGATTCCTACTGGGACGTTTGCAATAAGTTTAGGTGGACCTTCGCACGTCCTGTTCCCGGTTTTTTAATACACAGAACGGTCCTAGAGCGTATAACTCACAGCGAACTGAAATACTCACCGCCCAATATTCCCGATTGCCTTCGTACACGACCGCTTAACCGTACTTCTGATTTTATGCGGTGTTAACCGTAATTAAACGATAACCTACATATGTGGCCCAAACTTTATAACACTATCGGTTTCCTGCTGACACTCGGCACCCTTATGGTTCTCACCACGAAAAAGCAAAAACGCTTCGCGAAGAATATTCGAGCTACGAATATAGGGATCATAGATTACCTCTTTGCGATGGGAATACTTCTGCTTGGTTTTGTTGAGTTCTGGTTCTTGACTCGGCTGTTTCCCTATACTGTCATTTTCGCCTTGGTCATTGCGTCACTCACAGGGGTACTGATGTACAATGCTATTGCGGCAGTTGCCGGGTTCAGTCACCAACAAGAAAAGATCAAGGTGCTAAGTGTCATATGGACCGCTAGCCATGTGCCTGCAGCATGTTTTTTATTGATAATCGGTTTTTTCTTCTTTCTTATAATGGCGATCGGTTCGCTTTACATGTTTTGGAAGTTGCCGAGCGGCTCAGCGACCGCAAGGGTGTGGATCGCGTTCTTTCTGTTTATGGTTCCTCAAGCTGGAGCGATTCTTGTCATGTTATTAATCGGCACACCAATGATAACATCCGAATACGTTGACGACGATGTCCGGAGTTCTTTTGTTGCGGGTCAATTCTCCAATATCATTTATTCGACGGTTACTTTAGTATTTCCAATTTGGCTCTTCCAACAAGATATCGCTCAGGTATTTCACCATACACCGCCAATGTGGCTTTATGGTTTAGTGCTTTCTGTGCCTTTGCTCGTCTTCGTTCTCCTCGGAGTCTTTCCGTTCTTCGTTGGAATGTATCGATATCGTTCAAAAGTCCGATCATTGCTAAAATGGCGAACCGATTGGCTCAAAGGCATTCAAAAAGTGCTCACTTTGCCAAAAGAAGGTCCACAAACGGCGCAACTGTTCGAAGAAAAGTTGGTGATCCTTGCAAACGAAATTGAGCGGCGAACGGGTCAAACTGAACTTCTCAAATTTTATCACACGTTGCAATCAACCAAACCTGCGGTATCGGCGATTTCCTCGCAGGTCGATAACCCGACGCCTCCTTCGGATTCGCTTCCTCTGGATGATGTTCAGCGTGCTGCGGCCTCTGCAACGCAGAATGATCTCGTCGTTCCTCCTCAACCTAATGGCGCTGATTCTTTCAAAGAAGTTCGGACCATTGTCGAAGAACATGAAAATGAACTCCGTGAGTGGGACGTGCAATTCCATGATCTCCACAAACTAACGGAAATATACAGATCGCTTGTAGGAGTTAAGCCGGCGGATGCAAAGGAGTTCATCCAGATGGAATTGAATGAAACCAAGGAGGAAGTCGAAGTAACCAACACCAAACGCAACACTATTGCGGCATGTCTAATGTCGATCATGCCTCTTGCGGGAAGTTGGTTCTTTACAAACTATTTCGGCAAAGTCCTCACCTATCTCGAAAAGGTGGTGAGTTTACAGTAAAGGAACGATTATTTCCCAGTAATTCACGCGCAGCGCATTCTGCCTCTTTTGCTCTCCACATGGCAATGACAAAGTGATATGAACGGCCCAAATGAGGGGGGCAACACTCACGAATCGCGCCTTACTCGCTCTGCTCGCATCCTTGGTCGTTGCCTTAGCACTCGGTGAATCGCCGGAACCGACCAATGTCCGCATCACAACTTGGAATCTTGAATGGTTTCCAAACGGTTCCGCTCATGATGCGACACCCGAAGTACAAGCACAACGCATCGCGGCAGCGGCAGACGTTCTCAGGCCGATAAATCCTGACATCATTTTGTTGCAAGAGGTACGGGATTACAACGCCTGTGCTCGCCTTGGTGAAGCCATCGCGCCAGGAGTTTATCACGTCGCAATTTGCTCTGCGTTCAAAGAACCATTCCAGAGCGGACTAGGTAAACAGCAGGTTGCGATTCTATCCAAATATCAAGCGCAAGCCGCGTGGGCAGAACCCTGGAAATCTATGAACGGCGTTGATCCACCGAGGGGCTTCGCGTTTGCGTGGTTTAAGATTGGAAACGAGGAAGTTGGTGT
>DATEXA010000007.1:0-4966 GCA_035257465.1 Pyrinomonadaceae bacterium | reverse complement strand
TTGTCGATACCAATCTCAGCGGCCTCTTTGTAACCAATCGAGCAAAGATGACCGGTGACTTTCAAGCCACGCTTGTGTGCCTCTTCAACGGCCGCGCGCAACTCATCACGCGTGATGTTCATATAGGCCTTAAAAGATGTCGCTCCCTGATCAGCCCAGAAGTTGACCATCCGTCGCGCGTCGTTTGCGTCGGCGAGCGTGTGCATTACAGGCGTAAACGAACCATTGCCTTCCAGGTACGGAGCGGTGATATACATCTTTGGCCCAATCATCCGGCCCGCGTCGATTAGTTTCTTGATCTCGAGATCGGTGTAAGGCGCCACGCTTCCAGTAGTGCGAATCGTAGTTACGCCGTTAGCGAGGTAAAGGCGAGGAAAGCTGCTGCCCATGTCGGAGTACATCGGCGGCGTGCCACCCATGGGGAAGAACATGTGGTTGTGCATTCCGACAAGACCGGGCAGCACCGTGTCACCGGTTAGGTCCATCGTCTGCGCGTTCGCGGATACTTTCGCGCTCGAGCTTGGTTCAACTGACTGAATCTTTCCGCCACTCACTACAATAGTCTGATCGTCTTTCGCGGCAGCACCAGTTCCGTCGATCACTCTTACATGTGTGAGCGCAATAACCGGAGCTTCCGTGCGAATGAATTGTTGGCGATCTGGTGCCTGTGCGAATGAAAGAGGAAAGATGCAAATCAGCAGGAGAACGGAGAGTATGTTTCTCATGAGTAGTCCTCTTTTAATGATTGTGAATTGATAGACGCCGAACTGTTCGAGCCAAGCCTATTTCGATGGCTTCGGAAAAATATCGCGAGGAACGCCGGGGAAAGCCTTCAACAAATTCTTGATGTAACCAGGACTCGCATCGATATCTCCGAGGGGATCCTTGGGATCTGCGACAACCTTTGAAAGATCCATCACTTTCCATGTCCCGCCCTCGAAGTGCAAAAGATTTGGTCCGCCTTCAGCAGTTGCGTGTCCTTGCTTATCTTGAGGCGTTGTATCGATCCAACACCATCCGTTGTGAACCTTCACGTAATGAACCTGATACAAAACATCTCGGCTGTCGCCGCGGAGGGCATCAAGAATTGCCTGCCGTTCAGGGCTGCCTTTCGAAGGAGAGTGGGCCACTGCGTCGCTGATTTTTGTCTGACCGTAGACGACGTGGCAGGGTAGGAGTGCAAGTAGAACTAGTATTGCTAGTCTTGTCTTCAAAGTGTCCTCCAGGGTTATCGGGATCGGTAAGCGGATTGTCAGTATGTTACATCGAGTTCACGTTGACCAAGGGTAAAACATTTCAGATTGCAGATTTCAGATTTCCAGATTCGCTTCCGCTAAAGAAAGTCATCACGGTCTTAACGTCCTCCGCGACAATCCCCAATCCGCAATCCGAAATTTTTCGTTCTCTCCTGTTGACACTCTACAAGTCGTAGCGCGATGACGACGCTGAGGGTTATAGTCAAACGGTCGACAATTTCAAGTGGAGGATCTCAAAACATGAGACGCTTTAGCATTTTTGCGCTTGCTTTATGCGCGCTTATCTTTGTCCCCAATGTTAATTTCTCGCAGGGTGGTCAGACAGAAACTTCACGCGGGGTGGAGGGCGGCGGAATCTCAGTCGCTGGTTGGACTGGAGAGATTGACGCCAAAGAGAAGACCGCCGGCATGACCATCAATAATGCGAAATTGTCGAAAGAGGGTAATGCGTTGCTGGTCACAACTGGCCCGGCGGTCACCTATTGGAATCCCGCAAACAAGGCATTTGGTGATTACACGGTCAAGGCGACATTCAAAGAACCGAAATACATGAACCTCAATAATCATCCGCATCCATACGGCCTGATGATCGCAGGAAATGATCTAGGTACGGATCAGCAGAGCTATCTTTACTGTGCGGCTTACGGCAACGGTAACTTTATTGTTCGCGGCTTTGGGCCGGCACCGTTTCAACTGAACGGTCGAGGCGCACCAGATCCGGCAGTGAATAAAGCCGCTGGTGTCGGTGAACCTGTGACGCAGGAGATAGCGATGTCAGTCAAGGGTGATAAGGTCGAGTGCGCGATCAACAACAAAGTAGTCGCGAGCTTTGACAAATCTGCTCTTGTCGTCCCGGGAAAACTCAAATCGACCGATGGTGTTTACGGCATTCGCTTCGCCCACAATACTGAAGCGATCGTTACGGGACTCAGCGTCACGAAGCCTTAAGCGGACAGATTGATTCACAAAGCATCAAGTACTAAGCACTAGGCTCCCCGCTCACGAACTAGCATGGCACTAAACCTTTACCTCCTTCGTCACGGACAAACCGAACTCAGTCGCGAAGATACTTTCTGCGGCGCCGGATTGAATCCTGAATTAACGGTTGATGGTCTGGAAATGGCTCAGGCATTTGCAAACGCCTATAACAAGACCCGGTGGCAAGGAATCTTTACCAGCGCTTTAAAAAGAACCGCTTCAACCGCTGCACCTCTTTGTGAGCTCGTGGGCATCAAATCTGAGCCTCGACCAGAACTGAATGAGATCGCCTATGGCAGTTGGGAAGGATTAACTAAGACACAGGTTGAGAAGGAGTTTCACGATGATTACATCCGCTGGCTCGCCGACCCGGCGTGGCACGCTCCGACAGGCGGTGAGTCAGCTGTCTCGATCGCAAGTCGCGCTTTGAAACTGATTGAAGAAATCAAGACAACCTGTGACAGCGGTAACGTTTTGATTGTTTCTCACAAAGCAACGATTCGCATTGTTCTTTGTTCATTGATGGGAATCGACGTTGGACGATTTCGTTATCGTTTTGTGTGTCCGGTTGGTTCGGTGAGCATAGTTCAGTTCATATCGGAGGGCCCCTTACTTCACACCTTGGCCGACCAGTCACACTTGAGTGAACGACTCAAAACCTTACCCGGAACATAATGCACACACATTCGGAAATCGTTCCCTTCTCAAATGACCGTTAATTTCGTCATTGGTATCGCAGTCCTAATCGGCTTGTTTCTCTTTCTCTACCAGGAAGTACGGCGCTCTCCTGGGCCAATGGAATGGGAAAAGATTCCGAAGTGGCAGAAGCGTGTGCGTGTAACTCTCGCCACAATTCCTGTCGTCATTGGTTGTTGTGTCTTCTGGGGATTCTTTATCGAACCAAATCGTCTCGTCGTTCGCCACGAAACGGTTCAAATCGATGGCTGGCCGAAGGAACTAAGTGGTCTGAAGATCGCAGTGCTGTCAGATATTCATGCGGGGAGCGCATTCATCGACGAGAAAAAGTTAAGGTTGATTGTCGAACGAACGAATGAACAGCAACCTGACCTCGTGGTAATTCTGGGGGACTACATTGCCGGCAATGGTCGAACCAGTCACACCATCGAGCCCGCAGTGTTCGCGCCGATTTTGAGAGATCTCCATGCCCGCGATGGCGTCTATTCAGTACTTGGCAATCATGACTGGTGGTACAACGGCACAAAAGTGAGCGCCGCATTAGAGCAGAATGGAATCAAGGTTCTTGAAGATCAATTCGTAGAAGTAAATCACCAGGGCAGCTCCTTTTGGCTGGTTGGATTGGCTGATCTCTGGACGCGGCCTCAACGAATCGAAACAACGCTCGCGAGAGTTCCGGAGGGCCAGCCAGTGATTGCACTAACACACAATCCAGATATCTTCCCGCACGTTCCTCAGCGCGTTGTCTTGTTGTTAGCTGGACACACGCACGGCGGGCAAGTGCAATTCCCCTTCATAGGAAGTGTGATCCAACAATCAGACTATGGTCAGCGTTATCTTGAAGGACACGTTTTTGAAAACAATCATCATCTGTTCGTCACGACGGGTATAGGGACCAGTATTGTTCCAGTGAGGTTCAACGTGCCGCCTGAGATTGTATTGCTAACGGTGGAGTGATTGGTGATTGCTGATTGCTGATTGCTGATTGCCAATTTTGCTAACACTCTTGTGCCGATTCTTTAACACGAATGTCCGTGCTGGGAGCGCAGGTGTCCCGCCTGCTGGTCGCAATTCACTTTCACTCGTGCACAAAGTGTGTCGTCTCAGTCGAGGTCGATTCCGCTCTTATCGCCGCCAGCAGAGTCTGTCGGAGGTCTCCTAACAAAACGATCGGCGTAGCCATTGACTACGCCGATCGTTGTTTGAAGTGCGGAAGTGGAGCCGCGGCTCGAAAGCGGCCGCGACGTCACGGCCTGGTTTAGTTAAGTCCGAAACGTTTACGGTACTCGGACGACGTGATGAAGGCCTTAACCATCTCCGCAGCCCGGAAGTCTCCACTGAACGAGTTGAGTTTGTTCAGCCAGAAGGTATATCCGCTGAAGTCCGCGTCGGGTGTATCGTTGGGATTCCTTCTCAGATAGCCGAAGTACTGCGCCAACACGAACGCTCGGTTAGACTCCTTAAGGCCGAGCTCTTCCGCTTCGGCGACCTTCCGCAACACCGTGGCCCTTGTTTCAATGCCTGCATTGAGGCCGGCTACCAGAGCGTCCCGGAAAGCAGTTTCCGGAGGAATGTTGCCGCGTATCTCGCCACCTCCAAATTGATTTGTATGGAAGTTGACGTAAGCGCGACCGGCTCGGAGGTTCGCCAATTGCGCCGCCAACGTCGTGCCGTTGCCTTCCGGCGCATCCCACTTGCCGTTGATAGTGCCTCCGACTCCGGTCGTAGATGGAATCACCTGCTGGTCGTTGGGATTGTTGTCATTAAATGGAGACCCGAAGAAGCCCCACACAACTGGCCCATTTACCCCTGGGGCTACCGACGGCCCGGCGTGGATGTGAGCGGCGATCAGATTGTCATTGGTGTCGCTCGTTTGCGAACCAGTGAAATCGATATTGGTTACCGTAGAAGTGAACGTCATCGCCGTCTGCGCGCTATTGAAAAGCAAACGCGCGGTGCCGAAGGAAGCTGGCCGGACGCCACCAGTTGACGTGGTGGGATTCGTTGGCGGAACCTCCTGGCTGTTTGTCAGGTTT
>DATEXA010000006.1:0-4504 GCA_035257465.1 Pyrinomonadaceae bacterium | reverse complement strand
ACGGAAGTACATCTTGAAGCGCGCGCTTGAAGGAGTGCTGCCGGCTGACGTGGTGTGGCGCAAGAAAGCCGGCTTTGGTGCACCCATTCGTTCGTGGCTGCGAGGGCCATTGCGACCGCTCGTGAATGACTTGCTCTCTGAAGAGACAATTAAACGTCGTGGGATGTTCCGTCCGAAGGAAGTGAAGCGAGTAATCGATGCGAACTTCTCAGGTCGCGAGGACAACAATCTTCAAGTATTTCAACTGCTCGGCCTGGAGCTTTGGCACAGGGCGTTTGTGGATTGAAGCGGGCCTCTAACCGGCGTTGACAACAGCGGCCAACGCCGTTTAATCTGCTAGTTACCGTGGTAGCTGCCGCGGTTCGCCTACCGAAGCGCTCACAGCCTCGAAACCAGCTGTTCCCGCATGGCCATACAGAATTTAGACAATCAGATAACTCCACATATTGCTCCGCATGCGACGCCGGACGAAGGCTATTCTGTGCTTTTGGCCGAGGATGATCCTGCTCTAAGGCGCTACCTTCAGATCGTCCTTCTGCGTGCCGGGTACAACGTATTCGCTGCCTCCGATGGGTTGGAAGCAATGAAGCTGTTACTGAGTCACTCATTTGACGTAGTTGTGACTGACGCGGTGATGCCAAATCTGAGTGGTCACGAATTGTGTCGTTTCGTGAGAAGCACTGAGCGCTTATCACACTTGCCGTTGGTTCTGCTGAGCGCACTCGACCCTAAGAACGCCGAGGTTGAACAGGCTGACGTGTTTCTGACAAAGCCGATTTCGCCGGAGAGATTGTTGGAGTGTTTGGAGAGATTAGTGTCCGATAAGCTTTAGCTTGTCGATCCGGATCTGAAGCAAGTCGAAAATGAAAACTGATCCGACAAGCTAAAGCATGTCGGACATTCGCTAAACAGCAGCGCCGCTTGAACTGTTGATTAGATTATCGAGTGGTGTGAATGGAATCCCCTGAGCTGAGGCAACTGCTTCATAAGTACAATATCCCGCGAAAGTATTTACGCCTTCCTTCAAGCCATGGTCACTGCCAATAGCTTCATAGAAACCCTTGTTCGCCAGTTTCAAAGCGTAAGGCAACGTCGCATTTGTTAGTGCGAAGGTTGACGTGCGTGGTACCGCGCCAGGCATGTTAGCGACGCAGTAGTGCAACACACCCTCAACATAGTACGTCGGGTTTGAGTGTGTTGTTGGGTGAGTCGTCTCGATGCAACCTCCCTGATCGACGGCAACGTCAACGATGACTGCGCCGTTAGGCACGTCCTTGAGCATCTTCTGTGTTACGAGTTTAGGTGCTGCTGCGCCGGGAACCAGGACAGCGCCGACGATCAAATCCGCTTGCGAAATTGCGTCGTGAATCATGTAAGCGCTGGAAGCAAGAGTAGAGATCTTCGATAGAAAGATATCGTCAAGTTCACGCAGGCGATCGAGATTGTTGTCGATTATCGTGACGTGAGCACCCATGCCAACGGCGATCTTCGCCGCATTGGTACCAACGACACCGCCGCCGATGATCACCACGCGCGCAGCTGGAACGCCGGGAACGCCACCAAGAAGGATGCCGCGACCACCACTCATCTTCTCCAGATAGTGCGCCCCCACTTGAATCGCCATGCGTCCTGCCACTTCAGACATTGGCGTCAGCAAAGGTAGTGTCCCGCGACGATCTGTGATTGTTTCGTACGCAATGCCGGTTACTTTTCGTTCGACAAGTTGTTTGGTCAACCCCTTATCTGGAGCAAGGTGAAGATAAGTGAAGAGCAGTTGGCCTTCACGCATGCGTGGATACTCGGGAGCAATCGGTTCCTTTACTTTCACGATCATATCGGCCCGTGCCCATACTTCATCAGCTGACTCAATGATCGAGGCTCCAGCGCGCTGATAAAGCGAGTCTTCAAAGCCGGATCCTTCGCCCGCACCCTTCTCTACAATCACCTCGTGTCCAGCATCATGAAGTGCACGCACTCCGGCTGGAGTTAATCCAACTCTATATTCGTTATCTTTGATTTCTTTCGGCAGACCGACGATCACGGCTTAATCCTCCGGATAAAATAAGACTGTGAAATTACGATTTGGGCTTGTTACTGGGGCGACTCAACAGCATCAATCTGCGCTCGTTGCAGTTTGCCGCTGAAGTCGACATAAATTGACTTCCATTCAGAAAAGATATCGAGGACCTGGGTGCCGGCTTCGCGATGTCCATTTCCTGTAGCCTTCGTTCCGCCAAAAGGAAGATGGACTTCGGCTCCTATTGTTGAGGCGTTGACATAGAAGATCCCTGTGTACATTTCGTTCATGGCGCGGAAGGCGCGGTTCACATTTTGTGTATAGATTGCCGCGGACAGCCCGTAGCGGACACCGTTGGCAATTTGAATTGCCTCTTCGAGTGAATTTACTGGAATCACTGTGGTGACAGGACCAAAGATTTCTTCCTGGGAGATCCGCATGTCAGCAGTTGCATCAGAGAAGACGGTCGGCTCGATGAAGTAACCATTCGCATAATCGCCGCGGCTCAAACGCTTTCCACCGCAAGCTAACGTTGCCCCGTCATCATCACGTCCTATGCGAATGTAGTTCATGATCTTTTCGAGGGCTTCGCCGTTGATAACTGGACCTACATCGGTCTTTGGATCGGCTCCGTTCCCAACACGCAAACTCTTTGCTGCCTCGACCAGTTTCTTTACAAATTGTTTGTAAACTTTCTTGTGAACAATCAATCGCGATGAAGCAGTGCATCTTTGCCCAGACGTACCAAAGGCGCCCCAGATGGCGCCTTCAATTGCCAGATCCACGTCAGCATCGTCCATGACGATGATGGCGTTCTTGCCGCCCATTTCGAGCGAACAGATCGCGTTTCGCTCGGCGCAAGCTGATGCCACGATACGACCCGTTTCTGTCGAACCGGTGAACGAGATCAGTCGCAATGCGGGATGATTTGTCATCGCCGCTCCGACAGTTTCACCGTATCCCGTCACCATGTTTACAACACCTGGTGGGATTCCAGCTTCTTCGCAGGCTTTCACGAGGTTATAGGTTGAAAGAGGCGTGTCTTCCGCCGGTTTGATGACGACTGTGTTACCGCATATGAGCGCTGGAATCAGTTTCCACGAAGGAATTGCCATTGGAAAATTCCAGGGCGTAATCAATCCACACAAACCCACTGGCTGACGTATACACATAGCGAACTTGTCGCGCATTTCTGCCGGTGTGGTAAAGCCGTGCAGACGTCGACCCTCGCCGGCGGTGTAATAGGTACAGTCGATAGCTTCCTGGACATCACCACCGGCCTCTTTCAAAACCTTACCCATTTCGCGGGTCATGTCGGCGGTGTAGCGTTCTTTATTTGCGATCAGGATTTCACCAAGACGAAAAAGCAGTTCTGCTCGCTTTGGCGCCGGCGTGTTACGCCAACGATCGAAAGCTCCCTGCGCGGCATTAACCGCGGCATAGATGTCTTCGCTGGTTGAAAGCGGAAAGCGGCCGATGATGTCGCGACTGTCAGCCGGGTTGATGTTTTCGAACATCTCACCTGACTCGCTTGCGACCCATTCGCCGTTGATGTAGTTCTGATAAGTCTTGACTGCTGCGCGCACAGTCGTTCGAGGACTTTGTTTGCCGCTGCTTTTAGTGACCGCTTTTTTTGCCTGAGCCATAAAATAGATTTCTTTGATTAAGTTTTTAGCTTGTCGATGTCAGCAGTGCATCGACACCGACAAGCTAAAACATCTGAAACCGCCTTTCGAGTTATTGATAAGTAAACTGCACGATAATCGGTTGTAGTCGCACACCCTTCGGATCACCCCGAACAGTGGTGACATTCAGAACGATTGGATCGCCAGCCTTTAGACCGCTCACGACTCGTTGAAAATCCGCCAAGCTGTTTACTGGAATCTTGTTGATTCGATTAATAATGTCACCTTCGCTTAGTGCTTGTGCGTTTGATGGCTGAACACGAACCTCAGCTACTAAACCATTGGGATCTATCTCTTTCACAAAGAGGCCGTGAACTCCAGTCAAATGCTTTTCGGCAACAAGTTGCGGCGTCAGTTCAGCGAGCGTGATTCCCAGGTGCAGCGCATTCCCTTTCGGGTTCGCCTCCTTAGCGTTTGGCTTGGTTGATGGCTCCTCAAAATCGCGCGCGGCAGATGGCGGCCGCTCAGCAAGGACGACGGTCGCTGTCTTCTTTTCGAGTTTTCCGTCGACGTCTCGCAAATAAACCAGGGTAGCCGATTGACCTACTGCCGTGCTGGCAACTCGTTGAATTAAATCCGGAGCATTAAGGATCTGCGCGCCCTCGAATTCGACAATAACGTCGTTTGGCTGCAAGCCGGCTTTCGCGGCCGGGGTCGGAATTCCGTTGTCAGTGGGGCTGACTGAAGTAACGATCGCGCCCTTCGATTCCGATAAACCGTAAACTTTGGCGAACTCGTCATGAACTGAATCAAGATTGATTCCGAGGAAGCCGCGCTTAACCTTTCCTTGTGCGACTAGTTG
>DATEXA010000005.1:0-11649 GCA_035257465.1 Pyrinomonadaceae bacterium | reverse complement strand
ACGTTCCCGATGTTCATGACCGCCGCTGTTCCGGTTCCACCAAGACCTGCTTGCAAACCGAATTTAAAAAATGTCGGGATGAGGAGACTTCCAGTTAGGAGCGCGCCGAGTGCGAACCAACCGAATGATCTAATGAAGTTTTCGCGACTACTTCTGTATTGGAAGAAGAACGAAGCAGAGATGTATGGAACCAGGATGGTCCATGACAGATGAAGCTGCATCACCCAGAACAGCGACAGGCCCATCATGAAGTTCGCCAATCGATTTGAAATCAGCTGCTTGCTTGTGTAGGGACAGGTCTCAAGAAAAGCGATGAAGAACAGAATGGCGCCCGGCAGAACGTACGATGGATTTACGACGTGAGTAGAAAAGTTTAGCGTCCAAGGCGCAGTCATTAACCAGATCCAGATGAAGCAGGCAGGCACTTCAGGAAGCCGTTTTGTGCAATACCAGGCCAACAGACAAAGACTTAAAAACGAAAGCAGGTTCAGCAGGATGAAAGGTGCTTCAGGTATTCGCAAGATAAAAAGTGGAATACTAATCAGAAGTCCCTGCAAGGCACCCGGAATTTGAATTTGATTCGTGACGTCAGGTCCGAAGTAGGGCCACGCATGAGTTGTGAAGTGCTTGAGTCCGATGAGGTAGACCTGGCGTTCATCTTCAAACCAGAACTCAGAAGATAATCCGAACGCAAGGCGAAACAGAAACAAACAAAAGACTACGACAATGAGGCTAAGGTTCTTTCGAGTGGCGCCCGTCAATTTGGAGAGGTTTGCCTCTCTGTCCGAAATCTACCTGTTGAATAAGAGCCCTATCACGAATTCCAGATGTCGACGGCACACCGCCATTCGCCATCAGCCTCACAACGCCAGATCGTCACCGCCCGACCTTCACTCGTTACCGGCGCACCATCTGGCCCCTTCATCGTGACCTTGTTTTGCCCAAACATGTACGCGAGGCCTCCATCGGCTGACACCTGGACATTCGTCGACTTCCAACTAATATTGAAGCCCGGAATCTGGAGACTATTGAGAACGTATTCGAGTAGTGCTTCCTTCCCTGAGACAGGCGGTAAACCGGGCACGAATACAATTGCGTCGTCAGTCCAATAAGAAAGAATCGCCTCCACATCACGACCTTCTGACGCAAGCACAGCCCATTCAGCGTCGCGCTCTAAGAGACGCACTCGATCTGATGACATCTTGTAAGACTTTCCTTTCTTCGCTCTGATGATGTCAGTAATCTTCTTGAGATTTAGAGTTTCCGCAAAGGATCACCTGAATTTCGGATCTGTTTTATCCGTGTTCATCTGTGGCCCTGTTAATCACCACAGAGTGTACCTGCTTGCCTCTACCAAGCAGATAAAAGAATGAAACTCTCTGCGCAACCTCTGCGTTCTCTGCGACTCTGCGGTGCGAAATCCGACCACATGGCTATACCGCCGAGTCGCAGAGAACGCAGAGAATGCGCAGAGAGTTCTAATCACCAAAACTCAAAGCAGACACGGCTGAAACCTTTCAAGCATTCATCCTCTGAATGATCGCATCGGCAAACTCCGCAGTCTTTGCACTTCCTCCGATGTCTCGCGTGCGAACCTTACCCTCTTCGAAAATCGAGAGCATAGCGTTTTCAACCTTGTCAGCCGCTTCGCGCTCACCGAGATGACGCAGCATAAGAATGCCTGATTGAAGCAGTGCAGTTGGATTCGCGATGCCTTGACCTGCGATGTCGGGAGCCGAACCATGAACTGCTTCAAAGACCGCCCCCTTCTCACCGATGTTTGCACCCGGCACAAGACCGAGTCCGCCCACTAATCCTGCACAAAGATCCGAAACGATGTCGCCATACAAATTTTCAAGTAACATCACGTCGAACTGTTCAGGACGCATCACCAGTTGCATACACGCGTTGTCAACTATCTTGTCATCCGCCACTATGTCGGGATAGTCCTCACTCACTTTACGAAAGCACTCGAGAAACAAACCGTCCGAGAGTTTCATGATGTTCGCTTTGTGAACTGCGGTAACTTTCTTTCGCGACTCACGCTGAGAGTATTCGAAAGCAAAACGCGCAATGCGAGTTGATGCTTTTTCGGTGATGATCTTGATGCTTTCAACCACACCCGGAACAACCACGTGCTCGAGTCCGGAATACAAATCTTCAGTGTTCTCTCTAACGACAACAAGGTCGAGTTCTGGATAACGGCACGGAACATTTGGCAGCGCGCGAACGGGTCGAAGGTTCGCATAGAGGTCCAGGGTTTTCCGTAGACCTACGTTGACTGAAGTGAAGCCTTTTCCGACCGGCGTCGTGATCGGCCCCTTCAACGCTACCTTGTTGCGGAGGATCGAATCGAGCAACTCTCTAGGCAGTGTTTCTCCAAATTTTTCGAGGGCTTGAGCACCTGCATAGTGCGTTTCCCATTGAATGTCGACACCTGAAGCTTCAATGATTCGTACAACGTTTGAAGCGACTTCTGGGCCGATGCCATCGCCTGGAATCAGTGTGATAGGATGCATAAGAAAATGGTCTTTTGACTTGGGTCTTTGTGCTTTGCGCGGGCAAGGATAATCGTTTGGGCCGTGGGTTGCTAGTCAGGGTCAGTACCACCCGCGGGTAGCGGGTGGTAGTAACCTCCCTGCAATGAACTCCAGTAAAGACAAATTGGCATATGACGTCGTCATTATTGGCGGTGGTGTCATCGGTCTGACAATCGCACGTGCACTCGCACTCCGCGACATCCGCGACATTTGTGTTCTCGAAAGAGGAAGTCTGGGCACGGAGGCATCATTCGCAGCTGGCGGCATGCTCGCGCCACAAGCTGAAGCAGACTCGCGTGACGAATTATTCAACCTTCTTTGGAAAAGTCGCAATCTCTACCCAGACTTTGCTTCCGCTTTAAAGGAAGAGACTGGCGTTGATATCGAACTCGACACAACGGGCACTCTTTACCTCGCGTTTTCCGAACACGATCAAACTGAGATTGCCCAACGCTACGAATGGCAAACTCAGGCGGGGTTGCCAGTCGAAATACTAACTGCAGCAGAGGCGCGTATGCATGAACCCTGCATCGCACCAAATCTCTCGGGGGCACTTCGTTTTCCTCTCGACATACAAGTTGAGAATCGTCGCCTGCTCAGTGCCCTGGCAAACAGCGTCTCCCAACTGGGAATTTCTACGTTGTGCGGTATCAACGCCGAGTTGATCGAGAAACAACATGAGCGCGTCAAAGGCATTCAAACCAACGATGGTTTTATCGCTTGTCAGACAGTTGTAATCGCAGCCGGAGCTTGGACAAGTTTTCTTGGTTCGCCGGTGAAGATTGAACCCATTCGTGGTCAGATGGTCTGTTTGACTGCCGCTCCCCAACTCACCCGCCACGTTATTTATAGTCCACGCGGTTACATCATTCCCAGGCAAGACGGCCGCCTGCTCGCAGGATCCACAAGTGAACAAGCTGGCTACAAAAAGGAAGTGACCGTTGGAGGCGTAACCAAAATTCTGGATAACGCGATGGAGATTGCGCCGGCCATTTCAGGACTCGCAATTGCTGATGCGTGGTCTGGATTGCGACCGAAAGCGTCTGATGGTTTGCCTGTCCTCGGCCCTTGTGGTGAAATTGACGGGCTGTTTTTTGCAACCGGACACTATAGAAACGGAATCCTACTAGCTCCAATCACTGGAGAGTTGATAGCGAAAACGATTGTCGACGGTGTTACTCCAGCGATTCTCGCTCCGTTTAGTCCTGATCGCTTTGCCGCTGTAAACGTGAGTTAAAAAGTTCTTCTGATGCAAAATCATCAAGGCACACGGCTGATTGTCATTATTCATCTGCTGCTAATCGGCGCTGGGGCCGCGTTTGCGCAATCGCCGACCAACAACCATGACGACCGTCCTGCCCAGGCCATTTACGAAGACGCTAACGGGTACCTTGGTCGCAAGTACGTGGAATTCAATAAACAAAAACTTGCATACGATCCAAAGCTTGAAGCGCAAGTAAAGAAAGAACAGCAGGATCTCGCAATAAAAAGCGCCGGCATTCTCGAAACCCGTAAACTCGAGGGCGACGACCGCTACTTCCTGGGACTGCTTTATCACCTCGCCGGCGATGGTAATGCTGCTCTCACCACGATGCGGCAATTCATCAAAGACCAACCCGACGGCGAGAAATCACAAGCTGCGCGAAAACTCGTTGTTGTGTATTCCGTTAAGCAAGACAAACTCAACGACGCGATCGCCACGGTAGAGGACTACACCAAACACCAACCGAAGAATGCTGAAGACCGTTATCAGATGGAGTTTTTGATTGCCGATGCTTTCTTACGGGCAAAGGATTTTTCGCAGACAGCTGTTCATGCCGAGCAGATGCTCGCCGCTGCCAAAACATTCGCAACAACGTACAAGTCGGAAGTGTCAAAACGTGACGATATGCTAATGAGGTCTGCGCTGGTTTTGGCGGACGCTTACGAGAAGACAAATCGACGGCAACAGGCAATCGCGATACTCGAAGATATTCGTCAGACCGCGATGTCCTTTCCTTCTGGAGATCTCTACAAGATGGCGACGATCAGGTTATCAAGATTATCGCCTACGACTGACTTGCGAAAGATTTCAGACGAGATCGCGAATCGTCCAATCGAATCACTTCCTGAGATTGTTGGCACCCAGTGGATCGAGCACGAACCAACAAAGCTGGCCGATCTTCATGGACAAGTCGTGCTGCTGGATTTCTGGGCGCCGTGGTGTGGTCCGTGTCGTTACACTTTTCCCAAGCTGACACTTTGGCACCAGGCTTACAAAGACAAGGGCCTCGTGATCCTCGGGTTGACGAAGTACTTTGGTCACGATCAAGAACGCACGCTGACGCCGGGTGAAGAACTCATTTACCTAAAGGAATTCAAGAAACGGAATCGACTTCCCTACGGATTTGTTGTCGCGGATTCGGACGCAAATAATATCAACTACGGAGCCTATTCCATTCCCATGTCGTTTTTGATCGATCGGCGGGGAGCGATAAGATTCATTTCAGTGGGTGCAGACCCGGATGAGATCATGGCACTGGAAAAAATGATCAAGAAGCTGATCGCTGAGCCAGCGGAAGTGAGGAGCGAAAGCCAATAGACTGCTGATTGCTGATTGTGCAGAGTGATGCGCCAGCGTCATAAATCAGCAATCAGCAATCAGCAAATTATCTTATGAACGTCGACATCGTCCGAATTCTTATCGCTTTCATCGCGGGAATTGCATCCTTCCTTTCGCCGTGTGTTCTACCATTGGTTCCCGGTTACATCTCTTTGATTTCAGGTGTCAGTGTTGACGGACTTAAAGAAGGAACCAGCAGTCGCCGCGCAGTCATCATCAACTCTCTTGCCTTCAACGCCGGACTCTCAACCATTTTCCTGATACTCGGTACTACTGCTGGACTGGTTGGTGCTGCGATCACCAGCAACCCCTGGGTACGAATCATTGGTGGCGTAATCATCATCGCCTTTGGTCTGCAACTCATTGGTCTGCTCAAAATCTCAACGCTCTACAAAGACACGAGATTCTTTTCGCAAGACAAGCCACGTGGAATACTCGGCTCGATAACACTTGGGATGGCTTTCGCAGCTGGTTGGACACCCTGCATCGGCCCGATTCTCGGAGGCATTATTGGTTTAGCAGCGACGAGTGGTGGTTGGAAGAGTGGCCTGGTGTTGTCGGCTTTTTATTCGGCCGGCTTGGCTGTTCCGTTTCTCTTAACCGGCCTCGGGATAAACAAGTTTCTTAGCTTCTACGGAAAATTTCGCCGCCACCTTCACAAAGTGGAGGTCGTGTCCGGCATTGTGCTGATTATCGTGGGATTGCTCGTCATGAGTGGTAAGTCGACTGTGCTGGCAAGTTCAGCTGTCACTCGTTACGTTCCAAGTGCAGAGGAACTCGTGGTCAAGTTCCAAAACTGGTGGTACGGAAACAAAACCTCTGCGCCGGTCGGCCCAACGACTGCAACAAACTTTCCGCCTGCGCCCGATGTTGAATTCCAAACACTCGAAGGCAAACCGTTTCGCCTCAAGGAACTTCAGGGGCAGGTCGTCTTGCTAAACTTCTGGGCGACATACTGCATTCCATGTCGTGAAGAGATACCCGCACTCAATTCGTTACAACATGAACTTCAAGCCCGAGGCCTTAGAATCGTAGGTGCCTCGTTGGACGACAATGCGGAAGGCGTAAATTCGTATCAGAAGGAAGTGGCAAAGTTTGACTATCAAGTGCTGCTGGGTGGCAGTGACGCGAAAGTTAAGTTTGAACAGTCAGTGTTACCCACGACCTATTTGATAGATCGCCAGGGAAGAATTCGCCAAAAGATTATTGGCGCCAGAGATCGTGCGGGCTGGGAAGCGACGATTAAACCGCTTCTTGATGAAGCACCCGCCACCGCAAGCAGTTCAAACTAGACGTGTGGAGTCTAAAACAATGAAAAGATTTTTACTTCTCGCTTTCGTGCTAATGATTTCGCCTCTCGCGGCTCGCGCGCAACATGAATACTCCCCACTCGTCGAGAAGACCGTGAACTATAAAAATTGGACCCTGCCAAATCTGAAGACCGACCAGCCCTCAGATTTGCGTTCACTCGTGTCTGGCAAGAAGCTGGTGATGATTGTTTATTTCGCACCATGGTGTGGCAACTGGAAGTTCGAAGCACCGGTAGTTGCTAAGCTCTACGAGAAGTACAAAGACCAGGGATTTCAAGTGATAGGCGTCAGCGAATATGGGGCTCGGGCAGACGTCAAAGCGTTCTTTGGTGATGCTGGTCCCGGCTTTCCAGTCGTGACTGAATCTGAGTCGCGCGATGACAAACAGAAGACCCCGCACTACGGATATCGCCAACTCACCGGCGATACTCGCAACTATGGATCCCCCTGGAACATATTTCTCGATCCCGCAAAATTAAATCCGACAGGCGACGTGCTGACTGAGAAGGCGTGGGTCGTTAACGGTGAATTGGTCGAAGACGAAGTCGATAAGTTCATCAGCTCCAAGCTCTCATCCCTCAACCTCGGCGCAATCACGCCCTGTAAGAACTGATGTCCGACAAACTTTAGTTTGTCGTGGCTGCGACAGAATGGGCCACAGATAAACACAGATGACACGAATCAGATGATTTTGCTTCTGATCCGTTTCATCAGTGTTTATCTGTGGCTGTTCCTTTTTCAATCAGCGACAAACTAAAGTTTGTCGGACATTCAGAGGCTTTGCGCCTTTCCGCACCCGTTGCTAATATGTCGCGCTCTTTTGAGAACCTATATGAAACTTCGTCTGCTCTACCACGGCCACTGCTTTGATGGCGTGGCCTCCGCCGCCACTTTCACTCGATTCTACAAAGAACGCATTCATCCCGACGCAGAGGTCAACTACGCGGGTTTGCTTCATCGTCCGGGAAATCTTTTTGACGTCAATCTTTTTGATTCCGAGGAGAATGCGATTGTGGATTTCAAGTACGCTGCCTCAGACAAGCTTACGTGGTGGTTCGATCATCATGAATCCGCGTTCTTGACACCTGAGGATGAAGCTCACTTCCGTGCGGATCAATCAGGTAAGAAGTTTCTGGATGCAACCAGAAAGTCGTGCACCGAGTTCATCGCCGACGTCGCACACGAACGGTTTGGGTTCGACGTTACGCCGGTAGCGTCACTCGTTCACTGGGCCCACACCATTGACGGCGCGCTCTACACATCGCCCGCGCAGTGCGTCGAATTAAAGGAGCCTGCCTTGCAGCTGATGCAAGTGATCGAGTCGGATCCAGACGAGCGGTTCATTGAACAGATCATTCGTGACCTTGCAGTGCAGTCTTTGGACGAGGTCGCGACGAGCGACGAAGTGCAGCGACGATTCAAACCAATCCTGCAGCAACACCTCGAGACACTTGAGGCAATCAGGCGAAAAGCTTCGTTCGCCAACGGCGTGGTGCAATTTGATCTGATTGACGAGGGTTACGAAGGATTCAACAAGTTCATTCCTTACTATCTCCACCCGGAAACCACTTACTCGGTTGCACTCACGCGCGGCGCTCAACGAACAAAGATTTCTGTCGGATCAAATCCCTGGGCGCCAAAGCCACGTACGCACAACATCGCAAAGATCTGTGAACGATACGGCGGAGGCGGGCATGCTGTCGTTGGGGCAGTCTCATTCAAGCCGGAAGAAGTCGAGGAAGCGCGCGCGGCGGCAAAGGAGATAGTGGCAGAGTTATCAAGTTAGAAGTCAGGTCTTTGGGCTTTGTTTTTTGGTCTTGCGTTTGGACTTTGGTCCTGAGACTTAGGACTCAGTGTCGAGAGGTCAGTACCACCTCGCGGTAGCGGGTGGGTGCGACGCTTTTGTTGCACTGCACACAAGTTTATTACTTCATTTGTTGGGCACGCACCCACCCGCTACCGCGAGGTGGTACTGACCTCTCGACACTATCAAGCTAAGACCTAAGTCCAAAGACCAACTCGCTCTACCTCCCCATCAGCTCCTCAATCTCCTCTGCTTGTTTTGGAACCTTGCTCGTCAAAACTCGTGGGCCATTACTCGTACACAGCACGTCGTCTTCAATCCTGATACCAATCCCCAGATACTGTGACGGTACGTCTTTCGTATCAGGCGAGACGTAAATTCCCGGCTCCACAGTCATCACCACTCCCGGTTCAAGCGCTCGTGATTCTGCGCCATAGTAGTAACGACCGACATCGTGCACATCGATACCCAACATGTGTCCCAGGCCGTGCATATAAAACTTCTCGTACTTTTTCTCTTTGATTAGTTCGCTCGGTTTCCCCTGCAACAAACCCAACTCGACCATGCCTTCCGTCAACACTTCAATTGAGTGTTGCTTCAGCTGATCATGAGTCGTGCCGGGGCGCACCATCTCCACACAAGACATCTGTGCCTTCAGAACGAGGTCATAAATCTCACGCTGCGGTTTGGTGTAGCGGCCATTAACGGGAAACGTTCTTGTAATGTCAGACGCGTAGCCTTTGTACTCAGCTCCCGCATCAATCAGTAACAATTCGCCATCGCCGAGCACACCATCGTTGTTGATGTAATGAAGAACCGTAGCATTCGCACCGGCGCCGACAATTGACGTATACGCAGGAGCAGCAGCACCATGTTGACGGAACACACGCTCAATCAAAGCCTCAACCTCGTACTCCTGCATGCCCGGACGAGCCGCCTTCATCGCTTCCACGTGTGCTTCAGCAGCTATGTCGGCAGCGCGTTGCATGAGCTCGAGTTCGTCGGGACTCTTCAGCACGCGCATCTCGTGGATGATGGTGGCTGGATCGACTATGGTCTGCGGCGGATGAATCGGCTTTCGATTCAAAGCGCGCATTCTAGAAATCTCACGAACAATCGTTTCATCGAGATCCCGATTGACACCCAGGCGATAGTAAAGCGTGTCAGCACCATCGAGAAGACTCTGAAGTTTTTCGTCAAACTCGATTATCGGAAACGATTCGTTAGCGCCGAAATTTTTCTTGGCGCCTTCCACACCGGCACGCCGGCCATCCCAGATTTCGCGTTCGGGATCGCGTGGACGAACAAAGAGTGTGTAATGTGGCTCCTGATCATGCTTGATCACAGCAATCGACTCAGGCTCCTCAAAACCGGTCAGGTAGAAAAAATCTGAGTCCTGACGAAATCGATAATGAGTGTCGTTGGAACGTGTGGCCTCTCGCGCACCGGGGATAATGGCTATCGATTTCGGGGCCATGCGGCGCATGAATTCCTCGAGCTGTGGTCTGATCATTAAAGCTCTCCTTGTAGCTATAAGTGTGTAATCGATTGTAACCCGCCTCTGTCCGATATGCCCTTGGAGTGCGGTGCCCCCGCACTCCAAGGGTATATCGGACATTGGTGCTCGTCTTGTAAATCGTGGGAATTCTGTCTACTTTGATAGCGTGCGACCACAGAGCCTTCCAACTGAAACAAAGGAAATCATCTCTCGCGACCCCGCAACAGGCGAAGAGTTCGGGCGCACGCCGATCACTGATTCCGCAGACGTCGCGCAAGCTGTCAACCAGGCGCGTGCAGCACAACCAGCATGGGCCAGACTTTCCTATCACCAGCGTGGCCAATTAATTCTTCGAGCGCGCGAGCTTGTCATGGCTGAGCTCGAAAACATTGCAATACTGATCTCGCGCGAGACAGGCAAGCCGAAACCCGAAGCGATCTCGATGGAGATTGTTCCTTCACTCGATCTAATGCATTACTTCGGCACGAACACTGCGAAGCTTCTGGAATCACCTCGCATAAACATTTCTCAGTACGGCTTCATGGGGCGCTCGTCGCGAATTGTATACAAACCCGTTGGCGTCGTCGCAATCATCTCGCCGTGGAACTTTCCCTGGGCCACACCACTCGCTGAAATCGTGATGGCTTTGATGGCGGGAAACTCTGTCGTAGTGAAGCCAAGTGAGTTATCACCGCTAACAGCGCTGAAGATTGGGGAGTTGTTCAGAAGGGCAAATCTTCCCGAGGGCTTACTCGAAATCGTTCCAGGTGATGGCGCAACTGGCGCTGCGCTAATCGATTCACACGTCGACAAAATCATGTTCACCGGCAGCGTCGCTACTGGCAAGCGCGTGGCGGAAACAGCGGCAAAACATCTGACTCCTGTCGTTCTTGAACTGGGCGGCAAAGACCCGATGATCGTCCTGGATGATGCACACATTGGAAACGCTGCTCGGGCCGCTGTTTGGGGTGCGTTCTGCAATTCAGGACAAGCATGCGCTTCAATCGAACGATGCTATGTACACGAGTCGATCGCGACTCAGTTCATCGAGCAAGTCGTTGCTGAAACGGCTCGCTTAAAACAGGGTCCCGCAACTTCAGCTGACATCGACATCGGTGCGATGACGAATGAGCGGCAACTCCGGATCGTCGAAGAGCACATCAAAGATGCCGTTGAACGGGGTGCGCAAATTCGCATCGGCGGAAAGCGTTTGAATTCGAATGCGGGTTGGTTCCACGAACCAACTGTGCTGACAAACGTCAACCACTCAATGAAGATCATGCGTGACGAGACGTTTGGACCTGTC
This sequence comes from Pyrinomonadaceae bacterium, assembly GCA_035257465.1. Lineage (GTDB taxonomy): Bacteria > Acidobacteriota > Blastocatellia > Pyrinomonadales > Pyrinomonadaceae > PSRF01. The sequence goes on along the minus strand of DATEXA010000005.1, from coordinate 589 downwards.
CTTCCGATAATGACGTTTAGCACTGATGCCGAAGCCGTTCGCTTGGCCAACGACAGTATATATGGCTTGACCGCCTGCATCTTTACATCGAAGACTTCTCGTGGCCGGCAATTAGCGGAACAGATCGAAGCGGGCACCGTGATGGTCAATGAAGTCGTCTACACACACGCACTTGCCCAAACACCCTGGGGAGGCGTCAAGCAGAGTGGCTACGGCAGGACACATGGTCAGCTTGGCTTGCTGGAATTAGTCATCCCCCAACACGTGCACGTCAATGCTATCCCGGCAGTTCCCGATGTTTGGTGGTTTCGCTACTCACAGACGGCAGGAGATCTCTTTCGAGGTCTCGCCAAACGCTTCACAACTGGTTCACTGGTTCAAGGATCATTGTTGCTACCACAGATGCTAAAACGGCTCTTTGAGCGACGGTAGCCTTGTCCGATATGCTTTATTAGCTTGTTGGGTTGGAGTCTGTATTCCTTAAATACCCTTCGCGACAAGCTAAAGAGAGCCTCTTGCAAAAGTCGTTACAGGGGTCTGAGCGCCAACGGCGCGAAATATGATAGCCAGGGGCAAGCGACAAAGGAGC
>DATEXA010000004.1:0-7587 GCA_035257465.1 Pyrinomonadaceae bacterium | reverse complement strand
AGTCCTTGGCGATTGGGAGTTAAGAGACTCCACGATTGCCCTGCGAGAAGTTCCCACTTGTGCTTGCGCACGTCGAGCCAGAAGAGACGGACTCGAAGATTATTGCTGTTGGTTGTGACTGCGACGTTCGTCGGCGAGAAGCCATTGAAGTCTGTCTCGACATATCCAAGCACGTCTGTGCCCCTCAATCTTGTGTCCAGCCTCAGACCGAGTCGCGAGTTTTGCATTGTGGATCGGTATTCCGAAAGCTGCCCTGAGGTCGTATTGCTGAAAGGGATGCTACCGAAGTTCGTTCCGAGACCGCTGCCGACATTCCGGTCGCGCACGAACGCAGTAAAGTCGAGAAAACCAACGGGTGAGAGGTAAACCTTGCCCAGTTTGAGGGCGAGCGGCGCGGCCTCGTCTTCGGACTTAGCACTGGTAACGGGTTGCTTAATCGCATCCGGCGCAGGTTGAGTTACAGACGGATCGAGACCTGCAGATTGCGCGTCTCCATTCGCTGCCGTCGATGCATTGCCTGCGATAGAGAGATGAAGCACCTGTTCCAACACTTTCTTCTGTTCTTCCAGTGCGCGCTCCAGTTGTTCAATATGTTTCTGTTGCAGGGCAAGTTGCGCCTTTAGCAGTTCAATGTCGGCACTCTCTCGGGAGTTTGACGTCGCCGCGGTTGAAGAGTTCGGGCTAGCGGGTACGGTCAGGTTGGAAGTCGACATAACTTTGGGGGCGGCTTCGTTTTGAGCGAGAGCTTTCCCCGGGGATAAGACGGCGCAGACCGTTATTGCTAAGAGAAAATAGAAATTTATGTCAGAGCCTCTGGGGGTTTTCATAATCGGCCTACACTTTCGTCACGCAGAGTTAGGCAGATTAACGATAGGCCAGGAAAAGTAATGGATGGCCTGTCAATTTTGACAGCACAGCAGACTATTTCTTCAATGACCGCGAGCGGAATCCTATCTGTTTGCGATCGCGAACCTGAGGTGTCATCAGGTCGCGTATAGCATCGAAGACAACCTTGAACTGGCGATCATACTTGCTTTCGAGCTTGTCCAGCCGGCGAGAGAGGTCAGTGTTAGAGACGAGCAGCTGTCGCAGCTTTACAAAGGCTCGCATGATTTCGATGTTAACGGCTATTGCGCGTTTGCTACGTAACACAGTCGATAACATAGCAACACCCTGTTCGGTAAAAGCATTGGGCCGAAAACGAGGATCACGATGCTTTTCTGAACCGATCACAATTTGTGATCGGTTTAATTGAGCCACTTCCTCCGGCGTCAATTGGAACATGAAGTCATCCGGGAAACGGTCCCGATTGCGGCGCACCGCCTGATTTAGCGCCGCAGTGGACACGTCATAGAGTCTTGCCAAATCGCGATCCAGCATCACCTTTTCGCCGCGAATTAAATAAATGGCTCGTTCAATTTTTTCTGTTGGGATGAGGCTTTTATTGTTCAAGGTGACGGTCCCTTCGTGAGATTTTAGCCGCCATTGTAAATAGATGACTCGAGAATGTGAACGCGACATTCGCGTTCTACAATCAGCGTCATCGCTTACTTAACACTGTGAGTGCTTCTACTGTTGCGCCTGGTGTTCTTCTTTTCGCGCGCCAAGGCTGAACGTTCACGTGCGTGGTCCTGGTTTCTCCACAGTAGTAGCGGGAACCTGCGTTCTAGGGAGTGGCCTTCTGATCGTTGTCGATCAATTTCGCATTGCAGCCGGCTTATGGTTCGCCGGCCTGTTGCTCTGGGCGGTCATCATGTACACATTTTTCGGCGCCATGACCGTACGGGAAAACAAGCCATCGATTGAGGCAGGACTAAACGGTGGGTGGTTGCTGGTTGTTGTCGCAACACAATCAATTTCTGTGTTGGGAACTTTGTTAGCCAGCCGTTTTGAGAATTATCGCCAGCCAGTGCTCTTCTTCACTCTGTGCATGTTTCTACTCTGTGCATGTTTCTACTCGGCTGCATGCTATATCTGCCGCTTATTACTTTGATCTTTTATCGCTTCACCTTCGTCAACGTTACGATGGCATCACTCACTCCACCTTACTGGATCAACATGGGTGCAGTCGCAATCACAACCTTAGCGGGAGCGCGATTGATCATTGCTGCTCCTGGGTGGCCTCTATTAAATGAGGTAGTGCCGTTTCTAAAAGGATTTACATTATTCTTTTGGGCAGCAGGGACGTGGTGGATTCCCCTTCTCTTTATCCTGGGATTCTGGCGGCATGTTTACAAGAGATTTCCTCTCAAGTACGACCCACAGTATTGGGGGATGGTGTTTCCTTTTGGAATGTACACGGTGTGCATCTTTCAACTCTCGAAGGCGATTGACTTCGAACCATTGCTGGTGATTCCGCGTTACTTCATCTATCTCGCGCTTGCTGGATGGATAGCCGTTTCGCTCGGGCTGATTTTGAAATTAACCTTCAACAGGCAGGCAGGTTTGACGCGACCGTTGGGCCATTCTCATTCTCCCCTGGCTTTAGCCTGGGGATCAGATCTCGCATGAAATCTTGGAAACCGCTTTAACGGTTTCCGAACGTTACAATGCTTCTATCTAAACCGTTGAAACGGTTAACTACTATTCTGAGTCGTCTTAACCCCAAGCTGAAAGCTTGGGAAGAATGCGAAGTTGACTCTTGCAAGTGGCTTTCTAGTCTCGCCCGAATTTCAAAAGCTCCAAAGAAGAGCGCCGCCATAGGCACGCTCTGAGCGTTCGTAAACGGGCGTGACGAGAGGCATCAGCTTTGAGTGCGCATGACGCGTCGTCTGGCCATCCAATCCTGGATCATGATGCCTGGAGTAGACGTACCGCCCGATTCCATAGCCAAGGGCGCTACCGACCAGCGCATCAGACAAGAAGTGGTTTTGTCCTGTAAAGCGAGCAATGCTAACCAGGCTCGCCAGTCCATAAGCAGTGATCTGCACTGCACGGTGATCTCGATACTCGTTTGCGACGACAGTAGCAAGGGTCCAGGCAGTGATCGCATGGCCTGAAGGAAACGATTGGCCGCCGTCCCAAAATTCGCCGGCGTCCCCTCCAGACAGTGGACGCTTCCTTTGGCTCACCCCTTTCAAAGCAGTGACGACGATCGCGCTATCGATCAACGCCTCTCCAGCTAGTAACCCCGTTTCTCGAGCGCGCGCGTTTCCGCTTGTTCGGCCGACAAGGTAAAACGTGCCGGCAATCGCGGTAGCGCCGTAGCTTGAACCCAGATAGCTAATGTAACGGCTCGTGTTCAAGCGATCTGGATTGTAGTCCAGCGAGCGAGCTGTTTTTATGTCGGTAGCTAGTAGCGCAGTAGTAGAAATGCCGAGCGGAACTAACCACTTGGTATCTTCCCGATCGACACGAAGCGGAAAAGTCCAGATTGCCTTTTGATCCGCAAGGATATTGCTTAAGAACTTTTTCTCGAGGGAAGGCGTGGGCGTCGCTTGCGGAGTTGGCTGCGGGCTACTTCGGGGAACCTGCGCCTGGCTGACACTGAAGAGAATCACGACGAGGAGCAACGACGCTGCGAATGTTGATGACAGTGATATAGATTGCTTGAAGTTCATTTCCCCCACTCCTTGTTGACTACAAGTTAAGCATTAAAACTCGAGATCAATTTCTAGAGCTGAATGTCGGGGAGCCGAAAACTACAGTATCGTACATTCGCCAGGAAATGACGCAACGAAGTTGAACAAAGAATTGTAAACGATCTGATCTCGGGTGAACTTCCGGAAACTCAAAACCCGTTAGGAAACTTGCGGTGGGAAACATTAATTCTCTTCTCGTCAAGGTTTAGAGAAGACACTGACGGATGGTGAACGCCGGGCGGCGGCGTTGCGAACTGCGCAGCTAATATGTGGAAGCAAAAACAGTGGCAGTCGCCATACTGGGCGGCGTTCACGATGCAGGGTGAGTGGCGGTGAGGGCCGGGAAGCCGCTTTCGGCTTAGACCAAGCATTATTAAACGCGACACGCTAAAGCATGTCGCACATTGGATCGATACAATGGATGGGCCGGACCTTCCCTTCTCTCCTCCGGCCCATCCCACTGAGATAAACGCCAGGCTTTCTCTCTCCTTCTATTCAACAAGCCTCGGAGTATCTCAGTACAATGAACTGACGCCCCCCGCACAACTCGCCCCAGCCTTGACCCGAACGGTACGAATGCAATGACGCCGCTTCTCTCAACTGACGACTGTACCTCGACTAATCTTGTGCACGATTAATAGGACCAAAATTGCTCCCAGCACCGAAACGAAAAAGCCACCGGGCAGAAACTCGATCTTTCCATTCCAGAGCACGCTGCCCACAAAACCACCAATCACTGATCCCGCGACTGAAAGTGACAGTGTCGCTAACCAGCTCAAAGGTCACTACCCGTTAGAACCAACCTGGCAAGGGCGCCGACGATCAACCCGAAAACAATCCATGAAACCAGTGCAAACATTTTGGCTCCCTGCTGATTGGTCTGATTGGGAATTCGTTTTCTGACAAGACAAGTGGGGGAATTGAGTTCAGGTCTATAGCTCAATCAGGACGGTAAAATGGGCCATAAGTCTGCCACGTTTTTGGATCAAAACTTCGACACATACCACATCTGACACAAGCGCGGTAAGTCTGGCGATCGCGCGTGATGGGCCAACTCATCCGGCGATGCCAACACCTGAATAGTCCTCCCGTTACCCGTTCGAGCGCTGTGTGAATTGGTATCAGACCTTCTCGATGGGATGATATCTGTGGCTGTGAAATACTGAGGACGCGTTCCATACTCGCTCCCTTTCAGCAAGCTTATGGCCAGGTGAACCTGCTTCCATAACCGCCGCGCAGTTTATGTAATGTTCGCCTGCCACTTTACTGACCCCACGCCACACCGGCTATCCCTCTGCGAAACGGATAACTGTCGGGTAGCATCAATAAAGACAGTGGCAACAGACGGTTAATCTTCTTATTCAAACTCAGACTTTCAAAGGGACTTTACGATTCAGGATTTTGAGTAGGCCGGAGCCTGCCCCTAAACTCCGGCCCACTCACGGAGGTGTGATTGCTGGCCTCTTTTGTTGCTGTTAAAAGTTGCAACCACACCCCGGAATCAATATCTCTTCCCACGCACGCTCTTATTTCAGCGTCAACCGAACGTGTTGTTGTCAGCGCCAGCTGACGTTGTAGAACTTCGCAAGCCGATCCAGGTCGAGCCGTACTGGATCCCACATCGCAAGCGTGTCTGACGGGACTGCGTCTTTGTGCTTCTTCAGGAAGCCATCGATCTTGTTCCCTCTCGTAAGAACCTCTTTTGCGTCGTCCTTGGCCCTGTCCTCATTGTAATGATCCTGAAGACTATTGGTTGCGTTACGAAAGTCTCGGATGTATCCGTTTATCTCGTCCTCTGTCGCGGTACCGTTGAGCTTCGAGTTATCGAGAGCATGGTCGAGACTCTCTTTGAAATGGTCAGCCACATCCTCGATGTGTTGACACAGGTTCTTGACGTCAACTGCACCTACGGGAGCACCTATTGCGTGCCCTTCTTCCCAGGTGATATTGAAGCCAGTCGCCAGTTCGCCGAGTTCGCCTCGCAATGCAGTCCAATTCTCTTGCACGCCGTCGAGTGGGTATTTCTTCAGGAAGTTTTCGATAGCCACCCCATAGTGAAGCACTTTTTCGAAGTCACTTTTGGCGTTTGGACCCGAATGGTCACTACTTAAAGCGGCGGTCGCGCCTCTGAACCTCTTAAGGACGTCATTCAAGTCGTTCTCTCTGGCAGAGCCGTTATAACCTCCCTTGTCCATTGCCGTATCGGCAGACTTCGCGAAAGCGTCAGTGCTCGTGGCAATGCGACCCAGAAGGTCTGTCAGTTGCTCCTCAGAAATCTTCTGTTTCACTTGAGCGTTCGATACCCCAACTGTGAGCACGATCGACGCTACAACTGCCCAGATCGTTTTGTGTAATCTCATCTCCCTCTCCTTCGTTAAGGTCTGCCGTCGGGTTCTGGCAGCCAGGTTTTTTGTTTTACAAAACCTTTAGTGCCAGCATTAGTGAATTAGTTGCCGCCACTGGGTGGCCTTTAGACGGCCAGCTTCCAGGACCCGTATTCTCTGCTCAGCCCTTTGTCTCACGGACTCAAATGAAGATCCGCTGGTATGTTCGTGATGAATCGGCCAGCGAAAGAAGCACGCATCCCAAACCTCACCTTGTTTGTAAACGAGGATCTCCCAGTCGTCCGGCTTACGAGATGACCAAATGAGATGCCTCTCAATAGTGTTCGAAGACGAAATCTTTAAGGTCGGAGACCGCCGCCCATCAGTTGGTCGTTCAACCTGGTTCTCGCAAAACAAAACATTTTCAGGAATCGCGCTGTTATTCATTAGCTTATCGACGCTCCATTAAGAACTCTGCTTAACGATCAGTCACCCTCTTCCAACCTGGATCACCAAACTCCTGGAGAAGTGAGGGTTGCCGTTCAGATTATCAACTCGACTGTACTCGTGATTGCAGCTTGGTCAACTTAGTCGGAGAGTCTCCCTTCAATTAGCGGGCCAAAGGAGACGATTGAAGGAACCGTGTGGATAAGCGAATCACAGAGAAGAAGATATGGGTTTTTCGTAATCGGCAGGGCGTCGATCGGATTGGATGTTACTGTCACTGTATACAGCGGGTTCCGCGAAATCGTGAGGTTGCCGTTTGTAAAATCGACTGTCGCGCAAGGGAAAACAATCGCCTCACAACCGCCCCGTATGGACCATCAACCCTAGAACTTTTGACAGGTAACCCCTACTCAAACTTCTGCTAGTCTTCCAACAATGGATGTTTGTGACTCCGTGTGTCACGAAAGGGCGAGGACTGATCAGATGAAGAGAATAGAACTGTTTACAGGTTGGTGCGCTTACAGTCTTCGTAAGATGACGAAACTGATTTAAGGCTGTTGTGAATCAAAATCTCCGGAGACTTCTGGATGGCAATCAAAGAGATTAAGAAATATGACGTGGCATATTATGCGGGAGCCAAGAATCTCGGCGGCTATCCGTACCAGGCCATAATCGGTTTAAGAGATGATAACGATTTCCTTATAGGTGCCGCCTATTTTCATCGCAGTCCCTCAACACTGCCTGTTGCCGATACTCAAAAAGGTACCGGCTATATTTCATGTCATTACCTGGCAGACGATTACCCCCGCATACTTGATGTCCTGCGCAACGAAAAACCAGTATTCGTTGAGTTCGAAGTTCAGAACGGAAACATCGCGAACATCAGAACCAGTGCTGAACCCGTTGGTGAAGGTGAACTGAGCTAAACTTCGTTTTAGTTCTCGAGCTCTTGCTAGTGGTCGCCTCGACGGATATCTTGCCCAGCGGAAAAAAGAATCAATAAGACGAGACCAATCCGTGAATCAATCATGGACACACTTCTTGCCGCTATCGTCGATGATGACCGAGTACGAGTTCGGTCACTCCTGAAAGCCGATGTCGGTCTTGCGACTCAATTGGTCAACGAAGCGCGGCTTTATCAGATCCGGATTTTCCACTGGCTTTACGTCGGAGACACAGCGTTGCACCTAGCTGCAGCTGGACATCGCGATAAGTGCGTAGGGCTTTTATTGGCG
>DATEXA010000003.1:0-10157 GCA_035257465.1 Pyrinomonadaceae bacterium | reverse complement strand
CGCAGCCGCTCGTACCTGCGGAGACTGCAGTTTTTCTGGTAAGTCTTCCGGCACGACGTTGTTGCCGCGTGCGTGCAACACTGCATACTCAATCGTTGACTCGAGCTCCCGCACATTTCCTGGCCATGAATAAGCAGCCAGAGTCCTAACTGTTTCCTCAGACAACTTCAGAGGACCACGCCCATTTCGGTCGATTGCCAATCGTAGGAAGCGATCCGCCAGAAGAGGAATATCCGTGCGACGGTCGTTTAGCGTCGGAACTCGAAGGGTTACGACGCTAAGACGATAAAAGAGATCCTCGCGAAATCTTCCTGCCTTGACCTCATCTTCGAGATTTCGATTTGTGGCCGCAACGACGCGAGCATCTACTCGCAGTGTGCGTGTCGCGCCCACGCGTCTGATCTCTCCTTCCTGAAGTGCTCGCAGTAATTTGACCTGCAAACTCGGACTCATCTCACCCACCTCATCAAGAAAGAGTGTTCCTCCCTCTGCCTCTTCCCAAAGCCCTTTACGATCGCCTATCGCCCCGGTAAATGAGCCACGTACATGACCAAACAACTCAGCCTCTAAAAGAGTTTCAGTGAGCACTCCACAATTTACTGCGACAAAAGAGCCTGACGAGCGGGTGCTGTGCTGATGGATCGACTTTGCGACAAGTTCTTTACCTGTTCCCGACTCACCGATTATCAGAACCGTGGATCGCGTAGGTGCGACACGCGCGATCTCTTTGTAAAGCCCGATCATTACCGGAGATCGTCCAACCAGTCCTCCCTGTTCATAGGGAGCTGAAAGCTGTTCCGCTTTTAGAGCTTCCGTTTCGCTTGTCTTATTTTGCGCGAGAGCCCGGCGGGCAATAGCAACTACTTCCTCGACCTTGAAAGGTTTGGAGATGAAGTCCCAGGCCCCTTCCTTCGCAGCCTCTACGGCAGAGTCGAGCGTACCAAACCCGGTAACCAGAATTACCGGACACTGAGCGCGCAAATCTTTGAGGAGATCGAGTCCCGACTGGTCTGACTCGAGGTTTATATCACTTACAACGAGATCGATCTTTTCCTTCTCAGCAACGCTCAGGGCTTGAACGGGATCGAGAGCCGTGTGAACACTCCATCCCTCAACGCTAAATATCTCACGCAGAAGGTCACATGAGTCTTGATCATCATCGACAACAAGGATGTTGTTCATTAATTCCTATCTAATGCCAAACTCAGCGCTGCCTCGCGAACTTCGGCGGCTCGCGAAGGTTCATTTGGGATTGCCGAAAAGCTCAACCGGAAGCGTGTTCCTTGCCCAAGCTCGCTTCCAACATCAATAACGCCTCCGTGCTCAGCGACAATTTGACTGACGATAACGAGTCCCAAACCGGTCCCATGACCGCGCTCTTTGGTTGTGTAGAGCGGATCAAAAATATGGCTCATTACCTCAGGCGTCATCCCCGATCCGGTGTCTGCGAAATCAATCACTACCTGCTCTGGTCTTCCTGGCTTGGCCGGCTCGATACCGGTAGATATGAAGACCTCTCCGCCGTTCGGCATTGCGTCGAGGCTGTTGTTGATGAGATTCAGAAACAGTTGTTGCAACCGATCTGAAGAACCCGCTATGGGCGGAAGGTTGTCGGCAAACGATTCAACGACCCGAATATCACGTTTATCAAACGCTGGCGACATCGCGTCACAAAGTCTGCGAAGTAGGCCGTTCAAATCTAAAGGTGAAAGCTCCGTTTCAAACCTGGTCTTGTCTAGCATCCTGCGAACAATACGTTCAATGCGTTCGATCTGAGCACTGATCGTCCTGATACGTGATTCAGCATCATGTGGATCTCGCTCAAGATCTGATCTGAGCAGTTGCACGTGACCGCTGATCAAGTTGAGTGGGGTACCGACTTCATGGGCAAACTGAGCAGCGGTTTGACCCGCAGCAGCGAGTCGACCCAGTTCGTTCATGCGTCTTGTTGTGCGCCACAGTTCCAGATTTGTTTGTTGCAGTTGTTGGTTCCGTTTCTCCAATTCGAGAGTGGCTTCGCGCACACGATCACGAAGCACAACTTGCTGAGCTTCGCGCTGGCTTGTCATGTCTCTCACCCGCCCGATCATATTGTTGAATTCTTGCATGAGGAGACCCAACTCATCGTTCGCTCGGACAGGTACGTGGGCATCCAAGTTACCCTCCTTAGCTCGCGACATGGCAGTCAAAAGTTTCTCAATGGGCTGGTAAACAAGTTGACGAAACAGCAGATAGGTGCCTGCCAAAATCAGGACGATCGCGATCAAAGACATCCAGATGACATTCTTGACGTAACGAAACGCGACTACCCAAATACTGTCGAGGTGCTGAACAATTTCCACTGCTCCACTCGGGTGGCCACCATCGAACGTGGTGGCGAATACACGGTAGAGTGACGAGCCGGGCGGATTGGCACTGCGTAGTTTTGAGGCTCGACCGTTACGTATCGCGTCTTTGATATCCGGTGGCACGGGCGAGGCCGGGGTACTTCCATCAGCTGATGTTTTCTCCACAAAATCCCCATTGGAAAGCTCCCAAAACCTCACGCTCACAATACTGGGCCGTGACCCCTTGATCAGATCTGCCGCACGTGCGAGCGCTTCGGGATCCCGAAAGATACCCATGTCACTGATGTGCTGCGCGAGCTGGGTGGCCTGAATCTCCGCCACGGCTTCGTCGTCAGTGCGCTCGAGATTTGCAATCGCCGCACTTGTGAGCACTAGCGCTGCCGCTAACATCACTACGAGAATGGCAGAACTCAGCAGGGTTGTTTTGGTATGGAGTTTAAATGTGTGCATATTCGGCGATCCATTATGACCCCTTACATCTTGCGCTCGCCAGTTACAGCGCAGTCAGTAACACGCGGAGTAGCAAGTTGATAACCGCGCTGCGTTCGCCGAAACTTTCGCAGTAGATGGAAGATCAGACCGAAGAGTATCAGACTCACAAGTAGCACTATCTCAATTCGTCTCACGTGAACGAGTACGATCTGTGCACTGGCGCTTAAAGCAAAACCGAGTGATAAAAGGAAAGTCGTAAGTACCAAGCAAGACAATCCATCGACCAGTGCAAATGAGCCGAATGCGGAGCCTCGCGCACCTAACCACGTCATAGTAGTCATCCGCGTTCCGTAGACCACATGTGACGCGGGAATCTGCCAGATTCCCACTCGATGAAAAAGAGCCTCTGCTTTTGGTCTGAAGCGAAGCACCATCTTGCTGTTTTGAATAACCTCCTGGCGTCCTAAGAAATACCAAAAACAGTCGCCGGTAAGCGCGCCACAGCTTGCAACAATAATCCCCAGCGACGGATTGAAACAGCCCCGATGCGCTGCCACTCCAGCCAAAACAGGAACGACATCTGCCTCCAGGAGCGCAGCGAGGAAAACAGCAAGAAGTCCGTACCTTATGAACTCTGACTCCACAATGAGACTGGTCGGCAATGTTCATGCCGCGGCAAGAATGCCTGTCTTGGCTGAGAGTTCACTTTGAGAAGTTATTCCGTCAGCAACTGAGAAGTGTCTTCAGAGCGAACGCGGAACCGCGTTGGAACAATGGAGTACATAGTGTCGAGGATTAGTAGGAGGCTCACGTCGATGGGGCACTAACGACTGAGTGTGGCATTCTTGCGCATCAAACAAATAGGTCACAGTTAGCAACTCTCTTATCAAGTTCCTCCAAACGTCAATCTCCTCTTTTGAAGGTCACTCCGGTCGAGACATCGGATTGGCATACTCGTTGCCAACCGAAGAATTGAGTTCAACCTTTTTTGAGAGGAACCCAAAGCATGAGGAGAGTTGCTTCATTACTACTGGGAGCAGTGTTAGGTCTGGGCGCAGCCGCATTCGGTATGAAGTCAGGCACCGCCAATGGCAGTGAGTCGACGCATCGTCATCATCATCACAAACATAACCAACATCATCAGAAGCGCGTACCGAATGCGGCTTCGCTTCGCAATACGAGTTGGTAACCATGAATCCATTTACCGGAATGAGCGCAAGGATTGGCTTCGACACAATGGGAGCGTGGGATTTGTTATCACATCAAATATGCATCTAGTTGAAACATCCACCGGGCTTAGTCTGCCAAACCCACCGCCGCTGCCCGGCTCTTCACTTTGTCCCTCCCAAGCAAAGTTCGATTCGTGGGTAAAGCGTTTTGGTACAAATTCGAGCTCATATGTCTTGCTCGAAGGCGCAAAGTTGTATTTCACTTCAGCCCGCGTCGATGGGTTTCTCGCGTATCAGATTAGTGCCGGCATGGCTTTGATCGCTGGTGATCCCCTATGTGCGCCTGGCGATGCGCATAAGCTCATCCACGATTTTGTTTCCACTATAAGGAAGTCAGTAGGGGCGTATCAGGTCTCTCCCAGCATGTTGGAAGCATTTCGCAGGGAGGGGTTCGCAGACATTCAAATTGGGAAAGAAGCGATTTTTCACACCCGCCGTTTCACACTAGCAGGCGGGAACATGGAACTTGTCAGGGCAGCCACGAACAAGGCCCGGCGTTCAGGAGTTGTCGTGAGTGAGCACAACCCGTTCGCTAATGACGCTCAGAAGATCAACGAGGAGTTGCAGGAAATTTCGAAAGAGTGGCTGAAGATCAAAGGCGGTCGCGAGTTAGGTTTCGTGCTCGGCTCCCTTGGATTGGAACAACCTTCCGCGAAGCGCTATTTCGTTGCGCGATCAGGAAACAACACCGGTCGGATCGAAGGCTTCGTGGTTTGTGAACCGATTTACGGCCGCACTGGCTACTACCTTGACGTTACCCGGCGAAGGGCCGATGCCGTACGCGGGACGATGGAGCTCTTAACTTCAGAAATCTTAGACTTGCTTGGTAATGAAGGCTACGAAATGGTATCGATGGGACTTGCACCGTTAGCCATGCTCGACGATCCGGACCTGTTGGATCACCCGCTGGTAGCGTGGCTCATGCGCTTTGTCTACAAACGGACCAGTGGAAGTTACGATTTCAAGCACCTGTATCGCTACAAAGCTAAGTACCACCCTCACGCATGGGAGCCACGATATTTCTGCTTCAATCAGCGAAGGCCTTCAATCAGAATGCTCTATGCGCTTATTTGCGTTCGCAATGCCTTTACGCTGGATGGTCTTTTCGATCGAGCAAGTTTCAAGGAAAGAGTGAAAACATGGAAACACGCTGCCTCATTCATCGTTGGACTTTGTTCAGCGTGGCTTTCGTCGCTTTAGCGGCAACTACAACACCTGTCGTAACGGCGACGACTGTTGCGCAATCGAATGCTACCAGTCAGGCAAAACCCATCAGTCCGACACCGCCTGCGCTTCAAGAGCCCGTGCCGCCTGATCATTACGATCCTGACGACACAAAGACCTGGCCGGACGTGGTAACTGAAGATGTTTCCATCCCAATTAGACAACGACAATTCACGATACACTTTTATCGTTCTCGAAACAGTAGAGCGGTAATTCCGGCAATCTATGCTTGTGGAGATGGAGGGTGGCGAGGGCTGGCGCCCCGCACGGCGCAAGAGTTGGCTCACATCGGGTTCGTGGTTGCGGGAATTGATTCCAAGATTTACCTGCGAGACTTTTCATCTATTGAGAAACCGCTCACCACGAAACAACTCGCGCGCGATTACGTTGATGTAGCGAAAGCGCTTCGCGATTATGCCAGTCTTGATTCCGGAACGCGGGTGTATATCTATGGCTGGTCTCTCGGTGCCGGTTTTGCAATCGCTGTTGGTGCAGATGTTGAGACCCGTTCCAACTGGGCCGGCATCATTTCAATCGGGTTACCAAAACAAAACCAACTCGTAAGCGGAGTGGGCGGAAACCATTCGAATCTGAACGTCGAAGCACACTATGGCTTTCACAGTTCAGATGTGCTGGCTCAGGTCACGCCCGTGCCTCTCGTTATGATCCAGAGCACATCCGATACAGCCAGTCCTCCCAAAGTTGGAAGGGAACTATTTGCCAGCGCTAATGATCCCAAGCGGTATGTGCTGATCAAAGCCCGTAATCACCGGTTCACTGGAGCGCGTGAGGAGTTTTACGCGGCGCTGGGAGATGCTGTGTCCTGGATGCGAGAGACGGCTAAGAATGGGAAACCATGAATGAGCGTATTCGTTACGTTATGACTTTCCTTCAACCCAACGCAGATCGAATCCCGAAGTTGCCCCACTACAAAGTCCTTCCCTGGATTTTCGGCGCGTCGGTTCTGATGATTTGTGTGTTTGCTGCTTCTGCTTACGCACTGGTCTGGTATCACAGGTTTTATCACCACATTACTCCGCAGGAACTGTCTCACGAGGTGAAGCATTCCTCGTATCAGGTCTACCTTCATGGAGGTTTGCCTGTTACCTTGCATCAGTACCAACAGGAGAACGCCTTACATCAAAAGCTGGTCCTCTTCACGAGTGGCGACGGGGGCTGGAGCCCGTTCTGTGCTGACATCGCCGCACACATTGCCGCAAGTGGAATGACAGTTGTGGGAATTGATGCGAAAGACTACCTGGTGCATGTTGCGAGTTCGCAGAAGCCAATTTCCGCTGAAGAACTCACGCTCGATTACGATGCGATAGCAAAACTTTCAGTAGCAAAGCCAGGCGTAGACAGTAGCGCCAATCTAATCCTGGCCGGCTGGTCGCTGGGTGCGGGTTATAGCGTGCTGGTGGCGTCGCAACCGGAGTTCAGTAATCGGGTCGATCGAGTTGTAGCGATAAGTCCACCGATCTACAACGAACTGGCGTGGAAACCGACCGATGCGCTCATCTACCTTACTCATGGCACGCCTCGCGAAAAGGTCTTCGACGCGCGTCAATACGTGAAGAAACTGGGTGGCACGCCCATGTTCATCCTTAACGCGACCGATGACGATACTTCACCGCTGAAAGATGCACAGTTGATATTCGAGGCGTCACCGGATTCAAAGCGCCTTTTCACTGTGAAAGCTCGGGGTCATCATTTCGAAGGTGGAGAAACAGAGTTCTATAGAGATCTTGACCAGGGACTTTCATTTCGCAACGATGAAAACTTCGGTCAGTCTGGTAGTTTGGCGAAGAAGTGAGTTCTGGTCTGTCGTTCTTGACGTAACTCAACGATCCAATTCTTGACTGTCGTGGCAATTTCGCGCTTACTTCGCGCTCCGGCCTTTTTAGTTACACCTTTTTGGGCGATGTTTGAGTTCACGTTCTGCTTCTTAATGACTTTTATTGATGACTTCAAGTTCCCATACCTCAACGGCAATTCGCGATTGCGATCAAATTATTTGACTTGGTGATCTTGCTGCGACAGACAAAGTTCTTAACAACACGCGTGCCACGACCCTCCAAGCGAAAAGGGGCTACTGCACCGGAAGCAAGAGAATTTCGTGACGCCAATCGTTATGGACTGATTGATTCCAGACCAGCCGTTGCGGAAGTTACAGGCAGGTTGTTTTGTGGGGTTAGATAAACGGTTCCCCGCTACACAATGAGAGCGTCTTCCTGGTTTCGAAACTGTAAGTCGTGTAGGTGAGCATACAAACCACCGGCGGCCAACAATGCGGAATGAGTTCCGCTTTCGACAATCTCGCCTTGATCAAGCACAAAGATAACATCAGCCTTTTGCACGGTAGCTAACCTGTGGGCAATCACGATCGATGTTCTGCCTTTCATCAATCTGGCCAGCGCTTCGAACACTAGCTCCTCCGAAGCTGCGTCGAGAGCGGAAGTGGGTTCATCGAGGATAAGGATTGGAGCGTTGCGAATTACCGCCCGAGCGATCGCTATACGTTGACGTTGACCTCCAGAAAGAGTTACCCCCTTTTCACCAACCATCGTGTCGTACTGCTCAGACATCTTGTTGATGAATTCATCTGCGTTCGCCAGCTTCGCAGCCTCTATAATTTCAGCGCGTGATGCTTCTGGCTTGCCATAGGCAATGTTCTGCCAGATAGGGGCTCGAAACAGAAGGTTCTCCTGCAAAACAAAACTCATTTGTCGTCGCAGGGATTTCATTTTGTATTTTCGTATATCCTGTCCATCGATTGTTATCTGGCCTTTTAGTGGGTCATAAAACCGTCCGATTAAACTTGCGATAGTGGTCTTGCCCGCCCCCGTTGGACCTACAAACGCCGCGATCTGTCCAGGCTTGATTTCAAAGTTGACGTCATTCAGTGTGGGTTGATCTTTGGTGTAGCCGAAACTTACATGATTGAATTTAATGTCACCCCGAAAGTTGGGGGCGCGCCGGGCACCTGGTAAATTGCGTATTTCGTCTTCAGTTACAATCACCTCACTAATCCGCTCATAACCTACCGCTGCCTTAGATATCGTGTCGGTCATCTTGGAAAGATCTCGCATCGGCTTGTACATGTTGCCGAGGTATAGAAAAAAGACCAGGAGTGACCCGGAGGTCATGTGTCCGGCCACTACCCTCCTTGCACCGTACCAAAGGACCAGGCCTGTTCCTGCTGCCACGATTACTTCGACTACAGGCGAGAGCTTTGCTTTAAGGCTACGCGCTCGTAACGCGGTCTCGACACTTTCCAAACTTTGTTGCTCAAAACGTTCCTGTTCGTAGTCTTCACGAGCAAAAGCTTTAACGACTCGAATCGATGAAAAGACTTCTTGCACGATGGACACTACTTCTCCCTCCTTCTTTCTAAGCGCGCGAGAAGCCTTCTTAATTCGGTGGGTGTAGCTGTAGACAACCACAAAAAGCAATGGTGCTACTGACAGTGCAATCAAGGTGAAACGCCAGTCGAGGTAGAACATGACCATTAGCATTCCAAGCAACGTCAGCACGTCAACCACAATTCCGAGAAGTGCTTGCGAAACGAAGTCTTGAATCGCATCAATGTCACCCGTGACGGTGGCGATTAGTTCTCCGGTTCGTTTCTGATCATGATAGGAAAGAGACAAACGTTGAATGTGGTGATAGAGAGCGCGGCGAAGATCGTGCATCACCCATTGTCCGACCGAAGTGGTGAAATACTTTTCTACATACGTGCTGATGGCACCTACGACGGCGATAATAATCAAAGAGAAAACGGCGACCTTGAGGATCGCCATTTTTTCTAACCCGAAAGTTGAGCTGAACATTTCAGACATCCATCGCGGCATCGGTTTAGTTGCAAGTACATAGTCGAATACGACCTTGAGTGGCCACGGCGCCAGTAGATCGGTTGAGGTCTCACCAAGCACCGCTATGAAAGCAATGGTCAGCATCATCCAGTGAGGCTTAAGAAGATACGTAAACCTAATTCCTTTTTTTGACATAAGGACTGGCCCGTTTAGTAGATGTCATGGGACTCGTTCGCCACACTTATACCCAGCGGCGAGACCGATTGGAGATCAACGAGGGGGCTGGAAGGGTAAAGCTAAGATCTTGATTGCTGGGGGGACCAGCTTAAACGATCTTTGTGCAACATAATCGCAATGCGATGACTGCCACTGGGCTGAACAAGGGGTTCCAGTTGTATTCAGAATAACATGAGGGACGCCGAGAAACTCGGCGTCCCCCTGTGGAATGCTTATGAACCACAATTAATAAAACATCAACGCGCGGGTTGCCTCAGGATTTCCGCCAGCGCCTTCAATCGGGTGGAGTCTGCCTCACTCTTCGCCGTGGCGGCCGTTGTTTCCAACGACTGAGCAACGTTCTTGAGTTTCGCGAGCTCACTTTGCTTCATCTTTGAGGTCTCGGCTTTGGTGATTGACATCCGCAGAGCTGCAATTTGATCAGCCGGCAACGCTTGCGATCGCTCCAACTGATCGACGTAAGCTTTGGCTACGATCAACTGTCGCGGCCACTCAATCTTTTCCTGGTTCTGCACATTGAGTTCAGCGACGTGTACAGTCTTCGCGGCATCAATCTCATTCTTAGTCAGGAACTTTGTCGGTGTCAGTTCAAAGACGTCGAGGCCGCGCGCGATCTCGGAAGCATAAACTTGACCGTTGTACCAGTAGGCGGACCAGTCACCACCAAGGACCAGCATCTTTGGATCAATCGGTCCTCGATCGAAATATGCGATTTCAACCGGATGGTCAGCGTCTGTGAAGTCCATCACGGAGATGCCGCCCTGGTACCAGGCCTGAACTTCAATGTCGCGGCCGGGAACCGGTACAAGCGATCCGTTGTGGGCCACACAGTTTTCGCTGTCGGTCTGGGCCGCGGGCAACTTGTAGTAGCTCCC
>DATEXA010000002.1:0-2379 GCA_035257465.1 Pyrinomonadaceae bacterium | reverse complement strand
GCTTCGAATCAAAGTGGCTGCTGGGTAAATCTCGAAGGTTGAACTTTGAACTTCGTGCTTTGTGACTTGTTCCTTTCCGTGAGATGACTACAAAGTACGAAGCACGAAAAGCGAAGTTCAAACCACAGCATATCCGCATCGGCGTAGATACAGGTGGCACCTTCACGGATTTCGTTTTTGAGAAAAACGGCCGCCTCAACCTCTTCAAGCTCCCTTCCACCCCCTCCGATCCATCAAAAGCAATCACAGACGGGTTGACTCGTATCTGCAATGAAACTGGTTTCAGTTTCGATGAACTTGAGGTAGTTCACGGAACTACTGTTGGCACAAATGCACTGTTGCAGCGCCGTGGTGCGCGTACTGCGCTTGTAACAACCAAAGGATTCGAAGATGTGCTCGTTATTGGTCGCCAGGCTCGGCCTGAACTGTACAACCTCAATGCGATCAAGCCAGCTCCATTGGTTGCAGACGAAATGCGTATTGGTGTAGCCGAGCGCGTGGTGGCATCGGGAGAAGTGATCGAGGCTCTCGACGATGGTGACCTGCCAACACTGGTGTCGCAGTTAAAGAGATCCGGTGCAGAGGCAATAGCGATCTGTTTGTTGTTTTCCTTCCTGCATCCGGATCATGAGGAGCGAATTGCCACAGCGCTAGCTTCGCTGGGAATTCCTTTGTCTGTTTCGAGCCGCATCCTTCCTGAGTATCGCGAATTCGAAAGAACGTCGACGGTCGTCATCAATGCTTACCTGCAGCCATTGATGGGACGCTACCTGAAAAGACTTGCTGACTCGTCGATGCAGGAGAATTCGCAAACGAAGAAGCTCCAACTGCGAGTCATGCAATCCTCTGGCGGCAGCATCTCAGCCGATCTCGCAGCTACAGAGCCTGTGCGAACAATTCTCTCGGGACCGTCAGGAGGAGTGGTGGGTGCTCTGAGGTCAGCGAGTGCTGCAGGTCTCACAAACGTAATTACCTTCGACATGGGTGGAACTTCCACCGATGTTGCGCTGTGCGCCGGCGGCTCGATTCGCACGACTAATGAAGCGGTCGTTGCCGGTTTACCGGTGGCGGTTTCAGTAATGGACATTCATACAGTCGGAGCCGGCGGAGGTTCCATCGCTCGCGTCGATGAAGGGGGCTCACTCCGAGTAGGACCGGAATCAGCGGGAGCCGATCCGGGTCCGGCATGTTATGGCCGCTCAACTCTGCCGACGGTTACGGATGCACATGTTGTCCTTGGTCACTTTGCCGGCGGCGGCTTGCTCGGCGGCGAGTTTCGCTTGGACGAAGGACGTGCAGCCAGCGCGCTGTCAGTGTTGGCAGAAGACTTAAGCAAAGCATCCGGGAAACGTTGCAGCGTGATTGATGCTGCGGAAGGTGTTTTGTCAGTGGCGAATACAAACATGGAACGAGCGTTACGCCATATCTCCGTTGAACGTGGTTACGATCCGAGACAATTCGCACTGTTGCCATTTGGTGGTGCTGGTGGTTTGCACGCAGTTGAGCTTGCGCGCGCGTTGCGCATTCCAAACATCATTGCGCCAACTGCCGCGGGTGCTTTATCAGCGGTCGGTGTGTTGGTTGCCAGTGTCGTTAAGGATCAAAGTCGCACAGTGATGCTCGGATGCGATCGTGAGTCGTTGAAAGGACTGCCCCGCATCTTCAAAGATATGGAAATGGAAGGACGCGACGTTTTGCGCAGTGAAGGCTTCAAGGAAAGTAAGCAGCGACATGAACAATCGCTGGCGATGCGTTATCGAGGACAATCCTTTGAACTGGAGGTCAAACAAACGTCTGGCGATATCGTGAACGCCTTTCACCAAACACATCGGGAACGTTACGGATACGCCCAGGAGCAGAACTCGGTTGAGATTGTGAGCATCAGGGTGCGTTCGATTGGTTTGGTGGAGGAACTGAAGGAAGAGTCGCGTGTTGTGTCGCGACGTTTAGTTAAACCGCATGGCAACGTCATGGCTTACGTGTCAGGAACACGTGCGCGAGTTGGCGTATACCGTCGGGAGGAATTGCGGCCAGGCGCGAGGCTAGTGACGCCGTGCATCGTGATTGAATATTCCGCGACGACGTTGGTTACCGCAGATATGAAAGCGCACCTGGATGGGTTTGGAAATTTGCTGATGCAGTTCACATGAAGAAATTCGATCCAACTACTCTCGAAATCTATCGTGCGCTGTTCACTTCAGTCGCGGAGGAGATGGGAATTGCTCTTCGGCGCACTGCCTTTTCGCCAAACATCAAAGAGCGGCGCGACTACTCGTGTGCCGTCTTCGATTCAGATGGAAGAGTGATCGCGCAGGGTGATCATATGCCGGTCCACCTTGGCTCGATGCCAATGGCGGTCGCTGCGGCATTAAGAGAGAT
>DATEXA010000001.1:0-32055 GCA_035257465.1 Pyrinomonadaceae bacterium | reverse complement strand
CTATGCTGAAGATTGCACTGTTGGCTCCAATGCCTAATCCAAGAGTCAACACAGCCACTAGAGTGAACCAGGGCTGCTTCACCAGCATATGTAAGCCGTAACGAAGATCTTTAAAAACTGAGTGCATCATCATTAATCCTTTGATCTCAGATCACAAATTTCAGATCTCAGATGTTTGAGGACACGATTCGCAAACCAATCTGAGATCTGCGATCTGAGATTGAAATTCTTTATTCATATCTCAACGAAACCAACGGATCGACTTTCGTTGCTCTGCGCGCTGGGATGTAGCAGGCGACGAATGCGACCAATGCCAAGAACAAAGCAACTGCTGTAAACGTCAGCGGGTCCTTCGGCGTAACCTCGAAAAGTAAACTCGACATCACTCGGGTCAAAGCAAACGCCGCGATCAGTCCGATGAAAACTCCAACTCCCACCAAACTCATACCCTGACGAACAATGAGCTTTAGTACATCGAGTCGTCGCGCTCCCAACGCCATTCGCACACCAATCTCATGAGTTCTCTGCGTAACCGAGTACGACATCACACCGTAAATTCCGGTTGCGGCAAGAATAAGAGCTACTAACGCGAAGAGTCCGAGTAGCGACGTCCTGTAACGAGGTCCAGCCACGGCTGTAGTCATCCATTCGTCCATTGTTTTGACGGCCGCCACTGGTTGATCCGGATCAATCGCCTTCACTTCCCTCCTGACGGCGGCTGCTAGATTTGTGGGATCGCTCTCTGCGCGGATTACCAGATTCATCCAGTTGCCTTCGAAGGTAGGCATATACATCGCAGGTGAGGGCGAATACTCGAGTGCGTGGTGCCTGATGTCTCCAACGATGCCAATAACTTCAAAAGCGTCGCCGTGCATCCCCATCACCAGTCGATGACCAATCGGTTCTTCATTGGGAAAGACCTGTTTGGCGAGTAAGTCGCTGATGAGTACAACCTTTGCTTCCTTACTCACTTCCTGCTCAGTGAAATTTCGACCGCGCAAGAGAGGAATCCGCATCGCTCGGAAGTATTGAGTATTGACGCGCCGGAAATCATCATCGAAACCATCTTCAGGACCGGACGGTGGGCGACCTTCTACCGTGTAAGGCATGTCATTGGGTTGTCCACTGAGCGGAAGCTCACTGATCAGGCCAACGCTTTCAACTCCTGGGAGGCTGCCGATGCGCGTCTCCAATTGCTGAAAGAAGCTGGTAGTCTTTTCAGGGGTTGAATACTTGTCCTCCGGCAGATCGATTCGCATCGTGAGGACATTGTGGGAATCAAAACCCGGACTGATGTTTTGCAAACGAACCAGACTTCGGATCAGCAAACCTGCCCCCACTAGAAGGACAACGGCTATTGCACTCTCCATCACAATTAGAACACTCCGTGTAAGGTTACGTTGCACTCCTTCGCCCACACTGCGACCGCCTTCTTTAAGTGAGTCACAAAGGTTGAGCTTCATCGTTCGAAGCGCCGGGGCTAAACCGAAGAGCAAACCGGTTACGAGAGAAATAACCAGCGTAAACATCAACACCGTCGCATCTATCTTCACATGAGCAGTGGAGGCCAGATTGTCAGCACTAACCAGAACGAGAAGATCAATACCCCACGCTGCCAGAAGCGCGCCTAGAGTGCCGCCCAACAGTGCGAGTAGAACACTCTCGGTAATCATCTGACGCACAATGCGAGTTCGACTCGCGCCAAGTGCAGTGCGCAGAGCAATCTCTTTTTGACGAGCAGCCGCTCTGACAAGCAACAAATTCGCGACGTTTGCGCAGGCAATAAGCAGCACGAATCCGACGGCACCGAGCAGTATGAACAAAGTAGGTTTGTTATTTCCGATGAGTTGATCGCGCAGACTTACCAACCGGAGATTCCATCCTGTGTTTGTGTCTGGATAGAGTTTCTCGAGAGTACGAGCAACTGCATCGGTGTCGGCCTGGGCCTGCGCAATGGTTACGCCTGGCTTAAGCCGGCCGATCGGTCGAAGGAAATGGGCTTTGCGTTGTTTCATTCCCGGCGAACGATCAAAGTTCATCGGAACCCAGAGTTCGGCTGCTTGCGGGAAGTTGAAATCTTTTGACATCACACCCAACACAACGCATGACCTGCCATCAAGCACAACTGTTTT
This sequence comes from Pyrinomonadaceae bacterium, assembly GCA_035257465.1. Lineage (GTDB taxonomy): Bacteria > Acidobacteriota > Blastocatellia > Pyrinomonadales > Pyrinomonadaceae > PSRF01. The sequence goes on along the minus strand of DATEXA010000001.1, from coordinate 29,923 downwards.
GTTTACGATGTCAGGGTCACCTCCGAATCGTCTCTGCCAAAGTGCATAGCTCAAGACGGCAACCTGATCGTTTCCGGATTTTTCATTATCGAGAACAAAGGTTCGACCGAGCGCCGGCTTCACACCGAGAGCGTCAAAGTAATTTCCGGTGACGGCAGCTGACGTCAGACGTTCTGGTTCACCATTGCCCGTTAGGTTTAGCGGAATAGGAATTGAGAACGTCGCGGCAAATTGTTCGAAGGTGGTGTTCCGTTGCCGATAATCAAGGAAGTCGAGTGGAGAGACACTGGCGCGATTGCTACCCTGTCGGATGTTTCCCCACATCCAGACAAGTCGATCAGGTTGATCGAATGGCAAGGGTTGGACCAACACAGCATTAACCAAACTAAAGATCGCCGTGTTTGCGCCAATGCCCAGAGCCAGCGCAATCAAAGCGATGGCCGTAAAGCCCGGGCGCTTCAACAACCCGCGAATGCCGTAACGAATGTCTCGGAGTAATGTGTCCATGTTCTCGATTTCAGATTGCCGACTGCCAATTTAAAGAACGTCCTAATCTCCCCGCGTCCCCCCGTCGCCCTGTGTCCCCGTCCCCCGTCAATTACTACCCAACTCGATTCGCTTGCACATTAATCACGACCTTCAACTTCGCGCCGACCACGCCTCGCCACCCACTGACCCCAAAGTCGTGACGATCGAGTTCGGTTTCCGCCACGAAATAAATGACTTCCTCACCATTGGGTGACTTGCTGCGATCAACCTCGGTAACGTCGAGCACTACCTCCCTGCTTTGATCTCTGATCTTCAGTGCTCCTTTGACACTTAGCATGTCGCGGTCGCGACCTGGGCCAACAGCGGCACTGTGAAACTCAATCTTTGGATAGTCACTCGCGTGGAGAAAACTTCTGGATCTAAGTTGCTCGTCCCGCTGTTTGTTTCCGGTATCGATACTTGGCGTCTCGATCGTTGCTTCTACTGAAGAACCCGAAACGGAATCCTCGTCGAGAACAATCGAGCCATTAAGATTTGCCAGACGTCCCTTCACCGTTATGAACCACAACTTCTTAATCGCGAACTCCACAATCGAGTGCTCACGATCAAACTTCCAAACACTTCTGCTCTCGTTTTGCTTCTGTGCTTGCATTCCTTTAGATCTCGGACCGTTAGATCTCAAATTTCAGATTACTTGTCATTAATTTCTGATCCTCACTAAGCATTGCAAAACCACTCTTCAATCTGAGATCTCAGATCTGAAATCTGAGATCCTATTCATACCTGAGCGCCACTAACGGATCGACTTTCGTTGCTCTGCGTGCTGGCACGTAGCACGCAATAAAGCCAACAACAGCCAAAACGAGTGGGACTGAAACGAACGTCAATGGGTCGGTGGCCGTAACTTCAAAAAGCAAACTCTGAATGAGTCGAGTAAGCACATACGCACCAGCTACTCCCAAGCCAGCGCCGACAAATACGAGCAACATTCCCTGTCTAATCACCATCGCTAAAACGTCGCGTCTCTGGGCCCCCAACGCCAAATGAATACCAATCTCACGAGTGCGTTGCGACACTGTGAATGCCAACACTCCGTACAAACCGATTGCTGCAAGAAGTAACGCGAGTGTTCCAAAAATTCCGAGCAACACAACAGCAAAGCGCTGTGTTTCCAATGATGCCGCCACGCGTTCGTCCATCGTCTGAACGTCGTAAAGAGGTTGATTAGGATCGACTGCGAGTATCTGCTCTCGAACGCGCGAAGTAAGCGCGCGAGGATCGCTAACAGTGCGAACAACGATTGTTGACGAGGAGAAGTATGCAGGAAGGTAAAAAGTACCTTTCGACTCCGTGGTCAGGTCTTTCAACTGCGCCGTTGCACAGATGCCGACAACGGTCCACCATGGACCATCATCTCCCCACCCGATTCCGGCACCGAGCGCGTCTCCATTGGGCCAGAATCGCTTCGCCAGTTCCTCATCGACAATGACTACCGAGTTCGATCCAAATTGGTTCGCGACCCTCATGTCAGCGGGCTGAAAACCGCGACCTCTGCGAATTGGCAGCCCAAGTGCCTGGAAATAGTCCCAGGAGACAAATGCATAATCGGCGTGGGGACGAGGATCATCAGGACCCGTCCTCCTGTCGCGGATTGAAAACATCGAACTGTCGCCGCCACCCCCCGTAAATGGTGTTTGGAAAGCCGCGGCCGTGTGCTCGACCCCCGGTAACGCAGAGATTCGTGCGAGAGCGTCATCATAGAAGGCCGTAATCTTGGCGCCTTTATCGTATTGAGACGTGGGAAGAGCGAGTCTTAAGGTCAGCACATTGTGTGGATCAAATCCTGGCTTAACCTTGAGGAGCTTGCCGAAACTGCGAACAAACAAGCCGGCCGAAATAAGTAACACAAGGGCAAGGGCAACCTCCGATATGACGAAGGCGCGACGCAGCCATTGTCGAGAGGAACTGGCTGAGTCGCCGCGCTCGGTATCTTTCAATGACGAAACGAGATCCGTTTTTGAAGCAGTGACGGCGGGAATAATTCCGAAAACGACGCCCGAGATAACCGTGATGGCAAGACTAAATAGCAGCACTCTTACATCCAGGTGGACCGCAGAGACGCGCGGTAGACTACGGGGCGCGAACACAAGAATTGCTTTTGTGCCCCAAACCGCAAACAGAATCCCGAGTACCCCACCTATGATCGCGATTAATAAACTCTCTGTGAAAAGTTGTTGAATGATGCGGGATCGACCTGCTCCGAGTGCCACACGTACCGCAATCTCTCGCCCACGAACGGACGCTCGCGCAAGTAGCAGGTTGGCGACGTTTGCACATGAAATTAAAAGAACGACCAGGACAGCGCACAATAAAACAAACAAGGGACGGCGTACGTCACTTACGTATTCATCTTGAAGCGACCTGACCTCGATACCGAAACTGCTGTCATTACCGGCGATCGATCGCGCGACGCCCGCCATGATCGCTTGCGCCTGTTTAATATTTGTTCCCTGCTTCAGGCGCGCCACCATGGTGAGGAACAAACTGTTGCGTCGTTCTTCCGAAAGCTCTCTCTGTGTGAAGGCCATTGGAGTCCACAGATCAAGGCTTGGATAGATTTCTTCAATTGCACGCGGAGCTACGCCAACAATTTGATAGCTCTCGCCATTCAACTGGATTGAACTATTAATAACAGACGCACTCGAACCAAAACTTCTTCTCCACAGCGATTCACTTAGAACCACAACATGCTCGCCGCCAAGGCGATCTTCGTCTGCGTTGAACGTACGCCCGGCAATAGGATTAATGCCAAGCATTGGGAAGAAGTTTGCGGTCACTCTCCCAGCCTGCAAGCGCTCAGGTACACCAACGCCGGAAAGATTGAAATTGCGACCAGTAAAGGCCGCGGTTGATTCAAACGCTTCTTTTTGAAGACTGTAGTCGTTGAATTGCAGGGCAGATACTGGTGTTCGTGGGAGGTTAATTGCGGGCATTTGGTTATGCACGACAACCATGCCATCAGGATCCACAACCGGGAGTTTCCGCAATAGCACACCATCAACAACACTGAATGTGGCGGTCGTTACGGCAATACCTAACGCAAGTGTAAGCAGCGCAATCAATGTGAAGCCCGGCCTGCGGATTAGCATCCGACTACCAAAGCGAATGTCTTTGAGTAACGCGTCCATAGGCTATTTTCAGATGGTCTTTGGCCTTTGGTCTTTCTTTCCTTTATCTCGAAAGCTTGAAATCAAGAGACTCAAGACCGAAGACCTAAGTCCCAAGTCGCACCCAACCCTCAAAACAGCAATCACCAATCAAAAAAATCGTTTTGTTTTGAAACATCTTTTTCTATTGCTGATTTTTGATTGCTGATTGCTGATTGCGTTTTGGTCTTTGATCTTCGGTCTTTGGCTTTTGTCAGTAGGTCTCGGAGGTCACCTAAGCCAAAGAACTAAGACCCAGACCACATCGCTAATCAGCAATCAACAATCATCAATCAGCAATTCCTTTCACTCATACCTAAGCGCCACCAACGGATCGACCTTCGTAGCTCTTCGTGCTGGAATGAAACAAGCCAGCAAAGCGACGCCAACTAAAACCAGGGAGACTACACTCATCGTCAACGCATCAGTCGGGGTCACACCAAACAAGAGCGTTGCCATCAAACGCGTCAACGCAAAGGCACCGCCTAACCCGACAACGACGCCAATGATCACAAGCAACAATCCATTGCGAATGATGAGCGTGAGTACATCCATTGTGCTTGCGCCGAGCGCCATGCGGATCCCGATCTCCTGTGTGCGTTGCGTCACGGCATACGACATCACTCCATAAATTCCGATTGCAGCAAGTAGCAAAGCGAGAGAAGCAAATAGAGTCAGCAGAGACATGTTGAAGCGACGAGCAGCAAATGAGCTCGCTGCTAGTTCATCCATCGTTTCAACCTTCGTTATGGGCAGCTCAGAGTCAACTTTCCAGATCTCTTTCTTGATCGCCTGTGTCATTGGTCCTGGATTGCCTTCAGTACGCACAGCAAACGACATCCAGCGCTTCCATGGACTGGTTTGGGGATACGGCGTGTATAAAGCGGGCAGTTCAGGAAGATCCAGACCGTAGTGTTTGACATCACCAACAACGCCTACAATCGTCATCCAACGGTCTTCAGCATCGCGGGCCCAACGAATCCGTTTTCCAACTGGGTTTTCGTTCTGAAAATACTGATGAATGAGTGAATCGTTGGCAATTCCCACGAGTGGCGCTTTTTCGTCAAAATCCTGGGGTCCGAAGTCGTGCCCCTGGCGCAGCGGTATTCGCATTACTTTGAAGTAGTCGCCAATAATACTTCTCGATTCAAGGCTTGGTTCATCTCCAGGGGCGATGGGTGGCCGGTTCTCAATAAGGAACTCGTGGTCCAACTGGTCGCCGCTCAGTGGAATCTCACTGATCATTGCTGCCTGCACGCCGGGCAAGGAGTTCATTCCCGCCAAGACCTGATTGCGAAAACGAGTTTGCTCGCGCACTTTTTCGTAGCGACTTTCCGGCAACTGGACGTGCATCGTGAGCAAATGGTTTGGATCAAAACCCGGATCCACTGAACGAAGATTCCAAAAAGTCTTGATTAGTAAACCTGCGCCCACGAGCAACACGAGAGCAACTGCGAGTTCGCCAACAACAAATGCGCTCCGTAAACGTTGCCGTGCGCTGCCAGCAGTCGCACTGCGCCCACCTTCTTTTAGGGCTTCTCCAACACCACTTTTCGATGCGGACCACGCTGGCAATAGGCCAAAGATCAATCCAGTTAAGAGCGAGACACCGAAAGTGAACATGAGCACACGACCGTCAACTCCGATTTCAGAAAGTCGTGGCAAATTGTCTGGTTTGAAAGAAACGAGAAGGTTCGTGCCCCAGATCGCCAGCATTACTCCAACTGCCCCACCAGCGAGCGAGATTAAGACACTCTCCGTTAATAGTTGCCGAACCAAACGCCAACGACCCGCGCCAAGTGCGCCACGGATGATGAATTCACGTTCCCTCTCCGCAGCTCGAGCGAGGAGAAGGTTTGCGAAGTTGGCACAAGCAATCAGCAATACAAAACTGACGGCGGCAAAGAGTGTGAATAACGACTGGCGAGTATCGCCAACGATTCGTTCAAGTAGGGGCAACAGGACTGTCACGCGGGTTTTGTTGTCGACTGGATATTGTGCCGCGAGGTTTTGATCAATCACGGCCATCTCGGCTTTCGCTTGTTCTAATGTCACACCGGGAGCAAGACGACCGTAAGTTTTTAAGATGTGAACCCCACGGTCATTAGCGGCAGAGAGATCTGAGACATGCACGGGAGTCCAAGCTTCACTGTTGACTCGCGGAGAAACAAAAGAAGCCGGCATGACACCAATGACGGTGTACATGGTGTCGCTTAGCGGAATTACCTTGCCAAGGATCTGCTCATCTTTGTTGAATTGCTTAACCCATAATTCATGTCCCAGCACAACCACGTATGGACCACCTACTTTGTCGTCGGCGGCTGAGATGTAACGCCCTCGCTCCGGCTGTACGCCCAAGGTCTCAAAGAAGCGTCCTGTAACCTCGGCAATTTGTAGTTGGATTGGTTCAGCCCCTGCTGTGTAAGCAAGTTGCATCCGACCCTCCCCGCCGAAAGAGGAGAACGCTTTACTTTGCGCTTCGATATCCACGAGGTCTGGACCTGATTGATTAGAGCGAAAAGTAATCAGTCGAGCAGGATCTTTGTAAGGCAGCGGTTTCAACAACACGGCGTTGATGACACTGAAGATTGCACTGTTCACTCCAATACCAAGACCGAGAGTAAGAACAGCAACAGCCGTGAAAGTGGGCCGCTTCAAGAGGCTGCGGATTCCGTAGCGAATGTCTTTGAGTAAGGTGTCCAAGATCACTCCGTGAATATTTCAGATTTCAGATTTTCAAATTTCAGATTTGAATCTCTTCCAAATCTCATCTGTGATCTGCGATCTGTGATCTGAGATCATTCGTACCTAAGCGCAACAAGTGGATCGACCTTGGTCGCCCTGCGTGAAGGTAAAAAACAGGCAAGCAACGCCACGCCGACCAACACCAAAGAAACTGCTACCATCGTCAGCGCATCCGTTGGCGTTACGCCATATAGCAGGGTGGCCAGCAAACGCGTCAGCGCAAACGCGCCAGCTAGTCCAACCACTAACCCGATCGTTACCAAAAACAACCCGTTGCGAATGATGAGCATCAGCACATTGATTGAGCTTGCGCCGAGCGCCATCCGAATTCCAATTTCCTGTGTGCGTTGCGTTACTGCGTAAGACATAACTCCGTAGATCCCAACTGCCGCAAGTACCAGTGCGAGACCCGCAAATAGACTCAGCAACGACATGTTGAAACGTCGAGCGGCAAACGAACCCGCTGCAACATCACTCATCGTTTCGACTTTGGTTACCGGTAGTTGTGAATCGACTTTCCAGACTTCCTGCTTGATCTGCTGCGCCATTCCTCCAGGATCACCCTGCGTTCTCACAGCAATCGACATCCACCGTTTCCACGGACTGATTTGTGTATAGGGACTGTAAAGACCTGGCAGTTCAGGCAGATCCAGACCAAAGTGTTTGACGTCGCCAACGACCCCAACGATCGTTATCCACTCAACCTGCGGATTCCGTGCCCATCGCACCCGCTTTCCGATTGGATCTTCATTTTGGAAGTACTGTTGGACCATCGCTGAATTCGCGATTCCGACCAGTGGTGCCTTCTCATCAAAGTCTTGAGGCCCAAAGTCACGACCGGCCTTCAAAGGTATTTGCATCACCTTGAAATAGTCACCCATCACACTTCTTGTTTCGAGACTTGGTTCGTCACCAGGAGCGATGGGTGGTCGGTTCTCAATGAGAAAGTCGTGGTTGAGCGAATCGCCACTCAATGGAAGTTCACTGACCATCGCGGCTTGAACTCCTGGAATCGAATTCATGCCAGCCAGTATCTGATTACGGAACCGAGTTTGCGGAGCTACGTCCTTATAATTCGCCTCTGGTAACTCGATCCTCATCGTAAGCAAGTGATCAGGATTGAATCCGGGTTCAACTGAGCGAAGTTTCCAGAACGTCTTGATCAGCAGACCTGCACCGACCAGCAGCACCAGCGCGACAGCGAGCTCAACCACAACAAAAGTGCTTCTTAGTCTTTGTCGTGCGCTTCCGGCAGTCGAACTACGGCCGCCTTCCTTCAACGCATCGCCGACGCGCCCACGTGAAGCAGTCCAGGCGGGAAGCAGACCAAAGATCAAGCCAGTCAGGAGTGAGACACCTAACGTAAAGGCGAGCACTCGGCTATCAACACCAATCTCTGTTAGACGGGGAAGATTGTCGGGTTTGAAAGCAACAAGAAGACTAGTGCCCCAAATTGCAAGTAGGACTGCGACCACACCACCCGCTAGTGATACGAGAATACTTTCAGTCAGCAGTTGACGAATTAATCGCCAACGGCCTGCACCTAAAGCGCCACGGATGATGAACTCACGCTCTCGTTCTGCGGCGCGCGCGAGCAAGAGGTTGGCAAAGTTTGCGCAGGCGATTAACAGGACAAAACTCACTGCAGCGAACAGCACAAACAAAGACTGTCGCGACTCGCCTACGATTCGTTCATGAAGGGGAAATAAAACTGTAGCGCGGTTCTTGTTATCAGCAGGGTATTGTGTAGCAAGGTTGTTATCGATCAGCTGCATTTCTGCTTTTGCTTGCGCGAAGCTCACACCAGGCGCTAACCGACCGTAAGTTCTCAGGAAATGAACACCACGAAAGTTGGCAGCCACAGGGTTCGACACGTGCACCGGAGTCCATGCTTCGGTGTTTTCGCGAGGAGTCACAAATGACGCAGGCATGACCCCGATGATCGTGTACATGTTTCCACTTAAAGGGATCGCTTTGCCGAGGATCTGCGCATCGCTATTGAACTGCTTTACCCACAACGTGTGACTCAGCACCACAACATAGGGCGCTCCTGTCTTGTCGTCGTCTGCCGTGATGTAGCGACCCCGCTCTGGCTTAACTCCAAGCGTGTCGAAGAACCCACCAGTCACTTGTCCGATCTGGAGTTGAACAGGTTCACTGTCGGCTGTGTAGGCAAGAGGCTGAGCGACAATGCCACCAAGTTTGACGAACGCTTTGCTTTGAGCTTCGACGTCAGTCAAATCAGGCGCCGATTGGTTTGAGCGAAAACTGATCAAGCGCGCGGGATCGTCATACGGCAAAGGACGCAACAAGACTGCATTGATGACGCTGAAGATTGCGGTGTTAACTCCGATACCAAGGCCCAGAGTTATTACTGCGACAGCAGTAAATGCGGGGTGTTTCAACAAGCCGCGAATTCCGTAGCGAATGTCTTTGAATAAGGTGTCCATAGCGATTGTCCTTATGAGTGGCACAGACTTCAGCCTGTGTACTCTCAAAGCCAAGTTCTCTCAGTGAAAACAAGTCTGTCGCATTCCGGACCTCTCGAAGTTCAGATCTCTTAACCCATGGACACAGACTGCAGTCTGTGCCACTCATTCATAACGCAGCGCCACCAGCGGATCGACTTTCGTCGCTCGTCGTGCCGGCAGGTAACAAGCCAACAAAGCTGCCACTAACAAAGTGAAAGTCACAATGCTGAAGGTCAATAAATCTGTGGTGGAAATACCTACAAGCAACCTTGATAAAAACCTGGTTAACGCCCAGGCACCCGCGAGTCCGATACCAACTCCAATCAGCGCCATCGACATTCCATGTCTAAGAACAAGCTTCAACACGTCCGATCCTTTTGCACCAAGAGCCATGCGAATGCCGATTTCCTGCGTGCGCTGCGTCACTGCAAAAGCCATCACTCCGTAGATACCAACAGCTGCGAGGATCAACGCAACACCTGCAAAGATCGCCAGCATCACAGACGAAAATGAGTACAGTGCGACTGAAAGTGACCTCACCTCATCCATTGTTTTCACCTCAAAGACTGGCTGATCTTTGTCGATGGCCCAAACCTGCTGTCTCAGCGCCGCGGCGGTACTGGCCGGATCGACAGTGGTCCGTGCAACCAGAACCATCCCAGACCAGGCATCCTGGGCATACGGCAAATAGTAGTCGGGTGTTACTGGGACATTGAGATCATGCTTAACGTCTTGAACAATTCCGACGATTTCGATCCACGGTCTCTTTTCCGGCGCACCCAGAAATCGAAATCGTTTACCGACGGCATCCCCATTCGCCCAGTATTTACGCGCCATCGTTTCGTTGATGATAGCGACTGGCGGCGTGTCGGCTTTGTCAGCTGCAGTAAAGCTTCGTCCTTTCAGAACGGCGATCTGCATCGTTTGAAAGTACTCAGGTGAGCAAACGCGATAACGTCCAACGTACTCCTGACCCGGTGGCGGTTCTGGTAAACCCTCCACGAGAAATCCGTCGGAAGAATTTGAGCCACCAAGTGGTATGAAGTTGACGACCGCGGCAGACTGAACTCCCGGCACTGCTTCGGCGCGGTGGACCAACTCCGAATAGAATGAATTGAGCTGTGCGTCCTCCTTGTACTTTGCGCGTGGAAGGACCAGATTCAGTGTCATCAAATGATCGGGAGTGAACCCTGGGTTCGTCTTCATGAGGGAGAGAAAACTGCGAACGAGAAGTCCGGCGCCCACTAACAACACCAAAGACAACGCAATTTCAAAAACAACCAATGAACTTCGTAACCGGTGTGATCCGCCTGAACCAGATCTGCCACCTTCCTTGAGCGCGTTGTTGAGGTTTGGCTTCGATACTTGTATTGCCGGAGCAATACCAAACAGGAGACCACTTAGAAGAGAAAGACCAATAGTAAACGCGAACACGGGCAGATTGATCGCCAGTTGATCCCAACCTGGTGCATACTTCGCCGCTTCACCTGGATTTGCACCACGGAGTAAATCTATTCCCCAGAAAGCAACCAACACACCCAACGCACCGCCAATTAGTGCCACGATCACGCTCTCAGTAAGTAACTGCCGAACAATTCTCCAGCGACTCGCACCCAACGCTGCTCTCAGGGCGATCTCTTTTTGCCTGCCACTCGCGCGTGCGAGCATCAGGTTTGCGACGTTTGCGCAAGCAATTAGCAGCACAAAACCAACTGCGCCCATCATCACCCACAAGGCAACGTCGTACATCCGAACTGTGTCCTGGAGAACGGGAATAACGGTGGCGCTAATTCCGGTGTTGGTGTCGGGATACTGTTTCTGGAGCCTGGCGGTGATTGTGTCAATATCGGCCTGCGCAGACTGTTCCAAAACACCAGGCTTGAGGCGACCGAGAACGTAGTATTGGTGAGTCATTCGGTTGCGCATCAACTCCGGTGTCAATGCGAGAGGAGCGTAGACATCAGCACCTTTCGGGAAGTTGAAGCGGGGCGGCATCACGCCAACAATGGTTCTCGATATCGTATTTAGGGTAATGGACTTATTGATGATATTCGGATCGGCACCAAAGTTACGTTGCCAGAGGCTATAAGTAATGATCGCGACCGCGTCCTTACCGGGCTGGTTCTCTTCTTCATAAAATGCACGGCCCATGATGGGCTTGAGTCCGATCGCGTCGAAGAAGTTAGCCGTAACTTGGAATCCTTGGACACGCTCGGGTGTCTCAAGTGACGTGAGGTTGGCACTCCACCAGCGATAGAGAGCGAGTTGTTCGAACGATTGATTCTGCGCGCGCAGATCGAGGTAATTCGCCATCGTTACCTCGTTGTGGTCCCAGCCATGACCTGGATCCTTGTCCCAGATCGTCATGACTCGATCCTGATTTGGAATCGGGAGGGGTTTCAGCAACAGCGCATTGATCGCACTAAAGATGCAGCTGTTAGCGCCGATACCGAGCGCGAGGGTGACAACTGCGATGAGCGTGAAACCTGGTCGCTTTATCAGGTTTCTGACTGCGTAACGAATGTCGCTGATGAGTGTGTCCATAATGTCTCCTCATTCAAAGCGCAACGCCACGATCGGATCGACCTTTGTTGCTCGGCGAGCGGGCAAGTAACTCGCGAGCAGTGCTGAGAACAACAAAAGAAGGGTTGCAACTCCGAAGGTGAAAAGATCCGTTGGCGTCACTTCAAACAAGAGCTTCACGATCAATCGCGTAATCCAAAACGAAATCGCTAATCCAACAACCGAACCAACAATCGCCAGCGTAATTCCCTGCCCTAGAATCATTCGCACAACATCACGTCTTGACGCACCCAGCGCCATTCGGATACCAATTTCCTGAGTGCGTTGCGCGACGGTGTAAGAAATCAAGCTGTAGACACCCGTTACTGTTAGCAACAGACCAATGCCACCAAAGAGTGCGAACAAGAAGGTGTAGAAACGTGGTTGAGTGACTGTTTCTGAAATTGCTTCCTCAAGTGGTCGTACGTTTGTGATAGCAACGCTCTTATCGGCCGCTTTGACTTCTCTCCGAAAAGCGTCTGACAAAGTTGTTGGTGGCACTGTAGTGCGCACCATGAAGTTGCCCCAGGACCAACTGTTCTGTTCGTATGGAAGGTAGATTTCTGGCCTCGCCGCATTAGTCAGGCTGCTGTGGTGAACATCACCAACCACGCCGACGATCTGCCATTGTTCAGGATCACCCTCGTTTTGGTTTGCACCGATATGCGAGATGACTTTCCCAATTGGCACTTCACCTGCGAAGTAAGCGTTTGCGAGCGTCTCATTGATGATAGCCGCTCCTAACTGCCCTCGCTTATCTTGATCGGTAAAGAAGCGTCCCTTTAAGAGTCGGATCTTCATAGAAGCGAAGTACTCAGGAGTAACGCTTCGATTACTTGCTGAGGGTTCACGACCTGCCTCGGGTACCGGTCTACCTTCAATTCGAAAATCCGAGTAGACGTTTCCACCACTGAAGGGCATTGGAGCCACAAAAGCAGCGGCCTCGACTCCAGGTATCGATTTCAGCTTGGCGAGAGTTTGATTCACGTAGAGGACACACTGCTCTGGCTTGACATACTCAGCGCTAGTCAAACTGATTCGACCGGTCAGCACATTTTTTGGATCAAAGCCTGGCGGGACATTCGTCAGTAGCGAGAAACTCTTAATCATCAAACCTGCGCCGACGAGTAGAATCAAGCTGAGAGCAACTTCCGAAACCACAAGCGAGTTGCGCCAGAGTCGTAGACTTCGTCCACTTGTGGCGGACTTTGAAGAAGACTTCAGAACTTCATTGATGTCAGGGTGCGAAGCCTTAAGCGTGGGCACGAGACTAAAGAGCAAGCCCGTTAATAGGGAAACCACCAGTGTGAATAACAACACTTTCGAGTTGATGCTTACCTCAGTAATCCTTGGTAATTGATCGGCAGCGTAGTACTTGATAATTGCCAATCCCCAGACTGCCAGAAACAGGCCTGCAGCGCCTGCGATCAAAGACATCAGAATGCTTTCGACAAACAACGAGCGCGCAATTCGCCAACGGCTCGCTCCAAGCGCGGACCGAATCGCAATCTCCTTTTGCCTGGTACTTGCTCGCACCAACAAGAGGTTCGCTGTGTTACTGCAAGCGATTAGCAGAGTGAAACCGACCGCGCCCAACAACAGCCATAGAGCTTGTCTGAGATCGCGTCCGACCAGTTGCTCGTGAGCACTGACCAGGAATGCAGTCGTGTCCGTATTCGATTGCGGATACTCCTGGGCCAAACTTGCAGCGATTCTTGTGATGTCGGTTTGGGCGCCTTCGAGGCTGACGCTTGGCTTAAGCCTGCCGACAACTTTGAGAACATGAGCACCCCGTTCCTTGAGATTTCCTGCCTCACCAGTGACAGTCGTTAGAACCTCAACATCCTTTGCGACCAGTGGAAACTCGAAATGTTGTGGAAGCACGCCAATGATCGTGAAATCTTGGCCATCCAAAGACTGCTGACGGTTTAGGATGTTTGGATCGCCACCAAACTGAGTCTGCCAAAAGTCGTAACTAATGAGTGCGACCTTTTGACTGCCACGCTTCTCTTCGTCTGGTACAAAGTTGCGACCCAGGACTGGTGTCACTTTCAACATCGGAAGGAAGTTAGCGGTAATTCGCATCCCCTGAATTTGTTCAGCTTCCCCGTTATTCAGAAGAACGAAACCGTTTAGTTTGTAGCCGGCTATTTCTTCAAAGGTTTGATTCCTTGATTGCCAGTCTTGCAGATCAAGGTAAGAGACATAGCCTTCTTTTCGAGTGCCAACTGGGGTTTGCCAAATCGAGACAACGCGATTTGGTTCAGCGAACGCGGGAGGGGTCAGGATTAGGGTGTTGATTACGCTAAAGATTGCGCTGTTAGCACCAATACCAAGCGCAAGAGTCAACACTGCAACTGAAGTAAAGGCCGGCTGCCTTAGAAGACTTCTGATTCCGTAACGAAGATCTTTCAGCAGAGTATCCATTAAAACTATCTCCAACCTCGTTGCCGGACACACTTGTGACGTCGACGCACAATGGGGAGGTTTCACGCGCCCCGCGAGCAACGGGTTTTTTGAAATCAGAGCAACTGCAGGCTAAGAACTAGTTATTAACAATCCAACCGTCTTCTAAACGAATAATCCGGTTGCCGTAAGCGGCATTTGTCTCCGAGTGGGTGACCTGGATAATCGTTGTCCCTTCGTCGTTAAGCCGCTTGAACATGTCCATAATCTCCTTGCCCTGCGCAGAATGGAGATTACCTGTGGGTTCGTCAGCAAGAATGATTCGCGGATTGGCAACAACAGCACGTGCGATGCCGACGAGTTGTTGCTGTCCTCCCGAGAGCTGCGTGGGAAAAAGGTCTTTCTTTCCGACCATCTGAAATCGATCAAGCGTGTCGCAAACGATCGACTGTCGATCCTTTTTGCTTACGTCGCGATAAGACAAAGGCAATTCCAGGTTTTCAAATACAGTCTGGTCATCCAGCAAGTGATAACTTTGAAAGACGAAACCGATGTTGCTATTTCGCAGTACCGCGCGCTTCTTCCCATCCAGTTTGTGAACCGCGGTATCGTCAAAATAATACTCACCACTCCAGGACTGATCGTGCATGCCCAGGATGTGCAGTAACGTCGATTTGCCGGCGCCGGACGGACCCATGATCGAAACAAACTCGCCCGGCTTAATATCGAGATCGATTCGCCGCAACACATAGGTCTTTGTAGGCCCATGCGGGAATGCTTTCTCAATGCCGCGCAAACTGATCATGAAATCGCTCCGAAACCAGCTTCCTTTAATTGTTGTTCGTGAATCTCGCGACGTTCGGAACCCACTTCTTCTTCGACAATCAAACCGTCGAACAAGTGAACGATGCGATCAGCATGTTGAGCGTAGCGTGGATCGTGCGTCACCATGCAGATGGTCGCGCCTCCACGGTGCAACTCACGCATCAGTTCCATCACCGCTTCACCGTTTGTAGAGTCGAGGTTTCCCGTCGGCTCGTCTGCTAGCAGGATGCTTGGCGCTCCACCAACTGCACGAGCTACAGCTACGCGCTGTTGCTGACCGCCTGATAGCTGACTGGGAAGGTGCTTGGCTCTGTGAGCCATGCCGACTCGCTCGAGGGCTTCGGTCGAGCGCTTCTTACGTTCGCTGGAACTCATGCCACGATAAGTCAGGGGCAATTCAACGTTTTCATAGACCGTAAGATCGCCAATCAAGTTGAAACTTTGAAAGATGAACCCAACTTCGCGATTGCGGATCCGAGCGCGTTCCGAAAGCGAGAGGTTCTCGACAGGGTGTTCATTCAGGACGTACTCGCCCGCGGTCGGCGTGTCGAGCAATCCAAGAATTGACAGCAAAGTGGATTTGCCACAACCAGAAGGTCCGGCGATTGAAACATACTCGCCCTGTTTGATGTCGAGATGAATACCCGAAAGTGCATGGGTCTCCACCTCGTCAGTGTAGAAGACTTTCTTCACGTCAGAGAGGTGAATTAGAGGGCCCGATGAACTCATCATTTGCTCCTTAAGAGTTAGTCTTAGATCTTTGAATGTCCGATATGCTTTTAGCTTGTCGGGTGCAAGTAAATCTTCAGTTAGACCGACAAGCTAAAGCATATCGGACATTCAAAGATCCACTGAGTAAACACCACAGACGTTGAACCTATCGCACGCGAATTCGGTTGTAGGCGTCGAGAGACGAAGTGTCGGAGACGATAACCTGATCGCCTTCACGCAATCCGTTGACTATCTCGACGGTGCTCACGGAATAGCGGCCTAGTGTCACCTGACGGCGCTCTGCTTCCTGTCCATCCGGGGTCAGCACAAACATACCGATCGTAGTTTGTCCCTGGCCAAAGGCAGGGCGACCTACATGCAACACATCAGATAGACGCTCCAGCTCAATTGTTCCGTCGACACTCATATCCGGTCTTGCGTTGGACGGTAACGGACCATTGAACGTGGCATCTATGGTGAATGTTCCTTCACGTGCCGCCGGATCGATGCGCGCTACCTGTCCCTGAATAATTCCGTTGCGCGTATCGACTAAAACTGGTTGACCTACGCGAACATCTTTAATTTGAGTTTCGGCAACCCTCAGTTCAGCTTTTAGCGAAGCGGGATCAGCCACGCGAGCTATGTTAACGCCAGGACTTACCTGCTGACCTTCCTTCACAGTGACTTCTTGCAGAACTCCGCCCGTTCCAGCACGGACCTTCAATGCATCAACCTGATCTTGTTTTAGTTTGCCCAGTGCACGCAGCTGTTGCACGCGCGAACTCTGGGCATTGAGTTGGGCTTTGGTCGCCCTCGAACCGACGTTGAGTCGCTCTTGTTCAACCTTCAAACGGCTGGCGAGATCCTGAACATGTACGCGGGAGATCTTTAGGACGAGATCAGCGACCAGACCTTGCTTGGCCAGAACTTCGTCTGCATCCAGCTGCAACTTTGCCTGACTGTATTCAGCGTTGATGCTCGCGATGGCAGACTTCTGCGTCATAGTGTCGCTTTCCAAGCGCACTTTCAGATTTTCCTCGTCTGCCTCCGCGGCCTTTACCTGGAATTGAGCATCAGCCGCCTGCTGTTCCATTTGGGGATTTGAAAGTTCAACGATTACCGTTCCAGGTCCGACTACAACCCCAGCCTGCACCAGAATTGTTTCGACGCGACCCTCGGCTGGAGCAGGAACATAACGCGTAACTTGAGGCACCAAGGTTCCGTTGCCGTGTACGTCCCGAACGAACGGACCTCGCTTCACGGTCTCAATCACCGCTGTGGAACGATCAAGCGTAGGGGCGGCAGGTTTCAGCTTCGACAGGCCATATGTGATTCCGCCGATGCCAATCACACCGACAACAATAAAAATCGCGGTGCGAATTTTCTTCTTGAGTTTCGATTTGGGAGGTCGCTTGATGTCCATGACTAATCAGAAATTATTGGAGAGCTGTACAAGGCCTTGTTGAGAGAGCGGCGATTTGCACGCGAAGCAGAATTAATCGAGCTACTACTTATCAACTTCGCGCACCTATACAGTTCTCCGAAAATGATGGAATCAAGAGGCGTGCCAGCAACCAGGTGGGTACGAAGTATTAACTCAGTCAGTCAGGAATCACAGTTTATTGGGCCAATTCTTGAAAATCAGATAAGCAAAGGACTCTGGACCGCGGCGATTGAAGATTATCGATCAAGGTTTGTGGTTTCGCTTGCGGGATTGGCAATCCCACTTTCGAAATTAGAAGTCCAAAATATTGTGATCTTGTTCAGAAATGTGAACGTAAAAAGGATCATCCGCCGATTACGCAGATTCACTTTAGAGCGGTGTCTTATCCATCTCTTCGCCAGGAAATCTGCGAAACCGGCGAAATCTGTGGATAAGCTACGCCGGGTGAGGAGTGTCGGCTTTTGAGGTGGTAGTCCTGCCTACTGGTGTGTGAAGTGTTAATCGAGTTCGCATCCGTTGTTGCCACTTACTTCGATCATGGTCGTCTCCTTCCATTTGCGCCATGGCAGCGCTCAACGTTTCGCCACCCAGCTGACGCATCTTCAGGTACAGCAATGCAGGAACAATTGAAATTAACGGCACGATAAAGATGTTCGTTAAGCCAAGAGCTTGCTGCCAAAGCTGCCTTGAAAGATTTGAAGGATGTAAATCCGAACCCGTACTAAACCTGATTCGACCAACAAGCATATTGACGATCATTGGTATCATCACCTGCAGAATCGAAACGATGATGACTGTCCGCCAGGATCGTGAACCCAATTCACGAGATCGCTTAAGGGCCGCTTTCTTTTCCAGACCCTCAATCAAAACTACCGGCGCATACAGTGCGTACCGAATTGACATGATCAGACCCGGCACAATCAAAAGTGCGTAACCGATTGTGAGCCGAATCAGCACGCGGATCATCGTGCTGATGAAAGGACGAAACCGCTTCTTTAGTACCGCAATTGCTTCACGCAAACGGACCGGTCGGAGAGGGGCTACAGAAAGTTGCACGACGATGATGGCAGTGACGCCTGATATTACCGCGGTGCTAACGAAGTAACTGAGGATTTGAAGCAAAGCGACTACGACCATTCCACAGATCACTGCGATGTGCACGGCTCCGGTCTTCGGCAAGTATCTGTCGGCAATGAAAAGAGCACTCATCAAGATGCTAACAACGATAACGGGAATGTGAGCGAGAAACGAAAGCTTCAGAAACTTCGGAAAATATTCGCTGTAGAGTGAAAACGCACGCCTGTACAAAGCTCCAACACCTTCGGCCTGGCCGCGTAGAGAACTCCCAAAAGCGAACGCTGTTTGTGGTCGCTCAGTTGGCACTTTCGAAAGCGCTGACATCACAACGCCGGCCACGCGCTTGGGTACTTTCGTTGCGCGTTCGCGAATATGCTGCGGTGACTGTTCGCGATGCGCACGCATCACGTTCGAGGTATTTCCCGCAAATGGCGGGTCACCTGACAACATCTGATAGGCGATGACGCCAAGGCTGTAGATGTCGGAGCGAGTATCAACTTGTCCTCCACTACATTGCTCGGGCGACATATAAAGCGGCGTCCCCATGATTGCACCGACGCGAGTCAAGGCTGAACCTTGATCGGTTGTTGTCATGTTCGGAGAACCAGTTGTGCGCGAATGAGTGTCCTTGCCAAAAAGCAGAGTTCCGTCGTTGTCGTCGAATTCGGCGACCTGGTTTCCAAACTTTCCGGTCAGGTTCGATTGTTCATGAACAGAAGTTTTTGCAGAGAAGAGTCGCGTTCCTTTCTCCTCACCAGTCGAATCAACTGGTTGAGTACTCACTTCGGCCGGTTGCATCAAAGTCGGCGTTTCCAACTCAACAGAACCATGTACCGGAAACGAGTCGGTGATTGAAGTTGGCGTGGCGCTCTTCAGCACCGAGAGATCATCGATGATCGTCGAGGCTGAATCTTCATTGATCGTTGGCGTAGTGGCTTCACCAACTTTCGCAATACCGAAATCCAG
The DNA here is from genome assembly GCA_035257465.1 of Pyrinomonadaceae bacterium. GTDB lineage: Bacteria > Acidobacteriota > Blastocatellia > Pyrinomonadales > Pyrinomonadaceae > PSRF01. The sequence continues at coordinate 11,021 of DATEXA010000001.1, read as the reverse complement.
GACCTTAACCCGGTAACCTCCGAGACGAGTTGGTTCCAGCCAGATATTGTCGGGCTTCAAGTCGCGGTGAATGATTCCCTGCTGGTGCGCTTCATGAACTGCGGAACAAACCTGTTCGAGAATATCAACGACCCAGTCAAGCGGCAGCCGCTTCTCTTCGGCCAGAATGTCGCCGAGCGTACAACCGTCCAGGTATTCCATGATGAGGTAAGCAACCCGGCCGTTGTTAACACCGGCGAATCCGAAGTCCGTGACATCAACTACGTTCGGATGACGTAAGCGTCCTGCAGCGCGCGCTTCGCGTTTGAAACGCTCAACGAATTCGTCGTTGCGCATGAACTGGGGAGCGATCAACTTTAGGGCTACATACCGCTCAGTTCCCAGGTGAGTCGCAAGATACACAGCTCCCATACCGCCCGATCCAAGTAACTGCTCCAGACGATATTTGTCGTCGATAACTTCTCCGACGTATTGCTCGAGTCCGGTCATGAGGAGCCCAATGCTACAGCAATTTGATTAACTCTGTCTGCTTACGGGAGGAGGCTGGGTAAGTTTCAGAATCTTAGCGTGAGGGAGCGAGACGAGAGGAAATCATTGGTTATTTTCCAGTTGTCATTTTCCATTTTCCATTTTGAGGGGGATCGAATTGAGCAGCAGAAACTCAATTAAGAACAAGCCTTCCTTGGTGACAATCGTTTTGACCGGTTCGATCTTCGAACGTTCGGACAGGGGCAAATGGAAAATGAAAAATGCCAAATGAAAAATGATCAATAACTCTCTTACTCCCAATCGCAGCCCCGTTCACCTTTTCCCCACCAATCCATTCCAATCGGCTGACCATCAGGTGGATCTTGCGGGCGCGTGATGTTCATCTTCTTGGGATCGTCCTGGAAGCGCTTGATCTGTTCGATCGCGTAATACAAGAAGGCGCGTTGATTGTCCTCACGCGTCAGAGTTCGCTGGGTGCCGAGCCACATCTTGAGCTGATCGAGTTTTAGTTCAGCAACAGCTCGTACTTGATTTGGTGCGCGCTCCGTTGAGGCAAGCGCCATTAAATCTCCCAGTATCACCATGTCGACCGTGTGCTGAATCTCACCTGCGTAACCAGCTGCAACTGGTGCTTTCCATGTCGAAGTTATGATCTTGTCGACTATTTCAACCAGTCCTGGAGAGCGCGGATCGCGAGCATGAAATTGAACCAGGCGTGCAGCGCGTTCGGGGTTGAAAAGAAATCCGCTGACGTGATCAGCAATTGTCTCTGCAGGAGTGAGTGCGTCAAAAGTTGGTTGTGTGCGAATGCGAAAGTCTTCCCGAGTGCGTGCGTAGCCGGCGGGACGCGGTGGTATTAACTTCAATAACGATTCAGGCAACACCAAAGCGTCTGGTTTGATTGTGTTCAACACCGCGTCGAGAGCACGTCGTTGCTCCTCTGGCGCCACGATCTGCGGATTGCGATCGCCTTTTCCTTTCAAACTGAAGGTGTAGTCCTGACCACCTACGACTTTTGCGGCGGCTTCGACCTGGTAGCGGTGATACATGTAGATCGGTACAAGCACATCTTCGAGAGTGGCCAGCGGCGCGCCTTCACGGATGTTGTTCTCGCCGAAGCGTCGCAAGGCAGACGCCCGCACTTTCATCACGTTGCCGAGTTCATCAACAACATTCTTTCCGTTGTCCCAAAGATGGGCTACCGAACTGGAAGCGCTCGCAGGGCGAGCGTCCTGATCCGTCAGATACATCAGGCCACGCGAAAACGCATTACTGAGTATCTGATCAAGTGCAGACTGTTCGTCTGTACCAGCGGGAAAGTCCTGATAGCCATAAGCAATCGAGACCTTGTCCCATTCACCAATCCCCTTCGCATACGCTTCCGACAGATCAGGAACACCATCGGCACCAAGTTTCACGTAAGGAGCTGGATAGTCCATCACAGACGCGCGATTGACTGGGCTAGCTGCATAGTTGTGCTGAAGCCCCAGTGTATGACCAACTTCGTGCGCAGCAAGTTGACGCAAACGCGCCAGCACCATCTCCAGAAGTTTCGGCGACAGTGGTTTTCCTTTCTCATAAGGCGCAAGCAATCCTTCGGCGATCAAAAAGTCTTGTCGATCGCGAAGTGAACCAAGACTCACGCGACCCTGAATAATCTCTCCGGTCCTTGGGTCACTTAATGATTCTCCGTATGACCAACCGCGCGTAGAACGATGAACCCACTGAATGACGTTGTAACGAACATCCATTGGGTCAACGTCCGGCGGCATTACTTCGACACGGAAAGCATTCTTGTATCCGATCGCTTCGAATGCCTGGTTCCACCAGCGCGCTCCTTCCACAAGTGCGGAGCGAACTGGTTCCGGTGCGCCGCGATCCACGTAATAAACTATTGGCGCGACAGGTTCACTCACGGCAGCATTTGGATCTTTTTTCGCCAACCGATGTCTAGAGATGAATCTTTTAGTAATCGGTTCCTCGATTGGTGCAGCGAAGTCCATGTAGTTGATTCCGAAGAAACTCGCGCGCGGATCAAACACACGTGGTTTGTAGCCTGGACCAGGCAACTGTACGAATGAATGTCGCTCGCGAACCGTCACTGCCTCAGGCGACGGAACAACCTGCCGAATAAACTGACCACTCGGGTCGCCGGTAAAAGTCAACGTAGTTTCGACCTCAGTGTTTTGCGGAAAGTTCTTGGTGTTTGGTAAGTAGAAGGCGCAACGCGAAGGCTCTAGACGATAAGTTCCCTGTTGACCTCGTTGGAGCGTGTTCGTCACATGGTGTACATCGCGAAGATAAAAGGCGGTGGCATCTACAAGCACACGACCAGAGTCTTCGGCTGCCACTTCAAAACCCCACAGGGTCGACTCCGCAAATGCATCTTTGACAGCGAGCTTTTCGTCGGGGTCGTTTGTTACTGCACGGAATTCGTAGTTGGGCGCCACTAGCAAGACTTTTGGGCCAGACCGATCGAAGCGCACGATGAAACTATTTCCGAGCTGTCCCCGGTCCAAACCGATGTCATTAGAACCAATGCCGGCGGGCAGAGATTCGACGTAAAGAAACTCCGTATTCCACTTGTCAATCTCAAGCCAAAGTTTTCCCGCTTTCGTGTCCCAGTAGAATGGAAAGTAACCAGGAAACTTCTGCATCCCTGCGACCTTTTCGTCGATGGTTTGGGACTTAGTTGTTTCAGAGCGCGGCTGTGCGCAGAGTGGAGCGACGAGAGTCAACAATACCAACGCTAAAGAAAAACGGATCATGTGACGTTCCTACCAATCTGAGATCTGCAATCTGCAATCTGAAATCTGAACTATCACGGCGTGTCTTTCCACTCCGGAATTCTTCCAGGCGTCCAGGGAGCACCGGCAGCTTCCAACTGTTTCTCCAACCTCGAAAGATCCACTTCAATCAACTGCCGAAGTTGATTCAACACACCTTCGAAATCCTGAGCAGCAGCGTTGTACTGATTGACCTGTGTCTGCGTTGGCCGCGCAGTCGACATGCGCTGTGCGCCGACGACATAACCTACGCGCTCATTTATCGATGGCGGAGTATTGATGTTTCGTTGTCGAGCTGCATTGTCGCCATTCAACGCGCGAATGATCTCGTTTGTTCGTTTATCGAGGGACGCCGCATCATCTTGAAGCTTTTGCGTCAGCGAAGGTGTTTCAGTGATCGCGCGCTTTATCGCCGTTAGTCTCGGCTTCAGTGCATTTGCGGCCTGTGTTGCGCCACTAACCGCTCGTTGGAGCCGAATTGCCTTCTGTTGAAACTCAACAAGGGACGTGCGATCGGCACTCGACATAGTGTCCTGACCATCAACTACTACCTGGAACTCCTGTGGCTGACCCAATGGCGTCAAGACACCATCAACTCGCCTCGCGATGGATGCCTTATAGGTTCCGGGCATTACCAGCGAACCTGCGGGCGGTTCAAAATCGGCATCAGCATCTGGCGGAGGAGGAGCAGACAAGTTTGCAGCCGGGTAACGAAGATCCCAGGTGACGCGCTGAATTCCGGCAGTGACCGGGCCGGTAAGCCTCCGAACAACTCGATCGTTCGCGTCGCTGATCGTAACAATAATGGCCGGTGCTTCTTCCTCATCTTCCGCTCGAATATCAGTGGAGCTCGGCCACGCAACCGGGGCTTTCTGCTTCTCTGCTTCCTTCTCAGCTTCTTGTCTTTTTTCCTTTCGAGTCTTTACCGCTTCCTTGAGATACCAGGTCACAGTTGCCCCGAATGGTGGATTTTCTGCGGTGTAGAACGTCTCGCCCTGAAAACTCTTACCTCGCCCACCCAGCGGTTGCGACTGGATATACATCAGCGCATCCTTGACCGGAAACAGAATTGATTCCTGCCTGAGTGCCTCTGGTCTTATCGAACGGAGTGCTGAGTAGTTATCAAGAATGTAGATGCCGCGGCCAAACGTTCCTACTACAAGATCGTTTTCACGCTTTTGGATATTCAGGTCGCGCACAGCGATCGTCGGCAGGCCACCTTTTAGTTGAATCCATTTCTGGCCCCCATCCACTGAAAAGAAGAGGCCAAACTCCGTTCCAACAAAGAGCAAATTGGGATTCACATTATCTTCAGCAATTGCCCAAACCGGACCGTTCGCTGGAAGGTTTGAAGCAATCGATGTCCATGTTCGTCCGGCGTCAGTTGTCTTCAAAAGATAAGGTTTGAAATCGGCATTCTGATGATTGTCAAAAGCCGCGTATGCAGTGTTTGCCTCATGGTTGGAAGTGATGATGCGACTTACGTAGGCCATGTCTGCCACACCAGGAAACTTATCGATCTTCCGCCAGGCCTTGCCGCCATCTTCAGTTATCTGAATCAAGCCATCATCAGTGCCTACGTAGATCAAGCCGTCTTTCTTTTGCGATTCGGCCAATGCTGACGCGTTGCCGAAGAACGCAGTAGAAGCATTCTTTGCTACAGCATCGATCCCCCAGACGCGACCCATCACAGCCAACTTGTCTCGATCGAGAGCACGAGACAGCTGTCCACTGATTGGCTGCCAACTGTCGCCCCGATCGTCGCTGCGGAACAGTTTGTCCGCGGCCATGTAAAGACGAGTATGTGAATGAGGACTGATTATGAAAGGAGTGTCCCAGTTCCAGCGCCACGGTTCTTCATTACGACCAGGCTGCGGCTGAATACCAATCCGCTCGCCCGTTCGCTTGTCAAAGCGAACAATGACACCATGCTGCAAGGAAGCATAGACAGTATTTGGATCTTCCGGATCCACCTGCGAACGAAAACCATCCCCACCCTGAGTCACGTACCAATCACTATTAACAATTCCAGATGCGCTCCGCGTACGTGAAGGACCACCAACACTAAAGTTGTCCTGAGTTCCGCCGTAAACGTTATAGAACGGCTTCGCGTTGTCTGTAGTGATGTCGTAGAACTGTGCGACAGGAAGGTTCTCTTTGAAGTTCCAGTTTGCCCCGCGGTCGAAGCTTTCATAAACGCCACCATCGCACCCGACGAGGTAATGATCGTTATCGCGTGGATCGATCCAGATTTCATGGTTGTCGACGTGCTTTGACTTTTCACCCAAACGTCTTAACGTGCGGCCACCGTCGTCTGAGACCATCAGAAAGACGTTCATGACATAGATCCGATCTACATTCCTGGGATCGGCAACGATGCGCGCGTAATACATCGCTCCCGTGTCGAATTCATTTCGTCGCTCCCAACTCCCACCACGATCTGAGGATCGGAAGATACCGCCTTTTCGATCGGCAGCTTCGATTGTCGCGTAGATAACGTTCGAATCGACAGGTGAAATTGCGATTCCAATTCTGCCCATCTCAGTCGTGGGCAGACCCGCACGCAATTTATTCCAGGTGGCTCCGGCATCTGTTGATTTGTAGAGCGCGCTCTCCGGTCCGCCGTCAATAAGTGTCCACATGTGACGGCGACGTTGATACGCGGCTGCATACACTGTGTTGGGATCTTGAGGATCGATAACGACATCAGTGACGCCGGTGTTTTCACTGATCGTGAGAATGTTTTTCCACGTCTTGCCGCCATCAATGGTTTTGAAGAGTCCACGTTCTCCTCCGGGCCCCCACAAAGGTCCTTGAGAAGCTACATACACAATGTTCGAGTCTTTCGGATCGATTGCAATTCGCCCGATGTGTTCAGACGTTTTGAGACCGACATTTTTCCAACTGCGACCGCCATCGTCGGAACGATAGATACCGTTGCCGTAAGAAACACTACGTTGACTATTGTTCTCGCCAGTGCCAACCCAAACAGTCGATGGATTCTTTGGATCTAGTGCAATCGCGCCGATTGAGTAAGAACCTTCAGTGTCAAACACCGGCGTCCAAGTGGTTCCATTGTTGACCGTCTTCCAAACTCCACCTGAAGCAGCAGCTACGTAATAACGAGATGAGCTCGACGGATCGACGGCGAATCCAACAATGCGGCCTGAGGTGAAAGCTGGTCCGATTGACCTGAACTTTAAGCCATTGAATGTGGGAGTCGACATTGGGTCTCGTGGACGAGCGGCTTCGTCAGGCTTCTTCTCTTCATCCGGTTTCTTTGGTGGCTCCTGTGGACTCGGTGATGGCGAACTCTGAGGTGCCGCCTGAGGCGACGGCGTAGGTGTTTGCGCATTAATAAAAGCAGGTACGAGCAGGAAGAGCAGAAAGAGCCACACTGAGAGTTTTCTTAAAGACAAACTGCTATTGGCGCACGTAGTTGTAGTCATAAGAAGAGTTCCCTTGGTTTAGAAAAGCTTTAGGTGAATAGCACGGCGGAAGCGTGCATAAGATAGAACTATCCGTCAGACCCAACCGAATTAACGGGTGGGTACGAAATCAACTTACAGATGATACGGGTGTCAAGAAGAACTGAAACTGGAAACCCTAAACTAACACTTGTCTTCGTTACCAAGCAAAGAGCGTGACATAAAGTTCAACCGCTGAAGGGTGGCAGGTCGTCTGTAATATTCACTATTGCAAATTCTTTCTCAAGAATTCGATTGTGCGACGCCACGCATCAGCCGCAGCTTCGGCATTGTAGGCTTCCGGACGTGCGTCGTTGAAGAAAGCGTGAACAGCACCGGGATAAATATGGACTTCGAACGATTTTCCGAGTTTCTTCAGTTGGTCTTCCAACTCATGGACCAACTGCGGAGTTACGGAGCCATCACGTTCACCATAGATTCCAAGCACCGGACTCTGAAGGTTCGGCAAATCTGGCTTAACCTTCGGATGACCACCGTAAAAGACAACACAAGCTCCGACTTTAGAGTTCTTTGTCGCCGCGTATAACGCAAGGGCGCCTCCCATGCAGAAACCAATAACGCCCACCTTGTCGCCCGTCGTTGCTTCTTGAGCAGCCAGAAAGTCTATTGCCCCTTTTAGATCCTCCTCAGCTTCTTCAATACGAAGAGCCATCATCATCTTGCCGGCTTCATCAGGCGACTTGGCCACCTTGCCGTGGTAAAGATCAGGAGCAAGCGCCACGAATCCTTGATCCGCAAAACGATCGCACACGTCCTTGATATGAGGTACTAGTCCCCACCACTCCTGGATTACAACGACGCCTGGGCCGTGAGCCCTTTTAGTTATCGCGAGATAGCCAGGTGTGTTTCCCCCGTTGCTTTGAAGCTCGACGTTCTCTCCCATTTGTTCTCCTATTTACTATCGGGCTGCGATCGCCTCTGATCTAGCAACACACCGTCCCAACGGTTCATGACATCAAGATGAATGTCGAACTGATCGATTACACGCATCGTGATGTGATTCACCATGTCATCGAGGTTTTGAGGATTGTTATAGAAAGCCGGCACCGGAGGAAGAATCACAACACCCATGCGCGAAAGCTTTAGCATATTTTCGAGATGTATCTCACTGAACGGCGATTCTCGTACCACCAATACCAACTTTCGACGTTCTTTCAAGATAACGTCGGCCGCCCGGTGTATCAGGTTGTCGCCGAGTCCGTGAGCGATTGCCGCAAGCGTTCGCATACTACACGGAGCGATCACCATTCCTAACGTTACAAATGAGCCACTGGAAATCGCAGCGCCCTGGTCGGTCACACCATAACTCTGCGTTGCCAGGGCTCGAACTTCCTTCACGGTATGCGGAGTCTCATGCACCAACGTTCGTGCCGCCCACTTACTGAGAACAAGGTGGGTCTCTACCCCAGAGCCATGAAGCATCTGTAACAGACGCACACCGAATATCGTTCCTGTAGCTCCTGTGATGCCGACAATCAGGCGCGCAGGTTTTGTGGGTTCCATGGTTACTTCATTTTGGCCAACTTGTTCGCAAGATGCAAAGCAAGAACTCGGGGCAGTAGCCCGACTGTAAAGGAGGGCTCCGAGTAGAGCGTAGAACAGGAGAGCCCTCCTTTACAGTCGGGCCACTGCCCCCGAGTTCGAATACTCAATTTGGATCAAAAAAGGCCAGACACTTTTAAGTAGTGCCTGGCCTTTGATGACGGATTGAAGAGCGTTACGCTTTCACGCCAATGTACTTCTCAACCATTCGCGTGATCGATTCTTTGCTCGTGGCTCCCACAACACGCTCCACTTCTTTCCCCTCACGGAACAGAATCAAGGTTGGAATACCCTTGATACCATATCGCTGTGCAGTTGATGGGTTGTCGTCGACGTTTAGTTTGACGACACTAGCGTTGTCACCATAATGCTCTGCCACCGCCGTGACCGTAGGCGCGAGCATGCGGCAAGGGGCACACCACTCGGCCCAGAAATCTACAAGCACCGGCTTGTCAGCTCCCAATACATCCTTTTCAAACGAGCTGTCGCTCACATCTTTCACAAATTCACTCATCGTTGTCTCCTAGTCTCTGCGTTAATGTCTCCACGTTATCTGTTGAAGTTTACCCCTCGCCTTCGAGGAAATTCTTAAGTAAGCGGGCCCGCGACGGGTGACGGAGTTTTCTGAGCGCCTTCGCCTCAATCTGCCGGATACGTTCGCGAGTTACATTGAAATTCTGACCTACCTCTTCAAGTGTTCTTTCATGTCCGCCGTTGTCCAAACCAAAGCGCAAGCGAATCACACGTTCTTCGCGAGGACTCAAAGTCTGCAAAACATCGCCCGCGATTTCTCGCAAGTTCGAAGTTATCACTCGGGCCGCAGGACTTTCGCTCGACTTGTCTTCAATCAGGTCGCCAAGCTGCGAATCACCGTTTTCGCCAATGGGAGTTTCCAGCGAAATCGGATCCTGCATAAGCTTGCGAGCCTTGCGCACTTTGTCGACCGAAGTGTCCATCTTCTTGGCGATCTCTTCGGTCGTTGGTTCACGTCCCAATTCACGCACGAGTTCGCGAGAAGTGTTCTTCAGTTTATTGATCACTTCAATCATGTGAACTGGAATGCGAATCGTTCGCGCCTGGTCGGCAATAGCGCGGGTAATAGCCTGACGAATCCACCAGGTGGCGTAAGTTGAAAACTTGTAACCACGTCGCCAGTCAAATTTATCTACGCCCTTCATCAGACCAAGATTGCCCTCTTGAATCAAATCCAGGAATTGCAGTCCACGGTTCTGATACTTCTTGGCGATAGATACCACCAGTCTCAGGTTAGCCTCAGTAAGCTCGTGCTTCGCCTGTGCAGTTTGGGCTTCACTGATCGCGATCATCTGATGCGAACGCTTGATCTCAAGTGGAGACAGATGGTGCTCGACCTCGATCTCTTTGAGTCGCTTTTTCGCGGTCGCGATATATCGCTTGAATTCCTTCTGTTTATCGGCTTTCACGCCTTTGCGTTTCAGTTTCTCGGTGTGACCTTCAATTTCGCGCTCGAGAGTCCGAGTCTCCTTATGAACACTACCTATAGAAGCAATCAGACGTTGACGAGCTGCTTCCTTCATATGCAAGCCGCGGATTTCTTGTGCAATTTCGAGGCGCGTACGCGCAAGTTTTCGTCTGTAACGAAGGAGCTTCTTGGTACGCTTCCCTCGCGTCAGTCTTTGCTCGGCAGCGAACTTCTCAAACTCCTTCAGACCCCTCTTGTAAAGATTTCGGATGTTCTGTAAGCCCTCGATTGTCCATTGCAGGTATTCTTCACTCCGATCCTCGTGCTCTTCGGTTTCCATCTGATCCGAAAAGGCAACGACGTCACGAATGTTCAACTTGCCCTCAGCCAGTTCGTCACCAATTCTGAATAACTCAACTACTGCAATTGGCGAACGAGCAATCGCCTTCTCGGCGCGTTTCTGACCGCGTTCAATCCGCTTCGCAATCGATACTTCCTGTTCGCGCGTGAGAAGCGGGACAACACCCATCTCCCGCATGTATACGCGAATCGGGTCTGAAGTCTTATCCATTTCGCCTGCGGAAAGATCGAGCTCGACTTCTTCGCTCATTCCTTCCTCAGACTCTGCAGACGAAGAGGTCTCTTCGATTAATGGCTCCTCGGTTTCCGTTTCCACACTGGTGGCGCGTTCGAGAGTCTGTAAGACCTCGTCGATATCTTCGATGGATACAGCATCGTCAGTGAGCTCTTCGCTGAGGTTAACGAACTCGCCCTTATTAATAAGATCGATGCCGCTTTCATCCTTCTCAAGCCTGGCCAAATTGAGTATTCCTTTCTCGCGATAAGTTAAGCAGTTCGGAAAGCCTTGACTCTCCGGCTCTTCGCCCCTGCGCGCAACTGGGGCAAAGCGATCCGCTCACGGTTGTAATGTTTCTTCCTATCCGTCTTCTCTGTGCTTTTATTCGTTGTTGCAGCTGTACAGGGTTTCAACCGTTGTACGACGTCGTTGATGGTTATTTTCGACAGTACTGTCTCCACCGCGGAATCAACTTCCTGCAACACATCACCTAAAACAGTTTCAATGTTTACACCTACGGGACAGTCACGGCTTGGTGGCTGTCGATGGAGCGAAAACACGCCACCACACTCGAGCGCTTGATAAACGTCAAGTAGCGTCGTTTTGGCGGGGTCGCCCGCTAATCGAGAACCACCGAGAGAACCCGTTTGCGAAATCACCAGACCTGCCTCGGCTAATTCCAAAAGCATGCGCCGAAT